>NZ_CP017940.1:3532500-3832500 GCF_002764115.1 Phyllobacterium zundukense | reverse complement strand
TCGATGACACGGTCCTTGATGCGCGATGTTCCGGGCCGGGACGCACCGCGGCCGCCGGACTGGACCACAACCACGCGGTCGCTGATGAACCGCCAGCCGATGTCACGCACGGCCGGGATGAACAGCAGCAAACCGATAATGTCGGTAATGAAGCCGGGAATGATCAACAGGAACGCGGCAAAGACCAGCATAACGCCGTGAACCAGCTCCCGCTTCGGCGTGCGACCGGCGGCCGTTTCCTCGCGGATTTTCTGGATGAGCCCAAAGCCCTGCAGGCGCAGCAAAAAGACGCCCAGGAAGATCGACAGGAATATGAGACCAAGCGTTGCCAGCACGCCGATTTTGCTGCCGACCACGATGAAACCAGCGATTTCCAGAAATGGGAGCGCCAGGAGGAGCAGAGGCACGAGAGACGATCGCAAACTAATTTACCTTTCAGAGGACATATCGGGATATTATCCATACCCGGCGTCAATTTCATGCCTATATAGGCAAGCAAGATGAGCATTTGTATGATTGTGTTTGGCAATCTATATGATTTTGGTATTTCGGCGGAAGATCGAAGGCCGCAACGAACTTTGGGATGAATGGCAGGCGACATGGAATATCTGGACTTCGGAACAATTTTTTTCTTCGTGGCTGCGGTGGTGATCTTTCTCCAACTGCGCAAGGTCCTTGGGCGGCGCACCGGCAACGAGCGCCCACCGTTCAATCCCTACACGCGCACAGCCGAGGTCGATGACAAGCCAAAGGCAGGCGACAATGTCGTTTCCCTGCCGCGCCGCGGTGAAGTGAAGGAAAGCAGCTTCGAGAAAATCGATGCAATCGCCAAGCCGGGCACGCCACTGAATGACGGTTTGCGCGCAATCCAGAATGCTGACCCATCCTTCGAACCCGCGAAATTCCTCGAAGGCTCGAAAATGGCTTATGAAATGATCGTCATGTCATTCGCCGATGGTGACCGCAAGACGCTGAAGTCCCTGCTGTCGCGCGAAGTGTTCGATGGTTTTGTCGCGGCCATTGCTGACCGGGAATCGCGCGGCGAAAAGGTGCAGTCGTCTTTCGTCGGCATCAACAAGGCGGAAATCATCGGTGCGGAGATGAAGGGCACCGAGTCCCACGTCACCGTGCGGATTATTAGCGAGCTGATTTCGGCAACGCTCGACAAGGACGGCAATGTGATCGATGGCGACAAGGAATCCGTCGCCGAAGTCAAGGATGTCTGGACCTTTGCCCGCGACACACGTTCGAAAGATCCGAACTGGAAGCTGGTCGCAACCGAAGCCGAAGACTGATCAATCGGGACTGAATAACCATGCTGTCGCCCCTGTTCCAGCCGGTGGATTTCAAAGACTGTCCCGGCTGGGAAGATGACAACCAGCTGGAGTCATTTCGCGCCTTCGTTCGCTCTGCGGAGCGCGTCCGGGAAAAGCCGTACAAGTCGGGTTCGCTCGGCATCAGTTTTGACGCGCTTGCGCCAATTTTAGCTGATTCACGTGAAACATTGGTCGAAACCGATCAGCAGGCACGGCAGTTTTTCGGGAAATGGTTTCAGCCGGCCCTAATAGAAAGCACAGAATCGAATGACGGTTTCGTCACCGGTTTCTACGAACCGGAGGTCATAGCATCGCCGGTTCGCACCGACCGGTTTACAGTCCCATTTCTCAGCCGCCCCACCGATCTCGTCGATATCGACGACAGCAACCGCCCCGATGGGTTCGATCACTATTTTGCCTTTGCCCGGGAAACGCCGGCAGGTCTCGTCGAATATTTCGATCGTCCTGCAATTGAAAGCGGCGCGTTGGACGGCCAGGGTCTGGAAATCGCGTTCGTCGAAAGTCCTGTCGATGCCTTCTTTATCCACGTTCAAGGTGCGGCACGACTGAAAATGACCGATGGCCGCCTTCGCCGCATCACCTATGCGGCCAAGACCGGGCATCGTTTTACCGGCATCGGCAAGATCCTGCTCGACAGCGGCGAGATAGCGCCGGAAAACATGTCGATGCGGTCGATCCGCGTCTGGCTTGCCGATCATCCGGAACGGGCACGGGCACTGATGTGGAACAACCGGTCCTATATTTTCTTTCGCGAGGCCGAGGTCGATAATGAATCGCTTGGTCCAATCGCCGCGGCCAAGGTGCCGCTGACCGGCGGCCGGTCTCTCGCCGTTGACAGGCTGCTGCACACATTCGGGACACCATTTTATATCCACGCCCCTGATCTGAAGGCTTTCGGCGGTGATCACTTTGCGCGTCTAATGATTGCGCAGGATACCGGCTCGGCCATCGTCGGCCCGGCGCGGGGCGATCTCTTTGCCGGCTCCGGCAATGCGGCGGGCGAGATTGCCGGTGGCATTCGCCACAAGGCCGATTTCTATGCGCTGGTTCCGCGCTCCCTTCTGGCACAAAACGCATGAAGAAGAAGGCGCTAGGCGGATTCGCCACTCTGGAGGACAGGATTCTCTGGGAGACTGTTGCCAAATCCGCAAGGCCGCTGAAGGGCAAGGAAAAGCCAACCTTTTTGATCGATGAACGACAAGAACAGAAGGCACTTCACCTATCGGCGCCAGAAAGCACCAGGCCGGTCCCATCGGCGATTTCCGATGTAAAACCGGCTCAACCGCAGCGTCTGCATCCGATCGACCGCCCGACGCACAAGAAAATCGCAAAGGGCCGCGTCGTTATCGAAGCCAGAATCGATCTGCACGGACTCACCCAAAGCGAAGCCTATGGCCTCCTCCTCGGTTTCCTGCAGCGCGCGCATCTGCGAAAGCTGCGCCATGTTCTTGTCATCACCGGCAAGGGATCTTCTTTTGGTAGCGACGGTGTGTTGCGTCAGGCCGTGCCTCTATGGTTTGCGACGCCGTCGTTCCGCATTCTGGTCAATGGCTATGAGGATGCAGCGCGCAACCATGGCGGTACGGGCGCGATTTATGTCCGCATGCGCCGGTCGCCGGAGGCGCCATGACCCCGTTTGGCGAAAAACTCCGTGACCTGCGCGCCGAACGCAGCATTTCGCAAAAGGACATGGCCAAGGCAATCGGCGTGTCTGCGGCCTATCTCTCAGCACTGGAACACGGAAAACGTGGTCAACCGACGTGGGACAAGTTGCAGCGCATTATCCAGTATTTCAATATTATCTGGGACGAGGCGGAAGAGCTGCAGCGATTGGCTATGATATCGGACCCCCGTATCACCATCGATACGGCCGGTCTTTCACCTGCAGCGACGGAACTTGCCAACCTGCTGGCCGCAAGAATCGGCGAAATTGACACAGACATGGCCAAGAGCTTGATCCAGAAGCTGAAAACCTTACCGGAAAAACGCAAACGCTAACGGGTGGTTCTTCAATCAGAAAAGCGCCCGAAGCTGGTCGATTTTCTCATTGACCAGCCAGCCATAATAATTCTCTTCCGGTAATAGCGGCTCTTCACCATTGGCCAAGCGAGCAGCATTGGCATCGGCCAGCGCACGCGCACGCCCATCGGGGCCGCCCGTATTGTAAAGGGTTGCGGTGATACCCGGATTTCCCGAGATATCGAAGTCGGCAACGCGGCGGTAGACATCGATCGAATGTTTTAGCGCTGCTGCCATATAGGGCAGCGTCAGGTCGGGATCCATGATCGTCTTGTAAACATCCGCCGCATGGTCGGCATCGAGCTTCGGCAGTCCCGAATAGCGACTTACCATGTCAGTCATCTGCAGTGCGATCAGGGGACTAAGCTGGCCAAGGCCAAAACTCTGCCCCGCGTAGAAAGGCTGGAAGAATACGGCGCTGAAACGATTGTCTGGAAAGCGCTTGCCCCCAACCGTCTTACCCCGGAAATCCTGTTCCCAGACATCCTCACGGCAGGTCCATAGGCGCAGGCTGTCCTTGAACTGCGCGCAGGCTGAAAACTGCGGCCGTTTGACAAAATCGCCAATGGTCTCGCCCTGGTAGTCGAAGCTCAGGCCTTGCTGGACGTAGGAAATGGCCTTGACGTAGTAGGTCTGCAGGCGGTCATAGGCATCGACATTGTAGGTGTGTTCGCCAACAAGGGCGCCGACAATGTGAACAGGATCGATCCCGTAGGTACGGGCAACGCTGGCAATCTTCGATCGCAGCTTGGAATCAGTTTTCAGCAGATTGTAGATCTTCTGATATTTCGCTTCATAGGTGGTGTTCATCTCGCGCGTCCGCTTGGCGGAAGCGGCGGGAACGCCGGGCTGGCTCTCATTGCGATTGCCTTCCGGTACGACAGTTACGGCCGCTGCCGGTTGCAAAGCTGAGAGCAAAAAACAACTCGTCGCGAAAAGGATCAGGTGGCGTTTCATCATCGGTCCAAAGTTTCGGTCGGGCGATCCGAATAACGCCTTGCTTGTTCGAAAGCCAGAAAAACCTCACCACCAGCATCGTTGGAGCAAAAAATGCCCCCCTCGCAGGGTCGAGGGGGGCAGTCGTGACAGGCGATGACTGACGCTAGAGTATGAAGCGCGACAAATCCGCGTTCTTGGCAAGGTCGCCGACAGTCTCGCGTACATATTTGGCGTCGATTGTGTGTTCGGCACCGGATTTGTCGGGTGCATTGAACGAAATGTCGTCGAGTACACGTTCCATCACGGTCTGCAAACGCCTTGCACCGATATTCTCCACCGTCGAGTTGAGGTCGACTGCGATATCTGCCAGGGCATCGATCGCATCGTCAGTGATGTTGAGCGTGACCTCCTCGGTCGCCATCAATGCGATATACTGCTTCAGCAGGCTGGCTTCCGGCTCGGTCAGGATTCGGCGCATGTCATCGCGGGTCAGGGCGCTGAGCTCGACGCGGATCGGCAGGCGTCCCTGCAATTCCGGCAGGAGGTCTGACGGTTTGGAAACATGGAAAGCGCCTGACGCGATGAACAGGATGTGGTCGGTCTTGATCGGACCGTATTTGGTCGCGACGGTCGTTCCCTCCACCAATGGCAGCAAGTCGCGCTGCACGCCTTCGCGTGATACGCCAGCACCCACGCCGCCGTCTCGCGCGGCGATCTTGTCGATCTCGTCGAGGAAGACGATGCCGTCATCCTCGGCCGAGCGCAGCGCTTCCTGGGTGATCTGGTCCTGATCGAGCAGCTTGTCCGACTCGTCATTGATGAGCACGGAATAGGACTCCTTCACCGTGGTTTTCACGGTCTTGGTTCGCCCGCCCATGGCCTTGCCCAACATGTCGCTGAGATTGAGTACACCAATATTGGCGCCCGGCATCCCCGGAAGTTCGAAATTGGGCATGCCCGAACCGCTATCGGCAATCTCGACTTCGATTTCCTTGTCGTCGATCAGCCCGTCGCGCAGTTTCTTGCGGAAACTGTCGCGCGTCGCGGGGCTCGCTGTCTTGCCGACCAGCGCATCGAGAACACGCTCTTCCGCGTTGACATGAGCCTTGGCCTTAACCTCTTCGCGCTTCTTTTCGCGCACGAGGCCGATAGCGACTTCGACCAGATCGCGAATGATCTGCTCGACATCACGCCCGACATAACCGACTTCAGTAAATTTGGTCGCTTCCACCTTGATGAACGGAGCACCGGCAAGCTTGGCCAGGCGGCGGGAGATTTCCGTCTTGCCTACGCCGGTCGGTCCGATCATCAGGATGTTCTTTGGCATTACCTCTTCGCGCATCTGGCCTTCCAGCTGCTGGCGGCGCCAGCGGTTGCGCAACGCGATGGCGACGGCGCGTTTCGCATCATTCTGGCCGATAATGTAGCGGTCGAGCTCAGAGACGATCTCGCGGGGGGAAAATGTTGTCATTGCAGTCTCACTTCATCTTGCCCAAATTCGGGCCATTGTTCAGGATTATCCCGCGCCATCAAAAGGGCGGGACCATAAATGGATGTGCGGGTATCGAAAGCAATGAAACCCGCTTTCTTATATGCCTTGATCGCCTGCTCATTGGCGGGATCCGGATCGACGATCACGCGCGGCACACCTTCTTCGAACAGCAGCGACACGAACTCGTCAAGCAGACGGGGTCCATGGCCCTGGCCGATCAGATCGGGCTCGCCGATGAACTGGTCAAGTCCGAGCGTGCCGGTTGGTTGGTCCTGGTAGGGATGGTCATCTTCCAGATGCGGATCGTAGGTCTGCAGATATCCGATGGCCTCGTCACCAAGCATGATGATGAAAGGCTCGACCGAGACGCTGTCCATGTGTTCCATGATCGATGCCATCTCCTCCTCCGGATCCTTGCCCCACCACTTCGCCACATGCGGTTCTGCCAGCCAATCCGAAATCATGCTCAGATGGCGGGGCTCGACCGGGATGAAGCCGTAGCGATAGATCGGCTCATTCGGCATCGAGGCTCTCGAGTGTGACGTTCGTATTGGTATAGATACAGATGTCGGCGGCGATCTGCATGGAGCGGCGGGCGATCTCTTCGGCGCTCAGGTCCATATCGGCCAGCGCGCGTGCAGCGGCCAGCGCGTAATTGCCGCCGGAGCCGATGGCCATCAAACCATGTTCAGGCTCTAGCACATCGCCAGTGCCGGTCAGGGCAAGCGTCACCGATTTGTCGGCGACGAGCATCATCGCTTCGAGACGGCGCAGATAGCGGTCCGTCCGCCAGTCCTTGGCAAGCTCTACACAGGCACGCATCAGCTGATCGGGATATTGTTCGAGTTTGCTTTCAAGCCGCTCGAGCAGGGTGAAGGCGTCGGCCGTTGCGCCGGCAAATCCGGCGATGACATTGCCTTTGCCGATGCGGCGTACCTTGCGGGCATTGCCTTTCATGACGGTATTGCCAAGGCTGACCTGTCCGTCGCCGGCAATTACCACTTTCCCGTTCTTGCGGACGGTTACAATGGTGGTCCCATACATGGTGGAGGGATTATGGTCTTGCATTCGTTTCTCCTTCAAGCAGGTCCGATTATGCCCCAAATGGCAGCAGTTCGAACCCCTTCTGTTGCACTTATGTATGACGCCGCTACGGAATTGCAAATGGCTGCCCCAGCCTGCGCTATCAAAGCATTTGGAGATTCGCCGTTCGTGTTTTAGAAGGCCACAATCAGTCGGCAGCATCAAGAACCCACGTGGCGGGAAACAGCAATGACAAGCGTCAGTATACGCACCGCGAAGATCGAGCGCAGCACCAAGGAAACCAGCATTGCCGTTTCGGTTAATCTGGATGGCACGGGCACGTTCAACATATCTACGGGCGTCGGCTTTTTCGACCATATGCTGGAGCAGCTCTCCCGCCATTCATTGATCGACATGGACATCAAGGCCAAGGGTGATCTGCATATCGATGACCACCACACGGTCGAGGACACGGGCATCGCCATCGGCCAGGCCGTCGCCAAGGCACTTGGCGATCGCCGCGGTATCAATCGCTATGCCTCGCTCGATCTCGCCATGGATGAGACGCTGACGCGGGCCGCACTCGACGTTTCGGGCCGGCCGTTCCTTGTCTGGCAGGTTGAGTTTTCGGCGGCGAAGATCGGTACATTCGATACGGAACTGGTGCGGGAATTCTTCCAGGCGCTGGCACAAAATGCCGGCATCACCCTGCATGTGTCGAACCTCTATGGTGCCAACAATCACCACATCGCCGAGACTTGTTTCAAGGCGGTTGCACGCACGTTACGCTGCGCCATAGAGACTGATCCACGTCAGAAGGATGCCATTCCTTCGACAAAGGGCACGCTGAACGGCTGACGGGAGGGCTGAAACATGGCCAGTTTTCTTGTATTGGCGCCGCGGTCGCAGAACGGCCAGCGTGACGACGACCGCACTGTTTTCATCCGGGATGGTTTTGCCGTCCTCGCTTTCGTCCTGCCTGTCCCCTGGCTGCTGGTGCACCGGCTATGGTTCGAGGCAGTGCTGGTTCTCGGATTAACGATTGTTATTTCTGTCGTGGGCGATTCTACCGGTCATGATGATATGGCGGCGTTCGTCACGGTGCTGCTTTCGCTTCTGGTGGGTTTCGAGGCGAACAACTGGCGGGCGGCAGCGCTGGAACGGCGCGGCTGCGAACAAATCGCGGTTGTCGATGCGCGCAATGCGGATGATGCTGAAACAATCTGGTTCCTCGGACCGAATATTGCGGCCGTTGCGCTACCTTCGACCCCTGCAAGCCTTATATCTGATATGCCGCCTTCGCTTCCGGCCGCCGCCCGCAAGCAGGCACTTGGCGGTATGGTCGGGCTAGTGAGCCTCCGGGGAGAGCATTAGCATGCGCGTTGCCATCATCGACTATGGTTCGGGCAATCTGCGTTCGGCTACCAAGGCTTTCGAGCGCGCGGCGCGGGAAAGCGGGATCAATGCGACGATCGATTTGACCGACGACGCGGAGCACGTCCGTAACGCCGACCGCATAGTCCTGCCGGGCGTCGGAGCCTATGCCGATTGCCGCCGCGGGCTTCATGCTGTCGAAGGAATGGTCGAAGCCATTCATGAAGTGGCGGTGGAAAAGGCACGGCCATTCCTTGGCATCTGCGTTGGCATGCAGCTCATGTCGTCGCGCGGACTGGAAAAGACCATTTCAACCGGCTTTGACTGGATCAAGGGCGATGTCCGTGAGATGGTGCCATCCGACCCGGCGCTGAAGATTCCGCAGATTGGCTGGAACACTCTCCGTCTCACTCGTCCGCATCCGCTGTTCGATGGGATCGAGACAGGACCGCAGGGTCTGCACGCCTATTTCGTCCATTCCTATTTTCTCGATGCCGAGATCGAAAATGACGTGGTGGCGGTCACCGACTATGGCGGGACGGTTACCGCTGCCGTAGCCAACGACAATATGGCCGGGACGCAATTTCACCCGGAAAAGAGCCAGGCCCTCGGCCTTGCCCTCATCGCCAATTTTCTGAGGTGGAATCCGTGATCCTGTTTCCAGCAATCGATCTGAAAGACGGCCAGTGTGTGCGCCTCAAGCTTGGCGATATGGATCAGGCCACGGTCTATAATGCCGATCCAGCTGCACAGGCCAAAGCTTTTGAGGCTCAAGGTTTTGAGTGGCTGCATGTGGTTGATCTGAACGGTGCCTTTGCCGGTCAGTCAGTCAACGGCGCTGCGGTTGAGGCGATCCTCAATGCCACGAAAAATCCTGTACAGCTTGGCGGCGGTATCCGCACGCTCGATCATATCGAGGACTGGCTGGCAAAGGGGCTCTCCCGCGTCATTCTTGGGACGGTGGCCGTGCGCGATCCGGCGCTGGTCGTCGAGGCCTGCAAGCGCTTTCCCGGCAAGGTGGCTGTTGGTATCGACGCCAAGGGCGGCAAGGTTGCCGTCGAAGGCTGGGCGGAAGCTTCGACACTCGGCGTTGTCGAACTGGCGAAGCAGTTTGAAGGCGCTGGTGTCGCTGCGATCATCTATACGGATATCGATCGCGACGGCGTACTCGCAGGCATCAACTGGGAATCGACGCTGCAACTGGCCGAGGCGGTCTCCATCCCGGTCATCGCGTCGGGCGGCCTTGCCTCGATCGCCGATATCGTCCGCATGACCATGCCGGATGCGAAGAAGCTTGAAGGCGCGATCTCCGGCCGCGCGCTTTATGATGGCCGGATCGACCCAGCGGAAGCGCTGCAGGTCCTCCGCGAAGCACGGGAGCGCGCCGCATGACCCTGAAAGCCCGTGTCATACCCTGTCTCGACGTGAAAGACGGCCGTGTCGTCAAGGGCGTCAATTTCGTTGATCTCATCGATGCCGGCGATCCTGTCGAGGCGGCGAAAGCCTATGATGCGGCGGGTGCAGACGAGCTCTGCTTTCTCGATATCACTGCCTCCTCCGACAATCGCGAGACGATTTTCGACGTGGTTGCCCGTACTGCCGAACAATGTTTCATGCCGCTGACCGTCGGCGGCGGTGTGCGTACGGTTGCCGATATCCGCAAGCTGCTCCTCGCTGGCGCCGACAAGGTGTCGATCAACACCGCTGCGGTGAACAACCCCGAGTTTATCGCCGAAGCGGCCGACAAGTTCGGCAATCAATGCATTGTCGTCGCCATCGACGCCAAAAAGGTTTCGAGCCCAGGCGAGACCGATCGCTGGGAGATTTTCACCCACGGCGGCAGGCAGGCGACCGGCATCGACGCGGTGGAGTTCGCGCGCAAGGTAGTCGATCTCGGAGCCGGGGAAATACTGCTGACCTCGATGGACCGGGATGGCTCGAAGATCGGCTACGATATTCCGGTGACACGCGCCATCGCCGATGCAGTCCGTGTGCCAGTGATAGCATCGGGCGGTGTCGGCAATCTGGACCACATGGTCGAGGGGATTCTCGAGGGTCACGCTTCGGCCGTGCTGGCGGCGTCGATCTTCCACTTTGGCACCTATACGATCGCGCAAGCGAAAGCCCACATGGCCGCGGCGGGTATTCCGATGCGCCTTGACCCTGTCCGCTGAGCCGCTGGAGAGCTTGATGACTGCATTCACCCTCGCCGATCTCGAGCGCATCGTGGCGGAACGCGCCGCGTCGGCAGACCTCAAATCCTATACTGCCAGCCTCTACGCCAAGGGTATTGGCAAGGCCAGCCAGAAGCTGGGTGAAGAGGCGGTTGAAACCGTCATTGCCGCCGTCTCCGGCGACAGGCAGGGCGTTGTTTCCGAAAGCGCCGATTTGCTCTATCATCTGCTGGTCGTTCTCGGGATTTCCGGCATCAAGCTTGAGGAAGTCCTCGAGGAACTCGACCGGCGAACGGCGCAGACCGGCCTTGAAGAAAAAGCCGCGCGAGGACATGACTGATCATGTTTAAAGCACCGGCAGTCGAACGACAGACAGAAGGGGATGTCGTGGATCAATTGGCACCCAGCGAGTTTTCGCCCTACCGGTTCTTCAGTGCCGAGCGGTGGGCAGAATTTCGTGCTGACACGCCAATGACGCTGACTTATGACGAGGTCAAGCGGCTGCGTTCTTTGGGCGATCCGATCGATCTCGATGAGGTGAGCCGGATCTACCTTTCGCTGTCACGGCTGCTTTCCGCTCATGTGGAGGCGAGCCAGCTTCTGTTCTATCAACGCCGGCAATTCCTCAACACCGGCGACGCCTTCAAGACACCCTTCATTATCGGCATTGCGGGGTCGGTTGCTGTCGGCAAGTCTACCACCGCCCGTGTACTGAAAGAGCTTCTGGCCCGCTGGCCGTCGAGCCCGAAGGTAGATCTGGTGACCACTGACGGGTTCCTCTATCCGAATGAGGTTCTGCGCACCAAGGGCCTGATGGAGCGCAAGGGTTTTCCCGAGAGCTATGATGTCGGCATGGTCCTGCGCTTCCTGTCGCAGATCAAGGCCGGCCAGCGCAACGTCAACGCACCGCTCTATTCGCACCTGACCTACGATGTGCTGCCGGGTAAATTCCAGACGGTCGATGCACCCGATATCCTGATCTTTGAAGGGATCAACGTGCTTCAGGTCCGCGATCTGCCTGAAGATGGCAAGATGGTGCCTTTCGTTTCGGATTTCTTCGATTTCTCGATCTATATCGATGCGGATGAAGAGCAGATTCACAAATGGTACATCAGCCGCTTCATGCGGCTGCGTGAAACGGCGTTCAAGGACCCGAGCTCGTTCTTCCATCGTTATTCGACGATTTCCGATGATTCCGCGCTCGCCATCGGCGAAAGCCTCTGGGCGAATATCAATCTGAAGAACCTCAAGGAAAACATCCTGCCGACACGGCCTCGTGCCGATCTGATCCTGCGCAAGGGTGACAACCACCTCGTCGAGGAAGTCGCGCTCAGGAAGCTGTGACGCGCCGCAAAGTGAGATTTATCCGGCCGGTGCTCTTCAAAAGCGTCGATGTGTCGGGATAGATGCGGTCGACGCCATGAAACGCCAGGCGGCCTTCGCCGCCGAGAACAATGACGTCTCCGCTTGAAAGCCGGATCGACTGCGTCTTGTCGTTGCGATTTGTGCCGCCAAAGCGGAACAGACAGGCGTCACCGAGCGAGACAGAAACGACGGGCGCCTGAAAATTCTGTTCGTCGCGATCCTGGTGCAGGCCCATCCTTGCAGTTTCCGAATAGAAATTCACCAGGCAGGCTTCCGGCGGCAACGGAAACTCGCCGACCTCGTGCCACAGCGCGAGCAGGCGCGGCGGAATGGCTGGCCACCGCTTTTGCGTCACCGGATGCGTGGGCTGATAACGATAACCCTGTTCCTTGTCGGTGACCCAGCCGAGCGAACCGCAATTGGTCATGCGCACGCTCATTTCCTTGCCGGTTTTCGGCATGGCTGGAACGTAAAGCGGTGCTTCGGTGACGACCGCCCTGATATCCTCCACCAGCGCAGCCTGTCCGGCCGGATCGAAATGATCCGGATAATAGCGAATGCCGGGTGCAAGCAGGAGCATCGAATGAGCTTAGCCGTTTAAAGCAAAGGCCCGGCTGCAATCAGGCGCCGGGCCGTTTGGCGATAAAGTTATGATCAGTCGAGCGCCGGGATGCGCAGCACCTGACCTGGGTAAATCTTGTCGGGATGGGTCAGCATTGGCTTGTTGGCCTCGAAGATCAGCGTGTTCTTGGCACCCTTGCCCTTGCCGTACTGGGACTCGGCGATTTTCCACAAATTGTCGCCCTTCTTCACCGTGTAGAACACGGGAGCCTTGGCGACCGAACCGGTGGTTGTGGTGTCGACCTTGAGGCCGTCAGTCTCGACCTTGGAGATACCAAGCGAGTTGCCAACGGCAATGATCGCCTTCTCCAGAATTTCCTGGTTGGTGACATTGCCCTTCAGGACTGCTTTGTCGCCTTCAACAAGCACCTCAACATTCTCGGTGCCGAGCTTGTGTGAATCGAGTTCTTTCTTCAGCGCCTCGGCGTCTGGCTCATCGTCGCCAATGCCTATTTTCTTTCCTACGGATTTAACGAAATCAAATAGTCCCATGTCTGGCTCCTTGTTGATTGTTCAAACCGGCAAATGCTGTTGTGGCACTCCGCGAAGGACTTTAAAAGCCAAGATTATCACGTGCAGTTAATATTCTAAGCGCACGTCTAATCTCCCTTGACCTTGCCGCGCATCTTTTTCACATCGGCACGGCCAGATTTTGCTTTGAGGCGGCGTTCGATAGAGCCCTTTGTTGGCCGGGTTTTCTTGCGGGGCGGCGGCGGTGGCTCGGCGGCCCTGGCGATCAGCGCAACCATGCGCTCGCGCGCATCCTGACGGTTGCGTTCCTGGGTGCGAAAGCGGCTAGCCTCGATGAGTACATCGCCGTCCTTTGTTGCCTTCTGTCCTGCGAGTTTTATCAGCCGCGCAAATACATCGTCCGGTAGCCCGGCGCGCGAGCCAAGAAACCGCAATTGCACTGCCGTCGAAACCTTGTTGACGTTCTGTCCGCCTGGTCCAGCCGAGCGAATGAAGCTTTCCTCCAGATCGTCCTCGTCGATCCAGATTCGATTGGTGATTTTGATCCGGCTCCGGCTCTCTTCCATCACTGGATTGGTAGCCGAAACTTTGATTCGCGCAAAGCACCAGGAACATTGCCGCAAGTGCAAAAGGCCCCATTGCAATCAACGGGGCCTTTCAATGTCGAGAATCCAGCGGAATTACTCCGCGGCAACCGGCGTGTGCGGGGCCGCAGCCCTGATATCGCTATCGACATGGCTTTCGAACTTGCCGAAATTGCGAATGAACATATCGACCAGCTTGTTCGCCTGGGCGTCGTAACCGGCCTTGTCTGTCCATGTCGAGCGCGGATCGAGAATGGTATCGTCAACGCCCGGCACCGAAACCGGAACCGCAAAGCCGAAATTCGGATCCGTGCGGAACTGGGCACCCTTCAGAGACCCATCTAGGGCGGCTGTAAGAAGTGCGCGTGTCGCCTTGATTGGCATCCGCTTGCCCGTACCATAGGCGCCGCCTGTCCAGCCGGTGTTCACCAGCCAGCAATCGACACCGTGGTCGGCGATGAGCTGGCGCAGGAGATTGCCATATTCCGACGGATGGCGCGGCATGAAGGGCGCGCCGAAGCAGGTCGAGAACGTAGCTTCGGGTTCGGTCACGCCGCGCTCCGTGCCGGCAACCTTGGCGGTGTAGCCGGAAAGGAAGTGATACATGGCCTGAGCCGGGGTGAGCTTGGCAATAGGCGGCATGACCCCGAATGCATCGGCCGTCAGCATGATGATGTTCTTGGGGTGGCTCGCCTTGCCGGTCTTCGATGCATTCGGAATGAAATCGAGCGGATAGGCGCAGCGTGTGTTTTCCGTCAATGAGCCGTCATTGAAATCCGGGTTCCGGTTTTCATCGAGAACGACGTTCTCAAGCACGGTACCGAAACGTTGGGTCGTCGCGAAGATTTCCGGTTCCGCTTCTGCGGAAAGACGGATTGTCTTGGCATAGCAGCCGCCCTCGAAATTGAAGACGCCGTGTTCGCCCCAGCCGTGCTCGTCGTCGCCGATCAATGTACGGCTCGGATCGGCCGAGAGCGTCGTCTTGCCTGTACCCGAAAGGCCGAAGAAGACGGCAGTGTCGCCATCCGGGCCTTCATTGGCCGAGCAATGCATCGGCATGACGCCCTTGGCTGGCAGGATATAGTTTAGCGCGGTGAACACCGATTTCTTCATCTCGCCCGCATAGGCCGAGCCACCGATCAACACGATCAAACGGTTCAGATCGACGGCGATGACCGTTTCCGTCCGCGTGCCGTGTCTGGCCGGGTCGGCACGGAACGACGGCAGGTCGATAATCGTCATCTGCGGCACGAAGCTTTTCAGCGTATCGCGGTCGGGCCGGATCAGGAGGTTGCGGATGAACAGCGAATGCCAGGCGAATTCGGTGATGACGCGGGTGTTCAGTTTGTAATCGTCATCGGCGCCGCCGACCAGATCCTGGACAAACAGTTCCTTGCCTTCTGCCTGGCTCATGAAATCGGCGTAGAGCAGGTCGAAGGCCTCGGGCGACATTGGTGAATTGTTATCCCACCAGACGTGATCCTCTGTGGACGCATCGCGAACAACAAATTTGTCCTTTGGCGAACGGCCGGTGTGCTGACCTGTGCGGGCAACGAGTGCACCCTGCGCTGTCAGCTCTGCCTCACCCCGCCGCAATGTCTCCTCGTAGAGCTCTGCTGCCCCGAGATTATAATAGACCGCCGAAAGCCCCTTCAAGCCTGAGGTGCCGAGCGCGATCGCCGCGTTGTGGATACCGGTCTCTCTAGTCATGTGTCCGCCGTTGTTTAAGAGGGTTCAAAGGTCAAGTTCCATTACGCCGCATCTCGCATCTTCCAACGGGAATGCGGTCATACTTGGTCAAAAGCAGAAAAAATGAGTAGTATCAAATGTTTAATCGATTTAAAGAATTTAAATTTTTTTAAATCGGTTTAAATAAGGAAAAATTCCGCTATTCTTCCGTGAGCGTAAAAGTCACCAAATGTGGTTAAGATGACATCGCTCACGAACTGTGCCACATTTTGTACCTAATTTGTCCGGCACAAGCAGCACTGACTCAATGGCACAAGGAAAGGCAGGGCATGAGGGAAGTACCCGCAATGCAAACAATCGCGCTCGTCGATGACGATCGCAACATTCTGACCTCCGTATCGATTGCGCTTGAATCGGAAGGCTATCGTGTCGAGACGTACACCGATGGTGCCTCTGCGCTCGATGGTCTGATGGCTCGCCCGCCCAACCTCGCCATTTTCGACATCAAGATGCCGCGCATGGACGGAATGGAGCTCTTGCGCCGCCTGCGCCAGAAATCCGATCTGCCGGTGATCTTCCTGACATCGAAAGATGACGAGATCGACGAGCTTTTCGGCCTGAAGATGGGCGCCGATGATTTCATCACCAAGCCGTTCTCCCAGCGTCTGCTGGTTGAGCGCGTCAAAGCGGTGCTTCGCCGTGTTGCGGCGAGGGAAACGGCGGCAAAGCCCGGCAGCCCGCAGGCAAAATCGCTCGAACGCGGCCAATTGGTCATGGACCAGGAGCGTCATACCTGCACCTGGATGGGCGAGCCCGTAACGTTGACCGTGACGGAGTTCCTGATCCTGCATTCCCTGGCTCAACGTCCCGGCGTCGTCAAAAGCCGTGACGCGCTGATGGATGCGGCCTATGATGAGCAGGTCTATGTGGATGATCGCACCATTGACAGCCACATCAAGCGACTGCGCAAGAAGTTCAAGGTCGTCGATGATGATTTCGACATGATCGAAACGCTCTATGGCGTGGGCTATCGTTTCCGCGAAACTTGATATTATTGCGGGCGAACATTGCTTAATGCATGACGCGGGACCGGCCAGCTGCTTTCACAGGCTCGTCATCCGCGCTAAAACAAGGTTGTCTCAACGCGTCTGGAATGCGATGAGACAACGCAATTTATGAGTTTTCTGAGGCAGAAATGGTAGCCGGGCTGCAAAGCGGCAATATTACGCGCAAGAGCGCCGTTATGCGCCGGAAGCGTTCGCTTGCCGTGAGGCGTTTCTTCAAGCCGCTTAATCGCGTCTTCGGCAACTATCTGTTTTCGAGCCTTACCCGGCGCATTCTGTTTCTCAATCTCGCCGGCCTTGCCGTCCTCCTGTCCGGCATCATGTACCTCAATCAGTTTCGCGACGGACTGATCGATGCGCGGGTTGAGAGCCTGATGACGCAGGGTGAGATCATCGCGGGCGCGATCGCCTCATCGGCAACCGTCGATACGAACTCCATTGCGATCGATCCGGAAAAACTGCTGGAATTGCAGGCAGGTCAAAGCATCACACCTTCGCCGGATGTCCTGGACAATCTTGATTTTCCGATCAATCCGGAACGTGTGGCACCGGTTCTGCGCCGGCTGATCTCGCCAACGCGTACCCGCGCGCGCATTTACGACCGCGACTCAAACCTCTTGCTCGACTCGCGCCATCTCTATTCACGTGGCCAGGTGCTGCGCTATGAGCTTCCGCCCATCGATGGGGAAGAACCCAGCTTCTTCGAGCGCCTGACCAACCGCATGACGCGGCTCCTGCGCCGTAGCGACCTGCCCATCTACCAGGAGCAACCTGGCGGTAACGGCTCTTCCTATCCCGAAATCGTCAAGGCACTGACCGGTTCTCCCGCAAAGGTTGTGCGCATGACGGAAAAGGGCGAGCAGATCGTGTCGGTCGCTGTGCCCATCCAGCGCTTCCGTGCCGTGCTCGGCGTACTCCTCTTGTCGACGGAAGGCGGTGACATCGACAAGATCGTTCAGGGCGAACGCTTCGCGATCATCCGTGTCTTTACGGTTGCCGCGCTGGTCATGGCGATCCTGTCGCTGTTTCTGGCCTCGACCATCGCCAATCCGCTGCGCCGCCTTGCCGCCGCTGCCGACCGTGTTCGTCATGGCGTAAAGAACCGCGAGGAAATCCCGGATTTCTCCGAGCGTCAGGACGAAATCGGTCACCTTTCCACGTCCATTCGCGATATGACCAATGCGCTCTATGCCCGGATCGAATCGATCGAGAGTTTTGCAGCGGATGTCAGCCATGAGCTGAAAAACCCGTTGACCTCGCTGCGCAGTGCCGTCGAAACGCTGCCGCTGGCAAAGAATGAAGAGTCGAAAAAGCGTCTCATGGACGTGATCCAGCATGATGTGCGCCGCCTTGACCGGCTGATCACCGATATTTCCGACGCCTCTCGCCTCGATGCCGAGCTGGCGCGTGAGGATTCCGAGCATGTCGATCTGAGATTCCTGCTTGGCAATCTGGTCACCGCCGCGCGCGAGGTCCGGCGTAACAAGAAGGACACACGGATCGAATTTGTCGTAGGCAAGCTACCGAACAACAAGAAAGGTTTTTTTGTTGTCGGCCATGATTTGCGGCTTGGGCAGGTGGTTTCCAACCTGATCGAGAATGCACGTTCCTTCGTTCCGGAAGAAGACGGTGTCATCACTGTCACGCTTCAGCATCTGGGCGATCGCATCCGCATTCTCGTCGAGGACAACGGCCCTGGCATCCGGGTCGAGCAGATCGACCGGATCTTTGAGCGATTCTACACGGACCGGCCCTCCGGCGAAGCGTTTGGCCAGAATTCCGGCCTTGGCCTGTCCATCAGCCGCCAGATCATCGAGGCCCACGGCGGCACGCTGAATGCCGAAAACATCGTCGATCCCAATGACGCTGACAATTATCTGGGCGCGCGGTTCACTGCCATTCTCCCGGTTGAGGTGTGATGATTGCCGAGCAGGGCGAACTCATGCACGCGACCGCCGTTCTCGTCGGCGACCGCGGCATCCTGATCATTGGTCCCTCTGGATCCGGCAAATCATCGATTGCCAGGGCGCTTATAGATAGGGCCCAAGCAAGGGGGGTGTTTGCAGCATTGATCAGCGATGATCAATGCCGGCTACAATCAATTTCAGGCCGGTTAATCTGCCAAGTCCCCGCCTCATTGCGCGGCGGATTGGAGGTTCGCGGTTCGGGCCTTCACACAGTCGATCACGAGGCGGCCGCAGTCATTCATCTTGTCGTCGAACTGGTCGAACCAGACCACGCCGTCCGGTTTGCCGATCAGGCAGTGATACAACTCCAAGATGTCGCAATCGCGCATATTCTTCTACCAAAACGCGAAATTGAGACCGCTTGCCGGGCTGTGGAAGCAAGACTTTTCTACCCGTCATGGAAAAAATAACCATACAATCCAAATGGTTGCTTCATTATGCTGTGAGAAAATGACGGTCTGTCTTGTTAACGCCATTTTTCCACTTGCCTTCACGATTCGTCCTGCCAGAATGCGACACCTGCCAAACGGGGCATTCAATGCGCAGTAAAAAGCCCAATCCCAAGGGGCTGGCGCGACAGGAGCAGTTTCAGAATGATCGGACTCGTGCTTGTGACGCACGGAAGACTGGCTGAAGAATTTCATCATGCCGTGGAGCATGTTGTTGGCCAGCAGGAATATTTGGAAACCGTATCAATCGGTGCGGATGATGATATGGAACAGCGCCGGCGCGACATTGTCGATGCGGTTGCGCGCGCTGACAACGGTTCGGGCGTCATCATTCTAACAGACATGTTTGGCGGAACACCTTCCAATCTGGCGATTTCCGTGATGGAGTCGGGGCGGATCGAAGTCATTGCCGGTGTTAACCTGCCGATGCTGATCAAGCTTTCCAGCGTACGCGTTACCAATGATATGGCGGCGTCGTTGCGGGAAGGCCAGGATGCCGGACGGAAATATATCAACGTGGCCAGCCAGGTGCTGACAGCCAAATAGAGGTTATGGATGCGCCTGACTGCGGAAACGACCGGCACGTTTGATCCGGACAATGCACTTGTGGAGTCATTCGAGATCATCAACCGGCGCGGTCTGCATGCGCGGGCCTCGGCGAAGTTCGTCCAACTGGTTGATGGCTATGACGCCCATGTGCGCGTCGAGAAGGACGGCATGACTGTTGGCGGCACGTCCATTATGGGCCTCATGATGCTCGCAGCTTCGCCCGGTTGCTGCATCAAGGTCAGCGCTTCGGGGCTTCAGGCAACTGAGGTGATGATGGCGCTGGGCGCGTTGATCGCTGACAAATTCGGCGAAGAAGCCTGACTGCATAAACCACCATTTCCGGCCCCAACGATATACATAAATCATTGCTGTCATATGCACGCATAAGGATTTCTTTATATCCCATTGTGCGTTGATGCCTAATCTGCTAGTCAACGGCATCTCCGGTCGCCCCTACGAGAGTGCGGCCAAACGGAACACACAAGGACGGAGCTCGCTTAAGATGGCTGAGAAACAGGATTACATCGTCAAGGACCTTGAACTGGCTGCATGGGGCCGCAAGGAAATCGAAATTGCCGAAACCGAAATGCCGGGCCTGATGGCCAGCCGCGAAGAATTCGGTGCATCGCAGCCGCTCAAGGGCGCCCGTATTACCGGCTCGTTGCATATGACGATCCAGACTGCCGTCCTGATTGAAACCCTGCAGGCGCTCGGCGCAAAGGTTCGCTGGGCATCCTGCAATATCTTCTCGACGCAGGATCACGCTGCTGCAGCCATCGCTGCAACGGGTACGCCAGTTTTTGCCGTCAAGGGTGAGACCCTTGAAGAGTACTGGACCTACACCGATCAGATTTTCCAGTGGCCGGATGGCCAGCCTTCCAACATGATCCTTGACGACGGTGGCGACGCCACCATGTACATCCTGATCGGCGCACGCGCCGAAGCTGGCGAAGACGTCCTGTCCAATCCGGGCAACGAAGAAGAGGAAATCCTCTTCGCGCAGATCAAGAAGCGCATGAAGGAAACCCCCGGTTTCTTCACCAAGCAGCGCGAAGCGATCAAGGGCGTCACCGAGGAAACCACGACCGGCGTCAATCGCTTGTATCAGCTGCAGAAGAAGGGCCTGCTGCCTTTCCCGGCAATCAACGTCAATGACAGTGTGACCAAGTCGAAATTCGACAACAAGTATGGCTGCAAGGAATCGCTGGTAGACGGTATCCGCCGCGCGACCGACGTGATGATGGCCGGCAAGGTTGCCGTCGTCTGCGGCTATGGCGACGTCGGCAAGGGCTCGGCCCAGTCGCTGACTGGTGCAGGTGCCCGCGTCAAGGTGACGGAAGTCGATCCGATCTGCGCGCTGCAGGCTGCGATGGACGGTTTCGAAGTGGTAACGCTCGAAGATGCAGCCCCGACGGCCGACATCATCATCACCACGACCGGCAACAAGGACGTCATCACCATCGATACGATGCGCAAGATGAAGGACATGGTAATTGTCGGCAATATCGGCCACTTCGACAATGAGATCCAGGTTTCCGCATTGCGCAACTTGAAGTGGAACAACATCAAGCCGCAGGTCGACATGATCTCGTTCCCGGACGGCAAGCGCCTGCTGCTTCTGTCGGAAGGACGCCTGCTCAACCTCGGCAACGCCACGGGCCATCCGAGCTTCGTCATGTCCGCCTCGTTCACCAACCAGGTCCTGGCTCAGATCGAGCTTTATAGCCGTGGTGAGCAGTACAAGAATGAGGTTTACGTGTTGCCGAAGCACCTTGATGAAAAGGTCGCTCGCCTGCATCTCGACAAGCTCGGCGCGAAATTGTCGGTTCTTTCCGAAGAACAGGCTGCCTATATTGGTGTAACACCAAACGGCCCATTCAAGTCAGACCACTACAGATATTGATCTGATCAGTATATACCCACAAGATATGGAAGCCGGAGGATTGACAAATTCTCCGGCTTTCTTTTTTGCGACCAGTTCTTCCCGTCGATTCGCTCAAGGTTTATTGTAGTGATTCGGGATGACGCTGTTCCAGGTGGGCCAAGCGATTGAAAAATCGAATGGAAAGGGGCAGCCGGGATTCGTCAGGATGGGGCAGCGACGGTTGATATGACGATTGGTGAAGGTGATGTTCGCAGTAAACATGCAGCACACGGAAGGCCGGTGCTGAGAAAGCTGCGGAGCCTGCTTGCGGGCGCCAGTTCCGCATTGCCAATTCTGTTAAGCTCTTCCCCCACTGTTCACGCACAGGATGCGCTGGGCAAGATCAACACACCGTTCGGCGTTGAAGTCGGTACGTTTGAAGTGGTTCAATTCGCCATGTTCCTCGGTGCCATGGGCGCCGCATTGCTTTCTGCAGGCTGGCTCATCCGCGAGCGCAGCCGCATTGCCCAGGAAAATCGTCAGCTTCGCGACAAGGTCGCCGATCTCAACGTCACCGTTCAGCGCAACGAAGCACTACTCAATCTCAAGGACCAGCGCATTATCGTGTGGGAGGGCGCTTCCAGCACGCCCAATCTGATCGGCAGCCTGCCACAGGAGATCGGCGTGCCCGAGGCTCGGGCGTTGTTTCTGGCGTTTGGCCGCTGGCTCCAGGTCGATTCCGCGACCTTGCTCGATCGCTCGATCTCGGCCTTGCGCGAAAAGGCACGGCCATTCGATATTGCCATTGAGACCGCGAAGGGTGCCCCGCTGGAAGTCCAGGGCCGCACGTCCGGCGGCTATGCCATCGTCCGTTTCATCAATCTCGGAGAAGCGCGGGCCGCACAGGCGCTGCTCAAGACCGAGAACTATCAACTCAATGAAGCCGTGGGCACATTGCGCGCGCTGCTGGAATCGATCGATATGCCGGCGTGGAGCCGCGATGGCGACGGCCGTCTCAGCTGGGTCAACATGGCCTATGCCAAGGCCGTGGACGTACGTGATACGCGCACGGCCATAACCGAGGCGCGTGAACTCTTCGGTGCGCAAGCACGCGAGCGCATTGAACGGGACAAAGCAGCGAACCGGCGCTTCCATGACCAGCTGTCGACGGTGGTTGGCGGAGATCGTCACGTTTTCCGGGTGACGGACGTTGCCGGCAGTGCGGGCTCTGCAGGCCTCGCAACCGATATCAGCGAAGTCGAACTCATCCGCGAGGAGTTCAAACGCACTGTTCTCAATCACTCGGACACGCTGGATCAGCTGAATTCCGCTGTCGCGATGTTCGACGCTAACCGCAAGTTGCAATTCTTCAACCAGGCTTTTGCAAAGCTTTGGGGATTGGAAACGGCTTTCCTCGAAAGCAGCCCCGACAATGCCATGCTGCTCGATCGCTTCCGCAGCGACGGCATTTTGCCGGAGCAGCCCGATTGGCGTCGTTGGAAGGAACAGGTTTTATCGGCCTATCATTCCGTCGAGTCGCAGGAGCATATCTGGTATCTGACCGACGGTCGCACGCTGCGTGTCATCGTCAATCCACAGCCGAAGGGCGGCGTCACCTGGGTCTTCGAGAACCTGACCGAGAAGCTTGAACTGCAAAGCCGTTACAACACGCTGATCAAGGTTCAGGGCCAGACGCTGGATCATTTGGCAGAAGGCGTTGCCGTGTTCGGTTCGGACGGCAAGATCCGCCTGTCCAATCCCGCATTCGCCTCGCTGTGGTCGCTGAAACGCGAACAGATTGCCGAGGGCATGCATATTTCGGCCATTCGGCGTCTGTGCGAGACTGTCTCTGACGCGACGCATTGGGAAACGTTCGTTACGACAGTCACTGGCTTCGACGACGAACGCCAGTCGCTGTCCGGTCATATCGAACTCACCACCGGCAAGATACTGTTCTACGCGACGGCGCCTCTGCCAAACGGCCAGACCATGCTGACCTTTGTCGACATGACCGATTCGGTGCAGGTCGAGCGGGCCCTGAAGGAAAAGAACGAAGCGCTGGAGCGGACGGACGAACTGAAGAACGATTTTGTCCAGCACGTATCCTATGAGCTGCGCTCGCCGCTGACGAACATCATCGGCTTTACCGAGCTTCTGCAGACGCCAATGACCGGGCCGCTCAATGATCGCCAACGCGATTACCTTGATCACATCGGCACGTCGTCCTCAGTGCTGCTGACCATCGTCAATGACATTCTTGATCTTGCTACGGTCGATGCCGGGATCATGGAACTCGACATCAGCGATGTCTCGGTCACCGATGCTGTGACGACGGCTTCGGAGAAAGTGGCCGACCGCTTGAAAGAGCACAATATCCTGCTCGATATCCGTATTACGCCCGGAACCGGCTCCTTCCGCGCCGATGCCAGCCGGGTCAAGCAGGTCCTGTCCAATCTTCTCAGTAATGCTGCCAATTATGCGCCGGAGGGCAGCACCGTTACGCTCGCCTGCTGGCGGGAACAGGCCGAAATGGTCTTCAGCGTGAAAGACAATGGCCCTGGCATGCCCGATTATGTGCTCGACAGTATCTTCAAGCGTTTCCAGCCCTATCCGAACGGGGGGCGCAAACGCGGTGCAGGATTGGGACTGTCGATCGTCAAGGGTTTCGTCGAACTGCATGGCGGAACGGTCGATATCAACAGCGCCGCCGGCAAGGGCACGCTGGTTACCTGCCGCTTCCCGCTGGAAGCGCGGACATTCAGCATCGCTGCTGAATAGAGCATTCATGACCCTCACCATCCAGCTCGCAACGACAGAAGATACCGAACGGCTTGGCGAGGATTTGGCGCTGGCGCTGCGCAAGGGCGATCTCGTATCGCTTTCAGGCGATCTCGGCGCCGGCAAGTCGACGCTGGCACGCGGTTTGATTCGAACGATTGCCAACGACAATGGTTATGAGGTGCCAAGCCCGACTTTCACGATCGTGCAGTCCTATCCGGAATTGCGCTTGCCGGTCAGCCATGTCGACCTTTACCGCCTGTCCTCGGCTGACGAGCTTGATGAACTCGGCCTCGATGAGGCTCTGGAGGACGGTACAGTGCTGGTGGAGTGGCCGGAACGGGCGGGCAGCGCTTTGCCCAAATCCAGCCTGCGCGTGACACTGCTCGGCGATGGCGATGGCCGCAAGGCATTGATCGACGGTGAGCCTGCTGCCCTTGCCCGGTTGCAGCGCTCGCTGGCGATCCGCAAATTTTTGAAAGACGCCGGCTTTGCCAGGGCCGAACGGCGCTATCTCCTCGGCGACGCATCTGCTCGCGGCTATGAAACGATTGCGGTGGGAGAAAAGCTTCCGCTCATCCTGATGAACTCGCCCTACAATCCCGGCGGACCAGTCCTGCGCGATGGCAAGACCTACATGCAGATCGCACACCTCTCCCAGTCGGTTACGGCGTTTGTTGCCCTGGACAGATTGTTGCAATCCAAGGGTTTCACTGTTCCCGAAATTTATGCCGAAGATCTTGAGAGCGGGTTTCTGCTGCTGGAAAATCTCGGAAGCGACGGCGTGCTTGATGCCGACGGCGCACCAATTCCGGAACGTTATGAGGCCGCGGTTCGCCTGCTGGCGAAATTGCATCAACATTCCTGGCCCCAGGATGTCGATGCCACTGAGGGTTATTCACATCATATCCACAACTTCGATCGCGATGCCATGATGATCGAGGTAGAGCTTCTATCCGATTGGTATGTGCCACGCATGCGTGGAGCACCGCTTGATCCCGCGCAAAAAGCCGCTTACGTCGCCGCCTGGGGCAGAGTATTTAGCCAGATAAGTAAATCCGAGAGAAGCCTGCTGCTGCGCGATGTTCACTCGCCCAATATTCTCTGGCGGGACGGGGCGGTGGGAACGGATCGGGTCGGGCTTATTGACTTCCAGGACGCCATGATCGGCCCGTCTGCCTATGACGTGGCCTCGCTCGTTCTTGATGCGCGGGTGACCGTTGCACCGGAACTGCAGGATCATCTGCTCGCCGCCTATCTTGACGAGCGGCGGTTGGCCGACAGCGAATTCGATGAGACGGGTTTCCGCGTAGCCTTTGCCATCATGGCGGCACAGCGGAACGCCAAGATACTCGGCATCTTTGTTCGCCTTGACGAGCGTGACGGCAAGCCTTTCTATTTGAAGCACTTGTCCCGTATCCAGACCTATCTCAATCGCGTCATTGGCCATCCGGCACTGGTGCCGGTGAAGGATTGGTGCGAAAAGGCAGGCATACTATCTTCGGAGATTTGATTGATGACGAGTCCGCGTACGGCAATGGTTCTGGCAGCCGGTCTCGGCAAGCGCATGGCTCCGATCACCGATACCATGCCGAAACCATTGGTAAAGGTAGCCGGCAAACGATTGATTGATTGGGGGCTTGACGCGCTCGAAAATGCTGGCGTTGAGCGCGCGATTGTCAACACCCACTATCTCGCCGACCAGCTCGATATGCATCTGGCGACGCGCAAGACACCAGCGATCCTCGTTTCCGATGAGCGCAAGGAACTGCTCGATTCCGCTGGCGGTATTATCAATGCGCTGCCGCAGATAGGCTCTGATCCCTTTTTTGTCATCAATGCCGACACTTTCTGGATCGATGGCGGGCGGCCGAATCTTGTCCTGCTGGCGGAAGGATGGGATGATGCGCGCATGGACATTCTTCTCATGATCGCAGCGAAGGGGCAGGCGACCGGATATGACGGGCGCGGCGATTTCAACATGAGCGCTGAGGGCAGGCTGCGCCGTCTCGAAGCGGGGGAGACTTCGCCCTATATTTATGCTGGTGCAGCCATAGTGCATCCGCGCATCTTTGCCGGTGCGCCGGCAGGCAAGGCATCGCTTAACCGTTATTTTGATGCGGCAATTGCTGCTGACCGGCTTTACGGCCTGCCAATGAACGGGCTCTGGCTGACGGTTGGAACGCCCGGTGCTATCGGCGAAGCGGAAGCCGCCATCGCCACGGCCGGTCAAGGGATCCATGGCTGAGCGTCAGCATCGCCGGGTTTTTTCGATAGCGCCAGGCATTCCATTCCTGCCTGCACTCGTCGATGCGCTGCAATCGGGCACGCTCGTCCCCGGCTTCCCTTCCAATACAACCGATCCGATGGCTCTGGCGCGCGTGACGATCTACGTGCCGACACGCCGTGCTGCGCGCAGCTTGCGCTCATTGCTCGTCGAAAAGAGCCCGGTCAAATCCGCCATCCTTCCCGTCATCCGCCCACTCGGCGATGTGGACGAGGATGCGGCGATGTTCGACATGGGATCGGATGCATTCTTCGATCTCCTGCCGCCGATAGGTTCTACCGAACGGCTGCTGCTGCTGGCACGGCTGGTGCGGCCCTGGCGCGAGCGCTTGCCGGACCATGTCCGGGCTCTGTTCGGCAATGAGGAAATCGCCATTCCCGCCACCACGGCCGATGCGATCTGGCTGGCGCGCGACCTCGCCGCTCTGATGGATCAGGTGGAAACGGAGGCCAGCGGGTGGGCGACACTCGCCCATATCGTATCGGAGGAGCTGCCGAACTGGTGGCAGGTGACGCTCGATTTTCTGGGCATCGTCACCAGCCTCTGGCCGGATATTCTTGCCGATCGTCATCGATCCAATCCCGCGGCCCATCGCAACCGCCTGATTGAGCTGGAAGCCGAGCGCCTGATGCGCAACCCGCCGGATGGACCAGTCATCGCTGCCGGGTCCACGGGCTCCATACCCGCCACGGCGAAACTGCTTGCAGCGATCGCATCACTGCAGCAAGGCGCAGTTGTCCTGCCTGGCCTCGATCGCGACATGGACGCGGAAAGCTGGGAAGTTCTGGGAAACATCGCCAACAATCCGTCGATCTTCGGCCATCCGCAATACGGCCTGAAGAAACTCCTGGGTGAGCTCGGTGTGCTGCGCCACGATGTTGTCCCTTTGGGAAGCGTTGCGCCGCAGAAACGCGCCCGCGAGCATCTGCTCGCTGAGGCCATGCGCCCCGCCGATACCAGCGAGGCCTGGAGTACTATCGACCGTGCCAGTGGGCAGTTTTCTGCCGCCATCGGATCAGTTGCCCTGGTCGAGGCAGCGAATGAGCGGGAAGAGGCACTTACCGTGGCGGTCGCCCTGCGCGATGCGATCGACCAGCCGGACCGGACGGCGGCGCTTATCACAGCCGATCGCGATCTGGCGCGGCGCGTCTCGACGGAACTCGCGCGCTTCAACATTGCGGCCGATGATTCCGGCGGTCATGCCTTGCGTGAAACGCAACCGGCGACGCTGATGCGACTGACACTCGAAACGGTCTTCAACCCTGGCGATCCGGTCTCGCTGCTCGCACTGCTCAAGCACCCGTTGACGCGGCTTGGTCTTGAACGCTCGACAGTGCGGCAGGCGGCAGAAACCATCGAACTCGTATCCCTGCGCGGCGGCACCGGACGCGCCTCGCTTTCCGGACTTGCCGCCTTCTTCGAGACACGACTGGCCGAAGGCAGCAGCGCGCCATTCGAACCCGTCTGGGTGCGGCAAATTTCCGTCGCGCAGATCGAGGCAGCGCGGATCGCCTGCGCTGCGCTCAGCCGCAGCATGGAGCCGCTCGCCGCCTTTGCCGACATGGCCGAGCCGGTGCAAATGGCTGAAATCATCCATGCGAGCGTAGCCAGCCTGGAAAATCTGGCGCGCGACGACAAGGGCGATATCGCGGCGCTCTACTCCGGCGCTGCCGGTGAACAGTTCGCAGCCTTCCTGCGCAATCTGGTTTCCGCCGATGCAGGGCTCGATTTTCTGCCCTCCGAATGGCCGGGCATGATCGAGGCGCTGATGTCCGGTGAGGTTGTAAAGCCGAAAGCCGGTGCCCATCCCCGCCTGTTCATCTGGGGTGCACTTGAAGCGCGTCTGCAGACCGTCGACACGGTTATCATCGGCGGACTCAATGAGGGCTCGTGGCCGGGCAAAACCCGCAATGACCCGTTCATGTCGCGGCCGATGAAATCTATTGTCAATCTGGAGCCGCCGGAGCGTCGCACAGGTCTCGCCGCCCATGATTTCCAGATGGCAATGGGCATGGACCATGTCATCCTGACCCGGTCGCAACGCTCCGCCAATGCGCCGACGGTTGCGTCGCGCTGGCTGCAGCGGCTGGAAACGGTGCTCGGCAAACCCGCAGCGGCGGAGTTGCGGACGCGCGGCACGAAATATCTGAACTGGGCGCGCGAGATCGATCATGCGGCGGATGAGGATTTCGTCAAGCGGCCCGAACCGAAGCCACCGCTTGAGGCGCGACCCAAACATTTCTCGGTTACGGAAATCGAAACGCTGAGGCGCGATCCCTACGCGATCTTTGCCCGCCGCATCCTGCGCCTGCGCCCGATCGAGCCGCTGATCCGCGATCCCGATGTGGCGGAGCGCGGTTCGCTGTTCCACAACATCCTGGCGCATTTTACCGAGCAGGGCATTGACCCGGTGCATGCGGATGCCGCCGCACAATTGCTGGACATCGGCAGACGTTATTTCGACGATATCGCGCTGCCGGAGGAAATCGACGCGGTCTGGTGGCCACGGTTTCGGGCGCTGGTGCCTGAATTTCTCGATTGGGAGCGCAGCCGTGCCCCATTGATTGCCAAGCGTCACCCCGAAATCGCCTCGAAGAAGATACCGGTCGAGGCAACGGGCGTGACCCTTTCGGGGCGTGCTGACCGGGTCGATCTCAGGCGTGATGGTACGGTCGACATCATCGACTACAAGACCGGTTCGACGCCGTCGAAACGCCAGGCTCACGTACTGCTGTCACCCCAGCTCGCACTTGAAGCAGCGCTTCTGGCACGTGGTGCCTTCCACGAAGTCGGCAAGCGCGACGCCGCTGATCTTCTCTATGTGCGCCTCCGGCCCAATGGCAGGGTGGATCCGGAATCGATCCTGAAGATCGGCACAGCCGCCAATAGCACCGAGAAAACCGCGCCGGAACTGGGCGAACTTTCCTGGCGCCGGCTGACCGAATTGCTGAACGCCTACCGCGACCCACATAAAGGCTATCTGTCGCGCGCCCTGCCATTCAAGGAGACGGATCTGACCGGGGACTATGATCATCTCGCCCGCGTACTGGAATGGTCGGCAGGCGGTGCTGATGATGGCGGCGACGCCGAATGAAAAAGCCCCGCATCATTCCCTTCGAAACGATAGCGAACCAAAACAAGGCGGCAGATCCAAGAGATTCGGTCTGGGTTTCGGCCAATGCCGGCTCCGGCAAGACCCACGTTCTGACCGAGCGGGTCATTCGGCTGCTGCTCGACGGAACCGATCCTTCGAAAATCCTCTGCCTCACCTATACAAAGGCAGCGGCAGCGGTGATGCAGAACCGCGTCTTTGCACGTCTTTCCGAATGGGCAACGACGGATGAAGTTACGCTGACGCAAACCATCCAGCAGATCGATGGCAGACCGCCGGATCTCGCTCGCCTGGCACAGGCGCGCCGCCTGTTTGCGCGTGCGCTGGAAACGCCGGGCGGGCTCAAGATCCAGACCATCCACGCCTTCTGCGAGGCCATTCTCCACCAGTTTCCGCTCGAGGCCAATATCGCTGGCCACTTCGAACTGATGGATGACATGATGCAGGTGGCCCTGGTCGGCGAGGCGCGCCGGCAGTTGCTGCAGTCGGCGCGCCTTGACAGCAATGCTGAGCTTGCCGCGGCCTTTGCCGATGTGCTCGATGCGGCAGGGGAGTTTGGCCTGCAGGGACTGCTCGACGAGGCGGTGAACAAGCGGCACGATCTGACACAATTCATCGACGATATTGGTCATGATGAGTTGCGCCGCCAGACCTTCTACGCGCATTTCGGCTTCACTGGCGCCGAGACCGAAGACAGCATCCTGTCGACGCTTTGGCCGGTACGCGAATTTGACAGCGCAATTCTTGGAGAAATCCTCGATATACCCAGAAGTGCCACGCGGGCGCAGGAGTTCGCTCTGACCTTGCGGTTCGCCAAGGTCAATGGACAGCTAGACCAGCGCGAAGAAGCCTTGCGCGCGGCATTTCTCAAGGCTGGCGGTGAGCCTAAGAGTGGTTCATTTATTTCCTCCAAGGCGGTGATAGACCGGGTTCCGGATTTCATTGATCGCTATGATCGCGCGGCCCAGCGCGTGTTCGACGGACTCGACCGGCTCAAGCAATTGCGTCTTGTTCGGCTGACCCTCTCCGCGCTGGTTCTGGTCGACGATCTGATCGGCCGCTATCAGCAGATGAAGAAGGCACATGGTCTTCTCGATTTCGATGATCTGATCGTTCGCACTGTGAAGCTGCTGGCGCGGCAGGATGCAGGGCCTTGGGTCCAGTACAAGCTCGACAAGGGCATCGACCATATTCTGGTCGACGAGGCGCAGGATACGAGCCCCAACCAGTGGAATGTCATCCGCCTGCTCAGCGAAGAGTTTTTCGCGGGAAAGACTGCGCGAGACATCCGCCGTACTCTGTTTGCCGTGGGCGACGAAAAGCAATCGATCTATTCGTTTCAAGGCGCGGTCCCGGAAGACTTCGCCGAGCACGGCAAGGCAACCGAACGAAAAACCAGGCAATCCGAGCTGAGCTTTGCCCGCGTCAATCTCAACTTCTCCTTCCGATCTTCTCCGGATGTGCTGTCCGCCGTGGACAGGGTCTTTGCCCGGCCGGAAGCCAATCGCGGCTTTGGCGCGGATCATGGCGCGACAGTGCACACCGCGATCCGCGATCACGATCCCGGTGAAGTGCAAATCTGGGAAATGCTTAACCCGGAAACAGCGCCGCAGGAGGAGGATTGGCGGACACCCGTCGACAGTCTGCCTGCTCCGCCGGTGCGTCTCGCCGAGCAAATTGCCCGCACCATTGATCTCTGGCTCAAGAACGGGGAAATCCTTGATGGGCAGGGCCGCCGGCTCGAGGCACGGGACATCATGGTCCTGGTACGCAAGCGTGATCAGTTCATGCCGGCCCTGTCGCGCGAACTGAAGAAGCGCCATGTTCCCGTCGCTGGCGCTGACCGGCTGAAGCTCACCGATCATATCGCTGTCAAGGATCTGATGGCGCTCGGCCGGTTCATGCTGCTGTCATCGGATGATTTGTCGCTTGCAGCCTTGCTCAAGAGCCCGCTGTTCAAATTGGGCGATGATCAGTTGTTTGCGCTCGCCTATGGCAGAGCCGAAAATGAAACGCTCTATCAGCGCCTGATTGCATGCTCCGAGGATGATCTCATTCTGCATGGAATTGCGCAACGGTTGCAGGAGTGGCGCAATCGTGCCGACACGGTGCCGGTGTTTGAATTTTATGCGAATATTCTTGGGCCTGGCGGCGCGAGACGCGACCTTCTGGCACGACTCGGCCATGAGGCGGGCGACGTCATCGATGAGTTCCAGAACTACGCCGTCGCGACAGAAAAGACAGGATTGCCGGGGCTGCAGGCGTTTCTCGAAACGTTGGATGCTGCGGCACCGGAGATCAAGCGCGAGCTCGACCAGAGCCGCAACGAAGTGCGCATCATGACTGTCCATGCCTCGAAAGGTCTGGAGGCGGCCGTGGTATTCCTGGTCGATTCCGGCAGTGCGGCTTCTGCGGGGGGACGCACCCCTAATCTGCTTTCGTTCGATCTGAGAGAGAAGGACGGATGGCAGGGCAAGGGCTTTCTGTTCGTTCCATCCAAGGCCTATGCGACGGCCTTCACCGGAAACATCGTCGATAATCTGAAAATCCGGGCGGAGGAAGAATATCGCCGCCTGCTTTATGTGGGCATGACCAGAGCCGAGGACCGTTTGATCGTTTGCGGCTATCGTGGAGCGCGGCAAGCGCCCGGCACCTGGCATGATCTGGTTGGAGCGGCATTGGGCGAAGTGAGCGAGCCGTTCGAGCACCCCATCGAAGGTGTGGCTGCCAAGCGTTACCGCGTCACGGAACGGGTGTCGGCAACGATAGCCGAGCCCGACACGGCAGTTGAAATAAATGCCGCACCATTCCCAGCATCCTATCGAAAGCCCATGCCGCGTGAAGCAGGGCTGCCAAGACCGCTGGCGCCATCCGGCGTCTCGGTATTGATCGAACCTGAGGATGAAACGCCTCTGGTGACCGGTTCGCCGGTGCTTGTGACGGATCACGGCGATCCGTCCTTTGCGATCCGGCGCGGCACGGTCATCCATGCGCTGTTGCAGACCCTTCCCAACCTCCCGGCCGATCAACGCCTTGCGGCTGCGGAACAGTATCTCTCGCGTGCCGCTTTTGACTGGAAACCGGACGAAGCCGAAAGGGCGCTCCAGTCGGTATTCAATGTCATGGATGATCCAGGCTTCGCGCCGGTGTTCGCGGCTGGCTCCCTGGCCGAGGTAGCGATTATGGGAACACTGCATCTGCGCGGCAAGGATCACGCGGTTTCAGGCGTGATCGACCGGCTGGCGGTGAACGAAAGCAGCGTGCTCATTGTGGACTACAAGACCAATCGGCCAGCCCCGCGAACGCTGGCCGACGTGCCTGCTGCCTATGTGGCTCAGCTAGCCCTTTATAGGCAATTGCTGGGACCGCTTTATCCCGGTAAAACCGTCGAGGCGGCGCTGCTCTTCACGGAGGGCCCGTACCTGATCGATATTCCCGTGAACGAGATGCACGGTGCACTTGCCCGTCTCACTGCATCGTGAGAAGACCACGCTTGACGAGCGCGAGCCGACTCACCACATGATGTGCAACACATTCACAAACCTACAAGGAAAAGCCTATGGCTACCGTCAAGATCGACACCAGCAATTTCCAGTCCGATGTAATTCAGTCCGGCCAGCCTGTTGTGGTTGATTTTTGGGCTGAGTGGTGCGGCCCGTGTAAGATGATCGCACCAGCCCTCGAAGAAATCGCTTCGGAGATGGAAGGCAAGGTCACGATCGCCAAGGTCAATATCGACGAGAATCCGGAACTGGCTGCTCAGTTCGGCGTGCGTTCGATCCCGACCTTGCTGATGTTCAAGGATGGTGAACTGGCTGCCAATCTGGTTGGCGCTGCTCCCAAGAGCAAGCTTTCCGACTGGATCAAGAATTCGGCTGCCTGATTTCCAGATTCCATCTGACTTAAAGAGCCCGGTCTTGCATCGGGCTTTTTATTGTGGCGGCGTGCCGTTGTCGGCAAGGACGTCGCCGGCAAGATAGAGGGATCCGCCAATGAGTATGCGCGGTGCGGCTTCGGATTTGTCCCAGCTGTCACGCAGGATTTTCAGCGCATTCTCCACGGAATGAACGGGTTCGGCTGACAGGCCTGCTTCGTGGGCTGCGATAGCCAGCTCGTCATGCGGAATGCCTGCGCCACTGGAGCGGATCGGTACCGTATAGACATGCCGCGCCATACCTGTGAAGGCCTGGAAATAGCCGACAGGATCCTTTGTGTTGATCATGCCGGTTATCAGGAATAGCGGCCGCTGGTTGCGGTCTTCGAGTGTGGCAACAGCCTCGGCAATGACCATCCCCGCTCCAGGATTGTGTCCGCCATCGAGCCATATTTCCGATCCGGGAACCGCCAGATCCACCAGTTTTCCCTTGATAAGGCGCTGCATGCGTGCAGGCCATTCCACCGACGTCATCGCCGTCTCAACCGCATGTTCGGGGATGGTAAAGCCGGCGGTCTTGACTGCCTGGATGGCGGCGGCAGCGTTTGCCAGCTGATGGCGGCCGAGCAACCCTGGCAAGGGAAGATCCATCAGCCCGGTATTATCCTGATAGATCATTCGCCCGCGTTCCTCAAAGCTGAGGAAATCCTGGCCATAGACCGAGTATGGGCAATCGCGCCGCTCGGCGGTCTCGATCAGGACCATCCGTACGGCTTCCTCTTCCTGCGCCCCGATAACGACCGGACAGCGCGACTTGATGATCCCGGCTTTTTCCGCCGCGATAAGTTCGACACGGTCACCGAGATAGGGTTGGTGATCGAGCGAAATCGGCATGATGACGCTGACGGCAGGTTCGGGAATGACGTTGGTGGCGTCAAACCGCCCGCCAAGGCCGACTTCGAGGATAACGGCATCGGCGGGATGTTCCGAAAACAGCACGAAGGTGACAGCAGTCAGGATCTCGAAAACAGTGATTGCCTGCCCGGCATTGGCCTCAGCGACCCGCTTGACCGCTTCGGCCAGCACATCATCGCCGACGATCTTGCCGCCGCCCGGTGCCCCGAGCCTGTAACGCTCGTGCCAGCGCACCAGATGCGGGGAGGTATGGACATGAACCGTATAGCCAGCGGCTTCGAGCAGCGCGCGCGAAAAGGCGACTGCCGAGCCCTTGCCATTGGTGCCCGCCACATGGATCACAGGCGGCAGCCTCAGATGCGGATTACCCAGCGTGTCGAGAAGCCGGGTGATGCGGCCCAAAGACAGATCAAAGCCCTTGGGATGCAAGCCCAACAGCCGTTCTATCTCTTGTTCAGCACGCGACGGCATTGCACACCAGGCTTCCAAGGTCATCCAACAAAGAGAAAGGCATCAAGAATTGGTTTCAACCGGTACCGGTAATGCGGTAGCCAATCCGTCTGGCAATTCTTCGGGAGTTTCGGTCGCCGGTTCGCCCATCAGCATTTTCAACAGGCGTGCAATCGTCGATTTCAATTCCGTCCGTGGTACAACCATGTCGACCATGCCATGCGCCTTCAGATATTCGGCGCGCTGGAATCCTTCGGGCAGTTTTTCGCGGATGGTCTGCTCGATGACACGCTGTCCTGCAAATCCGATCAATGCACCGGGCTCGGCAATGTGAACATCACCCAGCATCGCGTAGGAAGCAGACACGCCGCCTGTCGTCGGATTGGTCAACACGACGATATAAGGCAGTCCGGCTTCTTTCAGCATTTCCACGGCGACGGTGGTGCGTGGCAACTGCATCAGCGAAAGGATGCCCTCCTGCATGCGTGCGCCGCCGGATGCAGCAAAGAGTATGAGGGGCTTCTTCTGGGCGATCGCGGTTTCGAAGCCCTTGATAATTGCTTCGCCCGCCGCCATGCCAAGCGAACCGCCCATGAAACTGAAGTCATGGATCGTGACGACGACCGGCAGACCCTCGATTGTACCAAGGGCGTTGATGATCGCATCATCCTGACCGGTCTTGGCACGATGCTCCTTCAACCGGTCGACATAGCGCTTTTCGTCGCGGAATTTGAGCGGATCGGTTGCGACCCTCGGCTGTTCGAGTGTTTCAAACACACCGTCATCGAAGAAAAACCTCAGCCGGTCCCTGGCAGGAATGCGCATGTGATGGCCGGAGGAGGGCACGACCCACTGGTTCTTCTCCAGATCCGTATGGAAGACCATTTCGCCGGATTCCGGGTCCTTGATCCACAGATTCTCCGGCATTTCACGACGACCAAGCATCGAATTGATCTTTGGCCGGACGTAATTCGTGATCCAGTTCATGATCGGTCCTGTTCTTCTCTCAAGAGGTTAGCTGATTTAAGGCTTCTACTCTGCAGCTGCAAGCCGCACGGCTCGCACGCCACTGGAAAGGCCCTGCACCATGGTGGCAACTGCTTCAGCCGGATCGGCCACCAGCGAGCCGTCGGGATTGATCGTATTGGCCACTGCATTGACGATTGCCGTGCCGACAACCACGCCATCTGCAGCGGAGCCGATGACCTTGGCCTGTTCCGCGGTCTTGACGCCGAAGCCGACCACGACCGGCAGGTCCGTGTGCTTCTTGATCCGCTCGACAGCGGCCGCGACCCTGCTTGTATCCGGCAGTGCCGAACCGGTGATGCCGTTCATCGATACGTAGTAGACGAAACCCGACGTGTTCTGCAAAACCTTTGGCAGGCGCTTGTCGTCGGTTGTCGGCGTTGCGAGACGAATGAAGTTGATCCCCGCCTTGATGGCAGGGATGCAGAGCTCCTCGTCCATTTCCGGCGGCAGGTCGACGATGATCAACCCGTCAATTCCGGACGCGACGGCATCTTTCAGGAAACGATCGACGCCATAGATATAAATCGGATTGTAGTAGCCCATCAGGACGATCGGTGTGGTGTCGTCGCCTGTCCGGAACTGTGCGGCGAGTTCCAGGGTCTTTGTCAGCGACATGCCCTTTTTCAGCGCGCGAAGGCCTGCTGCCTGAATGGCCGGGCCATCGGCCATCGGGTCTGAGAAGGGCACGCCGAGTTCGATAATATCCGAACCGGAGCGAGGCAACGCCTTCATGATCCTGAGCGACGTGTCGAAATCCGGATCGCCGCCCATGAAATAGGTCACGAGTGCCGGACGGCCTTCTGCCTTGAGGGCAGCAAATTTTCGGTCAATACGGGTCGCCATGATCAGATATCCATTCCAAGCAGTTGACCGACCGTGTGCACGTCCTTGTCGCCGCGGCCTGAAAGATTGACGATCATGATCTTGTCCTGTGCCATTTTCGGGGCAATCTTCACCGCATGGGCGATCGCATGGGCGGATTCCAATGCGGGAATGATGCCCTCGGCGCGGGTGGTCAACTGGAACGCGTCCAGCGCCTCGCCGTCGAGGATCGGTACATAGGAAACCCTGCCCGTATCACGCAGCCATGAATGCTCGGGCCCGACACCCGGGTAATCGAGACCAGCGGAAACCGAATGGCCATCGAGGATCTGGCCATCCTTGTTCTGCAACAGATAGGTGCGGTTGCCATGCAGCACACCGGGGCGGCCCGCGCTCATAGAAGCACAATGTTCTTCGCCATCGAGCCCGCGGCCACCGGCTTCGACACCGATGATCTCGACGCTCTTGTCGTCGAGGAAGGGATGGAACAGGCCGATCGCGTTGGAACCGCCGCCAACAGCAGCAATGATCGTGTCGGGCAGGCGGCCTTCGCGTTCGAGGATCTGCTCGCGCGCCTCGGTACCAATGACCGACTGGAAGTCACGCACCAGCTCAGGATAAGGATGCGGACCGGCGGCCGTACCAATCAGGTAATAGGTGTCTTCGACATTCGAGACCCAGTCGCGCAGGGCTTCGTTCATCGCGTCCTTCAGCGTGCCGTGACCGGAGGAGACTGGCTTGACCTCGGCGCCGAGGAGCTTCATGCGGAAGACGTTCGGCTTCTGCCGCTCGACATCGGTCGCACCCATATAGACGACGCATGGCAGGCCAAAACGCGCCGATACGGTAGCGGATGCAACGCCGTGCTGCCCAGCACCAGTTTCCGCGATGATGCGCGTCTTGCCCATGCGCTTGGCAAGCAGGATCTGGCCGAGACAATTGTTAATCTTGTGGCTGCCCGTATGGTTCAGGTCTTCGCGCTTGAAATAGATCTTGGCGCCGCCGTCGAGGCCCTGATCCTTGGCAAGCTGACGCACATGCCGTGTCAGGCCTTCGGCATAATAGAGTTTGGAGGGGCGGCCGGCATAATGGGTCGACAATGCCTGAAGCTCTGCCTTGAACGACGGATCGTTCTTCGCGTCGTCATAGGCCTCCTGCAGCTCAAGGATCAGCGGCATCAGCGTCTCGGCGACAAAACGGCCGCCGAAAATGCCGAACATGCCCTCTTCATCGGGACCGGTCTTGAATGAATTGGGCTCAACCACCTTGTTCACTGCTTCACTCCGTTCTGGGCGGTCTCTGTCATTTCAGAAACGACCGTCCTATTCTCAAGGCCCCCGTCATTTCTACGAAATGACCGCCTCTTACGATTCAGGCCGCATCGGCGCTTTTGGCCGCGCGCACGGCTCGGAAAAATTCCCCGATGAGGCCAACATCTTTTACACCCGGCGCGGATTCGACGCCGGATGAAATATCGATGCCGCTTGGCAAAGTCGCCGCCAGCGCTTCATCGATATTGCCCGCATTGAGACCACCGGAAAGCATGTAATCGATGGAGGCGTCAAGCTCGCTGAGCACCTGCCAGTCGAAAGATACGCCATTTCCGCCGGGAAGTTCGGATCCCTTGGGCGGTTTGGCATCAAAAAGGAAGCGGTCTGCAACGCCGATATAGGGCGCGATCTGGTCGAGATCGCTGCGTTCGCGCAGGGAAAACGCCTTCATGACTGGCAGCCCATAGCGCGCTTTGACTTCGGCAACGCGTGCGACACTCTCATTGCCATGCAGTTGCAGCATGTCCGGCTTCATCGCGGCGACAATTGCGTCGAGCGTCGCATCGTCTGCATCGACTGTTACGGCAACAGCCTTGGCGTGTCCTTCAGCGGGGCGGCGCAGACGGCCCGCTTCGCTGGGATCGATATTGCGCGGACTCTTTGGGAAGAAAATGAAGCCGATATGCGATGCACCGCCGTCCAGCGCTGCCGCGACTGCTTCGTCGGTTTTCAACCCGCATATCTTGATATCAAGGCTCATAAGCCGCCACTCGCATGAAAATGCGTCAAAGTCGAGGATTTTGCGCATGGATCAACTGTTAGAGATGGTGGTGATAGCCCTCTTTGACAAGGAAATCGAACGCATCCGCGACAGATGCAGGGATGGATTGCGCTATCTGGTAGCCTTTGGCCGGATAGTCGATCATGCGTTGCAGATCTCCGACCATTTCGTGAACGAGCTTCTCAAGCGGGTAGGCTTCGGTCGGCTGATCCTCGAAACGGGTCAACGGTGCCGTTACCAGCGCCTCGACATGGGGCCATTGGGCGCGAACAGCCGCATAGGCACGTCGCTGGGTCTGCGGTTTCGTCACGATAACGATGCGACGCGCCTCGTCCCCGGCCATCGCTCGCGAAAACCGGATGTTCTCGCCAATATTCGTGGCTTGCGGCTCGATCAGGATGGCATCGTCTGGAACGTCCAGTTCTTTTGCGCGTGCGGCAAAAGCCTCCGCCTCAGTGCCGCCGTATAGTCCGTCTGTCCAGTTACCAGACTTGCCGGTAAACAGTATTCGCCCGGCCAGGCCCTCATGAAACAGTTCGGCACAGCGATCCGCGACACGCAGGTCGTAGCTGCCGAGACCGATGATCAGGTCAGCTTTCGACAATTCATCATAGATCAGGTGAAAATCCCACAACGTGCGCGCCGCCTGCAGAACGGCAGGAGAAACAGATGGTCGCATCAGCTGAAATCGATTGCCTGCAGCGCGCCGCCATTACGTTTCAGCCAGGCCTTGCAACGCTCCGTATCCGGGCAAAGCTCGCCGCACAGTTTCCAGAATTTCGGCCCGTGGTTCATTTCTTTCAAATGCGCCACTTCATGCGCGACGAGATAGTCGATGATCGGCGGCGGCGCCATCATGATGCGCCAGGAAAACGACAGCGTACCATCTGACGTGCATGAGCCCCAGCGGCTCTTCGTATCCTTGAGTCGAATGACCTTGGCGCGTCGTCCTACGGTTGTCGTGTGGCGCGCCACCAGCATTTCAAGATCGCGCTTGGCCTCGCGCTTCAGAAAATCGCCAACCCGCCGCGCCAGATGCGGGCGGTCTCCATAAACGATCAGCTTGGGACCGTCGGCTCCGTTTTCCTGCCTGACGGTTCCGCGTTTCGCCGGCTCGTGCACGATGAGATGCGGCACCCCCCGAACGGGGATCTTCACCCCCGGACGTACCTTGGGTTGGTCCGGCATTTTGGCAATGCGGGTTTCGATCCAGCCCTCATGGCGCGTCAGAAACTTGTCGATCTCCCGAGCCGGCATGCCCGGCGGCACAGTCATGCGAAGCCCCTTGCCGCCCGCATCGATACGCAGCGTCAGCCGTGTTGCCCGCGGGTTTTCCATCACGCGCAGCGGCAGGACGCGGCCAGCAACCTCGTAGCTCCGTTCGGCTTTCAGCGTTGCGGATTTTTTCGGCGGACTCCGGAAGAGCGACAGGATCATGAGATCACATTAGTTGATTCGAACAAAAGCGGTGAGACAAAACAGAAGCGGCGCCGGAAGGCGCCGCCATGGAACTACATTTCGCAATCAGGACTGGAGGGAACTGACTGCAAGCAGCCGCTATTCTCCGTCAGTATCGTTCACGCCAGGAACGGAGCCGGAAGGCTTCTTTGGCGCGGCGTTCCGCTCGGCCATGAAGCGATCGAATTCTTCGCGGTCCTTGGCGCGGCGCAGTTCACGCGCATACTCTTCAAACTCGCTACGCATTTCCTCGAGCTTGCGGCGCTCTTCGTCGAGGCGCTCCAGCTCTTTCTCGCGCCATTCGTCAAAGGCAACGTTGCCTGTCCCGAACGGTCCTCTGCCGAAATGATGAGAGTGACGCTGACGGCGGAATGCACCGCAGAAATTGTCAGTCGCATTGCTCATTTCGTTCTTGAAGCCGCCGAAACGATTGCCCCAGACAATATAGGCAAGCATGGCCAAACCAAGCGGCCAGAACAGCATGAAACCGATAATCATCAGAGCGATGGTGGCCGGTGTCCAGCCTGGCCGGATCAAAGCAGCATTGTTCATCGAAAGCCCTTCCCTATCAAGAAAGCCCGACCCCGATTGGTCGATTGATATCGACATGGGAAAGGATTTGGGGCTTTTCAAGAAAGTGTGATCTCAAATGCGGCAAGGCATTGGAATCAGACCCGTTTCTTTGCGTGATCGAGCCCGGCGACCAGAAGGCCGGCGACCAGTGCCCAGAAGGCCGCGCCGATGCCGCCGATCGTAATGCCCGACGCCGTGACCGCAAAGGTCACAATTGCTGCCAGGCGCTCGTGCTCGACCTTGAGGGCCAGCGACAGAGCGTTGGTGAAAGCGCCGATCAGCGCCATACCTGCCACGAGGGCGATCAGCGAGGCGGGCAATACTGCAAAGAGCGCGACGAGCGACGCGCCGAATATCGCAAAGATCAGATAGGACAGCGCATAGAACGGACCGGTCAGCCAGCGTTTTTCCGGATCGGGATGAGCGTCGGGCCCGGTGCAAATCGCAGCAGAAATCGCAGCCATATTGCTGGTGTGAGCGCCGAACGGCGCGCTGATCAGGGAAACGAGACCGGTAACCTGGAGCGCGGCGGCAGTAGGAGGCTCATAACCAGCTGCACGCAGGACAGCAAAACCCGGCAGGTTTTGCGATGCCATGGTGACGAGATAAAGCGGCAGAGCGAGTCCGATCATGGCACGCGCGTCGAAGACCGGCATGATCATCGTTAGCGTCGAGAGCTCGATAGCAGGCACACTCACCACGCGGCCGCTGAGAAAGGCGTAGAGAACGCCCCCGAAAAGCACCGCAAGCACGGCCATGGCTGGATTGAACAGGCGGATGATGAAGAACAGCGCGACAAGCGGCAGCACGAAGAGCGGGTCGACCGGTATCGTCCGCGCGGCGCCTGTGAGAAATGCAAATAGGACGCCTGCCAGCATGCCCGAGGCAATCGACGCTGGGATTTTCGAAACAAAAGCCGAGACTGGCTTGACCAGCCCGGTGATGATGATCGCGATGGCGGTCACGATGAAGGCACCGACCGCCTGTTGCATGGTGAAGCCGACCGAGCCGCCGATGAGTGCCAGTCCAGGCGTCGACCATGCGGCAATGATCGGCATCTTGTAGCGCCAGCTCAAATAACCCGTCGCAACGAACATGGAGAGGCAGGCTGCCGTCACCCAGCTTGCAGTCTCGGCTTGCGTCGCTCCAAGCGCCTGTGCGGCCGCGATGATGAGCGCAAGCGTTCCGCCAAACCCGACAACGGCAGCGACGACGGCAGAAGCAATCACGGAGAAGCGCATGGCAAGAACCTGACATGTGGGAGATTTATTGGATGGAATGAAGTGCTTTTGAACGCTCGACCATTGAAGACACGGTTCTCGTTAGAAGTTTAAGGTCCTGGGGGCGGGACAGGCGATGATCGCCGTCGCGCACCAGCGTGATTGTGACATCATCGACAGGCAGGTGATCCACCAGCCGCAGAGCGTGGCTGTAGGGGACATCCCGGTCTTCCATTCCCTGGAGAATGTGAACGGGGCAATCGGTCTGGATGACGCCCCTGAGCACCTGGTTGGCCTTGCCATCTTCAAGCAGCGCCTTGGTATAGATATAGGGTTCGGGCGAATAATCCGACGGCTCTTCCATATAGCCAAGCTCGGCGATCTGCCGCCGCTGGTCATGGGTGAGCTGCGGCTCGACGAGTTCAGAAGTGAAGTCAGGCGCAGGCGCAATCAGGACGAGACCGGCGACGCGTTCACGTTCACCCGACTTTTGCAGCTCCTGGATAAGGCGTAGGGCAATCCAGCCCCCCATGGACGAGCCAACGAGGATCTGCGGCCCGGAAGAAAATTGGCGGAAGATCGCGAGACTCTGTTCGAGCCATATGGAAATTGTGCCATCGCGGAATTCTCCACCGGATTCCCCGTGACCGGAATAATCGTGCCGGAGGAATGCCAGCCCTCTCTCGCACGCATACTGATCGAGCCATTCGGCCTTCGTGCCGAGCATGTCCGAACGGTAGCCGCCAAGCCAGACGATGCCGGGGCTGTGCCCGGCACGCTGGCGCAGCGCAATATTTGTCCCGTTGACCTCAAGAAACTGTGGCGGCGATGTATTCATATGCAGACTCCGGTCGATGATCTGCCTTTTGCCATGGCAAATTACATCGATAAAGTCTGCAACATTGCATAAAACTCAAATAATCCTATGTTTGATTTGGGTGATTTATCCTGAAAAAAATGATATTGGCATGGGCCAGCGCAGCATAAGCATTGCGGCTACGGTCTTACGGTGCTATTTGCGTGACCGAAATAATTCAAGGAGACTACTGCCATTCGCCGACCCTTTAGAGCACAGGTGGTCCAGAAAGATGGACCTCGTTCCAACCGTGATATCCGGGTACCCCAGGTACAGCTCATTGATGCCGAAGGTGAAAACCACGGCATCGTCACCATACAAGCAGCATTGGCCATGGCCGATGAGGCTGGACTCGATCTCGTCGAGATCGTGCCCAATGCTGAACCGCCGGTGTGCAAGATCGTTGACCTTGGGAAACTGAAGTACCAGGGCCAGAAGAAAGCTGCCGAAGCGCGCAAGAAGCAGAAGACGGTCGAAATCAAAGAAATCAAGATGCGGCCGAACATCGACACACATGACTATGATGTGAAGATGAAGGCGATCAAGCGTTTCTTCGACGAAGGCGACAAGGTCAAGGTGACATTGCGTTTCCGCGGTCGTGAAATGGCCCACCAGGAACTCGGCATGCGGTTGCTCGACCGGGTCAAGGAGGACACGGTCGAGATTTCCAAGGTCGAAGCCGAGCCAAGGCTCGAAGGCCGCCAGATGATGATGGTTCTGGCGCCGCGCTAAAAAGAACTACGTTTTAAGATCAAAGCCGCCTTCGGGCGGCTTTTGTCTTGAACGATCCAGAGTCGAGGGCCGGAATGGCGCTGAATACCCCCAAAGAAATGTCCCGTTTTCAACAGCGCAGGCGCATCGCAATAGCCGTCGTCATCGGGCTGATCCTCGTCGCCCTGCTCACGATTCGCTCGGCGTGGGACAATGACTGGACGCACGAATATATCGAGGATTTCGGGATCGGGGTGATCGTCCTCGCCATCCTCGGCCGGATGTGGTGCACGCTTTACATTGGCGGGCGCAAGAGCGCGGAGATTGTCCGCCTCGGACCCTATTCGATGAGCCGCAATCCACTGTACGTGTTCAGCACGCTGGGCGCGGCGGGCATTGGCATGTTAACTGGTAGCCTGACTGTGGCGCTGGTGCTTGCCGCCCTTTGCTATTTGGCATTCCACTTTGTCATCGTGGCAGAGGAGGGCTATCTGGAGAATATGTTCGGCGAGACCTACAGCGCCTACAAGCGCGAGGTGCCGCGTTTTTTCCCGAAGCTTTCGCTTTACAAGGAAGCCGACGTCCTCAGCGTCAAGGCTTCCATGCTCTACAAGACGTTTTTTGATGGACTGGTGTTTTTCGTTTCCTATCCGCTGTTGGAATTCGTCGAGTATCTGCAGGTGACCCACGTTCTGCCCGTTCTGCTGCGGCTTTACTGAGCTTTTCGCCGGCTATCGCGATTCAACTGTTGCGCTTTTTCAGGCTTCTGGTAATAAGGCCGCGTTCAAACCGCCCGGCAGGGCATGCCGTGGCGGTTTTGTATGCTTTCGGGCTTTGGTCGGCCTGAAGTTAAAACAAGAGACCCGAAGCTCTGAAAGAGCGAAGCGGGACTCATAAGATTAGGAGTAGCAAAATGCCCAAGATGAAGACCAAGTCTGCTGCCAAGAAACGGTTCAAGATCACCGGGACTGGCAAAATCAAAGCCGCCGCCGCTGGCAAACGCCATGGCATGATCAAACGTTCGAACAAATTCATTCGTGACGCACGCGGGACCATGGTCCTCTCCGATGCCGATGCGAAAATCGTGAAGAAGTTCCTGCCCAACGGGCTCTGATCCGGGCGACGTTATCCACCCAAGAGGCGGTCATTTCGAAAGAAATGACAGGGAGCCTTAAGTTAAGGAGATCATATCATGGCACGTGTAAAACGGGGCGTTACGTCTCACGCCAAGCATAAAAAAGTTCTGAAGCAGGCCGAGGGTTTCCGTGGCCGCCGCAAGAATACCATCAAGACCGCCAAGGCCGCTGTCGATCGTTCAAAGCAGTACGCTTATCGCGACCGCAAGAACAAGAAGCGCACGTTCCGCGCGCTCTGGACCCAGCGTATCAACGCCGCTGTGCGTGAACATGGCCTGACCTACAGCCGTTTCATCGACGGTCTGAGCAAGACGGGTATCGAGGTTGACCGCAAGGTTCTGTCGGATCTCGCGATCCACGAGCCGGAAGCATTTGGTGCACTCGTGGCTTCGGCCAAGAAGGCGCTTGAATACCTCAAGAACACCACTCCGAACGCTTTTGAAGGCGCTGTCCGCTAAGCCAGCCGCCGCTCCCAAAGCATTTTCGGAAATTTAGACTTGGGAAACCCGCGCTGGCTCGGCTGGCGCGGGTTTTTCAATTTTCTGCACGATGACGATCAGTTAGTCGCAAACCGCGAAACGGGTGAAGAACCATGGACGATCTGGTACAATTGGAAAGCGTGCTTGCCGCGCAGATTGAGGCAGCGAATGATGAAGCGGCCATCGAGGCTGTTCGCGTCGCCGCTCTGGGCAAGAAGGGCTCGATCTCGGAAAAGCTGAAGTCCCTAGGGTCGATGTCGCCGGAAGAACGCCAGTCCCAGGGCCCGGCCATCAACGGGCTGAAGAACCGTATCACCGAAGCGCTGACCGCTCGCAAGAGCGCGCTCAAGGATGTCGCGATCGCCTCGCGCCTCGAAAAGGAAAAGGTCGACGTTTCGCTTCCCGTGCGTGCAGCGCCGGCCGAGCGCGGCCGCATTCATCCGATCAGCCAGGTTGTCGACGAAATCACGGCGATCTTCGCCGATATGGGTTTCTCCATTGCCGAAGGTCCGGATATCGAGACGGACTATTACAATTTCACCGCGCTGAATTTCCCGGAAGGCCATCCGGCGCGCGAGATGCACGACACGTTCTTCTTCAATCCGGATGAGAATGGTGAGCGGCGTGTCCTGCGCACCCATACGAGCCCGGTGCAGATCCGCACCATGGAAAGCCAGAAGCCGCCGATCCGCATCGTCATTCCGGGCAAGACCTATCGCATGGATAGCGACGCCACCCACTCGCCGATGTTCCATCAGGTGGAAGGCCTCGTCATCGACAAGACTGCCAATGTTGCCAACATGAAGTGGGTGCTGGAAGAGTTCTGTAAGGCGTTCTTCGAGGTGCCATCGCTGAAGATGCGTTTCCGCCCGTCCTATTTCCCGTTCACCGAACCGTCGCTTGAAGTCGATATCCAATGCGACCGCTCCGGCAAGGAAGTGAAGTTCGGCGAAGGTACGGACTGGATGGAGATTCTTGGCTGCGGCATGGTGCATCCGAACGTGCTGCGTGCCGGCGGGCTCGATCCGGATGAATATCAGGGCTTTGCCTGGGGCATGGGCATCGATCGCATCGCCATGTTGAAATACGGCATGCCGGACCTGCGGGCCTTCTTCGATGCCGATGTCCGCTGGTTGCAGCACTACGGCTTCCGTCCTCTCGACATGCCGACGCTTTTTGGGGGCCTGAGCGCGTGAGCGGACTGCCCGAGCAGTACAGGGATGCGGTGACGTTCGCATTCGGCGATTCTCCCACGCTTGCCGACGAATTGCTGGCGCTTGTGCTTGCGGGCAAGAAGACGGCGACCTGTGCTGCATTGCGTGACTATGCCGGGGACAGTGCCGACAAGCCTGTCGTGGGCCGGCGTGATGTGGTGCTCGACGGTGCGGGCAAGCCAGCGGCGGTCATCGAGACCGTCGAGGTCACCTATCGCCGTTTCGACGAGGTCGATTCAGCCTTTGCCCGCGACGAGGGTGAAGGCGCTGCCACGCTCGAACAGTGGCGGCACGATCACGAGAGCTATTTTCGTCGCAATGGCGGTTTTTCGCCGGACATGGACCTTCTGTGTGAGCGGTTTCGCCTCGTCGAAATCCTCAAACGCTAAAATCGAGAAACGAGTGAAATCATGAAATTCACACTCTCCTGGCTAAAAGATCATCTCGAGACCGAGGCTTCGCTCGACAAGATCGTCGAGACCCTGACCATGATCGGTCTGGAGGTCGAATCTCTTGACGACAAGGCCGCGCTCAAGCCCTTCGTCATCGCCAAGGTATTGACGGCTTCCCGGCACCCCGATGCCGACAAGCTGCAGGTCCTCACCGTCGATACGGGCGACGGCAAGCCGCTGCAGGTTGTCTGCGGCGCGCCCAACGCACGCGCTGGCCTGATTGGCGCCTTCGCTGCGCCGGGCGCCTATGTCCCGGGCATCGATCTGACCTTGTCGGTCGGCAAGATTCGCGGCGTCGAGAGCCATGGCATGATGTGCTCCGAGCGCGAACTGCAGATGTCGGATGAGCACAACGGGATTATCGACCTGCCGGCGGATGCACCGGTCGGCACGAGCTTCGCCGCCTATGCTGGATTGGACGATCCTGTCATCGAGATCAACCTCACGCCGAACCGCCCGGACTGCACGAGTGTTTACGGCATTGCCCGCGATCTTGCCGCGGCGGGTCTCGGCACCCTCAAGAGCCAGCCGATCGAACCTGTCAAAGGTGCTGGCCCGGCGCAGGTCAATGTCTCGCTCGAGCTCGGCGACGATAAACATCTTTGCCCAGGTTTCGCCTGGCGCACGATCAGGGGCGTAAAGAATGGTCACAGCCCGAAATGGCTGCAGCAGCGGCTGATCGCCATTGGCCTGCGCCCGATCAATGCACTGGTCGATATCACCAATTACCTGACCTTCGACCGTGGCCGTCCACTGCACGTTTTCGACGCGGACAAGGTCGAGGGCGGCCTTACCGTACGCCGCGCCAGGGCAGGGGAGCAAATTCTCGGTCTCAACGGCAAGGAATACACGCTGGGGCCGGACAATGTCGTGATCGCCGACGCTGATGGCGTTGAATCGATCGGCGGGATCATGGGCGGCGAACATTCCGGCTGCGATGAGAATACCACCAATGTCGTGGTTGAATCGGCGCTTTGGGATGCGATGAACATTGCCCGCACGGGTAGGACGCTTGGTATCATCACCGACGCGCGTTACCGTTTCGAGCGCGGCGTCGATCCGGAGTTCATGGTTCCCGGCCTTGAACTTGCCACGCAGCTGGTCCTCGATTTCTGTGGCGGAACGCCCTCCGAGACGCAGCTTGTTGGCTATAAGGGCCATGCGCCGAAAACCGTTCAGTTTCCGGCCTCTGAGGTCAAACGTCTTACCGGCATCGATGTACCGGCCGAGACCGGCCTCGATATTCTGTCGCGTCTCGGCTTCGTGCCGCAGGGTAAAGGAGAGCTTGTGGATGTCGTGGTGCCGTCATGGCGCCTGGATATCGATGGCAAGGCGGATCTGGTCGAAGAAGTCATGCGTATCCATGGCGTCGATCGCATCGATCCGCAGCCGCTGCTCAGCCATGCGGCAGTGAACGGCAAGATACTAACGACGCTGCAGATCCGCACCCGCAATGCGCGGCGTGCGCTCGCCTCGCGAGGCATGATGGAAGCGGTCACCTGGTCGTTCATTTCCGAAGATTCCGCCAGGGCTTTCGGCGGCGGCCAGCCGGAACTGAAGCTTGCCAACCCCATCGCGGCCGACATGTCCGACATGCGCCCGTCGCTGCTGCCTGGCCTGCTTGCCGCCGCACAGCGCAATGCCGATCGTGGCTTCAATGACCTGGCGCTGTTCGAGGTCTCGGGCACCTATGAGGGCAATACGCCGGAAGCGCAGCGCCGCGTTGCTGCTGGCGTTCGCCGCGGAACGGCGAGGCTGGAAGGCTCGGGCCGTCACTGGGCGGGCAATGCCGCGACAGTTGGCGTTTTCGATGCCAAGGCCGATGCGCTGGCGGTGCTCGAAGCATCCGGGGCACCGGTGGACAAGCTGCAGATCGAAAGCGGCGGACCGGCCTGGTATCATCCGGGTCGCTCCGGCACGATCAAGCTCGGCCCCAAGGTCATTCTCGGAACCTTCGGCGAGTTTCACCCGAAGACCCTGGAAACGCTCGACGTGGCAGGCAGTCTCTGCGGCTTCGAAGTATTCATCGACGCCATCCCCGAGCCAAAGCAGAAGGCGACCCGCACCAAGCCGGCGCTCAACCTTTCGGATTTCCAGGCGGTGCGCCGCGATTTCGCGTTCATCGTCGACAAGTCCGTGGAAGCGGGCGCCATTGTCCGGGCGGCACTCGCCGGGGACAAGAAGCTGATCACCGGCGTTCAGGTCTTCGATCTGTTCGAAGGTGCATCCCTTGGCGAGGGCAAGAAGTCCGTGGCAATCGAGGTGGCGATCCAGCCGCAGGAGCGCACCTTGAACGATGAGGACCTGGAAGCGCTGACCAGACGCGTTGTCGAGAGCGTCAGCAAGCAGACCGGCGGTGTGTTGCGGGGCTAACGCCGCCATCCGAAATCTCAAATACAAAAAAGGGGCGCATTGCGCCCCTTTTCATTTGGTTGGATAGCAGGGCTATTTCTGGATAACCTTCCAGTTTTTATAAAAGATCGAATTGCTGCCCTTCAGGATTACACCCATGAACGAGACGATGCCTGCGAAGAGGCCCGGCATATAGGACGGGCGCAGGATATCGACGAACAGGCAGTAACGCGTCTGGTCGGTCTGGTTGACGGACTGATGCATCAGCGTGTCATCAAAGATGAACAGCTTGTCGTCTTTCCAGTAGCTCGTTGTATCGCCGCACCAGATATAGGCAGTGCGGTCATTCATGTCGTTGATGTTGTAGAGGACGCGGATGGTCGCCCGGACCGGTCCGAAATGCTTCGATGTTGAGTTCTTCTTGTTGAAGACCGACACGCCGATCGTCTTCACGAAATTGTACTTCTCGTAGAAGGACGGCACATTGGCGAAGCTTGGCTGGTCTTTGCCATACCATTTGAAGAAGAACATGCTGCGCGCCTGCTGTTCCGCGCGCGCCTGCAGCTGGCCGACAATGTTTTCCTTCTGTGTCGCCGTAATCAGCCGCTTTACTTCGGCCTGATAATCAGGCGGAAGGTCCTGCAGCTTGTAAACACCCTTGTTGACATAGGGCAGCGACAGGATGTCGAGGATGATGTTCAGCGGCGACAGGAGCCAGGTGAACATGCCATTGCCGAAGAAATATTGCTCGACGACCTCACGGCTCAAATTCTTGTTGCGCGACAGATCATAGAGGCCGCAGATCAGGTAGAAAATCACCAGATAAGGGACAAAATAGGCGATGACGCCTAAAAGAACCAATCCGACAGCCCAACGTCGAAGAGACTTTTTCGTTGCTTTTTCCATGGTATTCCAGGTTCAGCGCCAGCGATGAAAGACAAGGTGGCGCGGCTTGTTGAGACAAATCGATCTTGCGCGATATAAAGCCGCCGGCGAATTTTTTAAAGTCGCCAATGGCGGTCAGGAATAGGCCCCACAGCAATTCGTCTGTCAAGTGCGCGAAAAGGGCGGTCCGGAAACCGCCCCTTTTTCTTTATTGTCGCTTTCGATCAGGCCGCTTGTGCCGATCCAATCGCCTTCAAACCCTGCCACTCAATAATGGCGAAGCAGGCAACGGCAGCCGTAACGGCAAGACTGGCAACGACACCAAGAGCTGTAAATGCCGATGGCATCAGCATCAGGATTGCCGGGACGCCGACGACCCAGAGCAGATCCGCGGCGAACACGAAGCCAACGAGCGGCGCCGATGTGGACTTCCACCGGGCAATGAGGCCGACATCGACGGCGAACAGAATGAGCGCAATGCCGAGCGCCGCGATGAGCCAGCCAGGCGCCCCAGGCATCAGGTAGATTGCGGAAAGTTCTGCGAAGAGCGCAAGGCCAAGCCCCGTCATGCCTGTTAGGACCGCGTTGATCATCAGGCCGTCTTTCAGATTGATTCTTACCATTTTGGATCTCCTTTGTTCGTGTTGATGAGCGAATACTGAAAGGGATAGGTAGGCAAAACAATTACGTCTGAGGTAATGGTTTCACTGCAACCTGAATGACATTGTGTATGAAATGGAAAACGGCCATGGAATTTGGTGATCAACTAAAGCAGTGGCGCTCGCACCGGCATCTGAGCCAGCTCGATCTCGCTCTGGAAGCCGGTATCTCCGCGCGACATCTGTCCTTCCTCGAAACCGGCCGCGCCCGCCCTTCCGAGGGCATGATCATCCGCATTTGCGAGACGCTGGAATTGCCGTTCAAGATTCGCAACGAGCTGTTCACTGCCGCCGGCTTCGCGCCGCGCTATCTCTCTGCCGAGCGCGAGGGCATTGCTGGGTTGCCGCCGTTGATACGCGATACGTTGCAGATGATTCTCGCGCGGCATGCGCCATGGCCGGCGGTCGCCTTCGATGCCGATCACAATATCCTTGCCGCCAATGCCGGCTTCATGGGTCTTGCCGATGCGCTTGGCATCAGGATTGCGCCGGGGATGAACATATTGGCGCTGGTGCTCGAACAGGGACCCGTCCGCGCTGCGATTGCGAATTGGCCGGAGGTCGCTTTGCTGTTTCTCAAGCGTGCACGCAACGAAGCGCGGCTCTACGGCCCGAGCGAACTCGCCAAGCGCATTGCCACCAATGAGGCGGAATTTGCAGAACTGTTGCGCGGCGACGAGAGCGAGCGCAACCCGCCCCCTGTCATCACGGTACAACTGCGCCTCGGCGAGTTGGTTACCAGCTGGATCACCACTCTCACTGCCTTTGGCTCGGCGCAGGAAGTTTTGACTGAGGGGATTTTCATCGAGCAATATTTCCCGGCGGATGACGCAACACGGGCCATTGCAGACAGTGCGGGGCGCTGATTGCTCAGCGCCCCGTGTTTTTAATCAACCGTTGACGAGAGCGAGCGACGCATCCGTGTAACGCTTGCCCGCGACGCGGGTGGGAGAAAGCGCGTCACCGATTTTTGCCAGGTCAACAGCGGAGAGGGAAATATCGGCCGCGGCCGCATTCTCTTCCAGGTGCTTGATCTTGCGCGCACCCGGGATCGGTACGATGAAATCGCCCTGATGCAGGACCCAGGCGAGCGCCAGCTGTGCCGGCGTGACACCCTTGTCCGCCGCCAGGTCCTTCAGCGTGGCGATCAGCGCGGCATTGGCGTCCATGTTTTCCGCCTGGAAGCGCGGCAGGGTCTTGCGCCAGTCATCGGCGCCGAGTTCATCGGGCTTGCTGATCGTGCCGGTCAGAAGGCCGCGTCCCAGTGGACTATAGGGCACGAAGCCGATGCCAAGTTCGCGGCAGACGGCGAAGACCTCGTCTTCCGGCTCGCGGCTCCACAGTGAGTATTCGCTCTGGACGGCGGCGATCGGATGGACTTTGTGGGCGCGGCGGATCGTGGCGGCACTGGCTTCGGATAGCCCAAGAGCCTTCACCTTGCCCTGTTTGACGAGGTCAGCCATAGCGCCGACCGTATCCTCGATCGGTACGTTCGGATCGACGCGGTGCTGGTAGAACAGGTCGATCTGTTCGATGCCGAGCCGCCCAAGCGAAGACTCGGCGACAGCTTTCAGATGTTCCGGACGGCTGTCGACGCCGACCATGCGCGAGGGACCTTCGCCCTCATCGGCAATCTTGAATCCGAATTTGGTGGCGATCACAACCTTGTCACGGCGGCCTTTCATGGCCTTGCCGACGAGGATTTCATTGTCGAACGGCCCATAGACTTCGGCCGTATCGAAAAAGGTAACGCCAATGTCCACTGCACGGTGCAGCGTCCGGATCGCGTCGGCTTCATCCTGGCCGCCATAGGCAAATGTCATGCCCATGCAACCGAGTCCGACAGCCGAGACGCTGAGTTCCGTTCCGAGTTTGCGTTTTTCCATCACTGATCTCCTTCTGGTGTGGTGCAGCGAAGGTAGGTGGAGAAACGTTGTTCGATAATTGCCTTATATTTTCACAGCTTGTTCTATATGATAGATCAATGGATCGGTCCCGGCTTCCCCAATTGGCAATATTTGCCACCGTTGCTGCCTGCGGCGGCTTCCGTGGCGCGGCCAAGGAACTGGGCATTGCCCCTTCTGCCGTCAGTCATGCCATCTCCAGCCTCGAGCAAAGTCTCGGCGTGCGGCTTCTCGCCCGCACCACGCGAAGCGTTGCGGTGACAGAAGAGGGCGCGCTGCTGCTCAAGCGGCTTCGTCCCGCGCTCGGTGAGATCGACCTGGCGCTCGATGCGGTAAAGGAAGCGAACAACCGCATTGCCGGCAATCTGCGCCTGAGCGTTCCGCCCTTCGCGGCCCACTGGCTGCTGGCACCGCGCCTGGCTGACTTCAGTGAGATCTATCCCGGGGTCACGCTCGAATTGCGCGTCGAAGAACCCTTCAACGATATCGTCGCAGCGGGCGTCGATGCTGGCATGCGGCTTGGTGAAAGCCTTGAGCCCGACATGATCGCTGTGCCGATGAGCCAGCCCATCCGGGCCAGCATCGTGGCTGCGCCGGCCTATTTCGAAAGCCGTGCCGTGCCCTTGCATCCCCGCGACCTAGTGGAGCACCTTTGCATCCGCCGGCGCTTTTCCAGCGGCCAGGTCTACCGCTGGGAATTCGAAAAGGACGGCGAGGAGATCGTCATCGATGTGAATGGTCCGCTTATCCTTGGCGACGACCGGCTGGTTGTCGAGGCGGCGCTGGGCGGCGCAGGGATTGCGTTCCTCTTGCAATACATGGCGCTGGAAGCGATTGCGGAGGGCAGGCTGCGCCGCGTGCTCGAAGACTGGTGCGCGCCTTTCCCTGGAGTCTACCTTTATTATCCGAGCCGCCGCCAGATGCGCCCGGCCCTTCGCGCCTTCATTGATTTCTTCAGGTTTACGACCTAGGTTGCGCGGCGACGAGAAGGAGAAATCATCATGTTCCGTTGGGGCGTATTATCGACAGCAAAAATCGGGGTAACGGCGGTCATTCCTGCCATTTGTGACGCGGAGAATTCCGTGCTGTCCGGCATCGCCAGCCGCGATCTGATGAAGGCGCGGGCAGTGGCGGAACGCTTCGGCGCGCCGCATGCCTTTGGCTCATACGAAGCCATGCTGGCATCGAAGGACATTGACGGCGTCTACATCCCGCTACCCACCTCGCAGCACGTCGAATGGTCGCTGAAAGCGGCGGAAGCCGGCAAGCATGTCCTGTGCGAAAAGCCGATCTCGTTGCATGCAAGCGAGATCGCCGCACTGCAGCGTGCCCGAGACACCAATGGCGTGCTGATCTCGGAAGCCTTTATGGTTACCTATCATCCGCAATGGCTCAAAGTGCGTGAACTGATCGCGCAGGGTGCGATCGGCAAACTGCGCCGGGTGCAGGCCGCTTTCACCTATTTCAACAAGGATGCCGGCAATATGCGCAACCAGCTGTCGCTGGGCGGCGGTGCCTTGCCCGATATCGGCGTCTACCCGACCGTCGTCACCCGTTTCGTCACGGGCAAGGAGCCGGTCCGGGTAACAGCCACGGTGGAGCGCGATCCCGATTTCGGCACGGACCGCTATGCCAGCGTTCGTGCGGATTTCGATGGGTTCGAACTGACCTTCTACGTCGCAACGCAGCTTGCCGCCCGTCAGTCCATCGTGTTCCATGGCGATGAAGGCTATATCGAGGTACTCGCACCGTTCAACACCGGTAAATACGACCACGCCAAGATCACCCTGCACAACAGCAATCACAGCGGCGCCACGGAATACAACTTCAGTGACGTGAACCACTACCGGCTGCAGGTTGAAGCCTTTGCGCGCGCGGCCAAGGGCGAGGATGTGCCGGTTTTCACCCTGGAAAACTCTGTGCTCAACCAGAAGCTGATCGACGCCATCTATCGCGCCGATGAAACCGGTCAATGGGAAGCGGTCTGAGCCAGGGGCCTTACCAATACACGCCGCCGCGTGTGACATGCACGCGCGGCTTGCCGTCGGGCGTATAGAGGCTCTGGGCACAGGCCTCGCAATCCGCATCGGCGTCCGCCACCACCGGATGGGTGGCCTGGGTATTGATCAGCGACAGAATTTCCAGATTGTTGGAATTCCAGCGCCCATATTGCTGGCCAATCTGCGGAACCGACCTCGGCCGCGTGCGGATGTGCTCCTGCGGCTTGAGTGACAGCTCCGCGAGAATGTCGTCCGGCATCTCCTCGCCGCGCGCCGCAACAGCGCATGCCGCTTTCAACTCGTTCAGCCGTGCTACCCGGGCGTCTGTGAGTGGATGTGTCCGAAGAATCGAAGGGTCGGGAATGCGCCCTCCGGGCAGGATAAGGTTTTCCCAGACCCTGCCCTGCGCCTTTTCGAGTTTCACCAGTGCATGCGCCAGTCCATCCGGATCGCCGGTCAGCATCGCTGCGCCAAGATCGGCGTCGAATTCGCGGGTTCGCGACAATGCCATTTGCAAAAGACCGCCAATGGTTGGTGCAAACAGCAGTACGAGGACGCCAAGCCATGGAACCTGCGCAACGGAGCCACTGGCAAGCCAGGTGATATTGAACAATAGCGAAACAATGCCGATCGTCGACAACAGCGAGGTAAAGCGCGAGACCGTGTCGGCCAGTGCCATGACCTTGAGGTCTTCATTGCGGATATGGCTGATCTCATGCGCCAGCACGCCAGTGAGTTCGCGCGCCGTCAGGGCGCGAATCAGCTGGTCGGTGACGGCAACGACCGAGTCCTCCTTCCGCCCGACTGCAAAGGCGTTCATCATGCGCGAAGGGATGACATGCAGCTTCGGCGCCTTTGGCAGCCCGGCACGCCGGGCAAGTTCCTCGACGATCGCCAGTCCTTGCGGGAATTCGCCGCGCGTGACAGGCCTTGCCTTATACATAGTCAGCACCATTTGAGGGCTGATGCGTCTTATGGCAAAAAGGCTGATCCCGCCAAAGACGAAGGCATAGACGATGCCGGCGGGACCTGCGAGCGTCCAGGCACAGGCGATCAGCAGCACAAGACTGCCCGCCAGGAGCAGCCAGGTGTGCAGCATATTGATCAGCCGGCTTCGCCGGTGTCCGGGGATGTGGAGGTGAAGGCTGCTGTCGGTCATGGACGATATATGGGGCTAAAAAGGCCGTTTGCCGAGTCTTTTAAGGTGATTATGCATGCAAATGCTGCAGCTTCTGACTTGCATGGTAATTTCACCCTTCTTATATAGCCACCAACACTGTAAGTACCGTTCGCCTCGGCGGTCCTGAATTGTTGAAACCCCCTAGGGGCTGCTGAATGGAATGCTCGGCAGAGGTCCCAGCAGCCTGCTGAATGGAGATAGAGTAATGGCTAAAGTTATCGGTATTGATTTGGGAACGACCAATTCCTGCGTCTCTGTCATGGATGGCAAGAACGCGAAGGTCATCGAAAATGCGGAAGGTGCACGTACGACGCCTTCGATCATTGCTTTCACGGATAGCGATGAGCGCCTTGCGGGCCAGCCGGCCAAGCGCCAGGCCGTCACCAATCCGGAAGGAACCGTTTTCGCGGTCAAACGCCTTATCGGTCGCCGCTTTGACGACCCGACCGTGGAAAAGGACAAGAAGCTTGTTCCCTACCACATCGTCAAAGGCGACAATGGCGATGCATGGGTAGAGGTTCACAAGAAGAAATATTCCCCTTCGCAGATTTCCGCGATGATCCTGCAGAAGATGAAGGAAACGGCGGAAGCCTATCTTGGCGAAAAGGTCGAGAAGGCCGTCATCACCGTTCCGGCATACTTTAACGACGCCCAGCGTCAGGCAACCAAGGATGCCGGCAAGATCGCTGGTCTCGAGGTGCTGCGTATCATCAACGAGCCAACCGCTGCGGCGCTGGCCTATGGCCTCGACAAGAAGGAAGGCAAGACGATCGCCGTATACGATCTGGGCGGTGGTACGTTCGACGTGTCGATCCTCGAAATCGGCGATGGCGTTTTCGAAGTGAAGTCGACCAATGGCGATACGTTCCTTGGCGGTGAAGACTTCGACATGCGTCTGGTCGAGTACTTCGCGGCTGAGTTCAAGAAGGAACAGGGCATCGACCTGAAGAACGACAAGCTTGCCCTGCAGCGCCTCAAGGAAGCTGCGGAAAAGGCCAAGATCGAACTTTCGTCCTCGCAGCAGACTGAAATCAACCTGCCCTTCATCACCGCAGATGCTTCCGGTCCGAAGCACCTGACGATGAAGCTGTCGCGTGCCAAGTTTGAAAGCCTGGTCGACGATCTGGTTCAGCGCACTGTCGACCCCTGCAAGTCGGCGCTCAAGGATGCCGGCCTTAAGGCTGGCGAGATCGATGAAGTGGTTCTCGTCGGCGGCATGACCCGCATGCCGAAGATCCAGGAAATCGTGAAGGCGTTCTTCGGCAAGGAACCACACAAGGGTGTGAATCCGGACGAAGTGGTTGCCATGGGTGCTGCCATTCAGGCCGGCGTTCTGCAGGGCGACGTCAAGGATGTTCTCCTGCTCGACGTTACCCCGCTGTCGCTCGGCATCGAAACATTGGGCGGCGTATTCACCCGTTTGATCGAGCGCAACACGACGATCCCGACCAAGAAGTCACAGACCTTCTCCACGGCCGAAGACAATCAGTCCGCCGTGACGATCCGCGTCTTCCAGGGTGAGCGCGAAATGGCGGCCGATAACAAGGCGCTTGGCCAGTTCGATCTCGTCGGCATTCCGCCGGCACCGCGCGGCGTTCCGCAGATCGAGGTTACGTTCGATATCGATGCCAACGGTATCGTCAATGTTTCGGCGAAGGACAAGGGCACGGGCAAGGAGCATCAGATCCGCATCCAGGCATCCGGTGGTCTGTCCGACGCCGACATCGAGAAGATGGTCAAGGACGCTGAAGCCAATGCCGAGAGCGACAAGAAGCGCCGCGAGGCCGTCGAGTCGAAGAACCAGGCTGAAGCCCTGATCCATTCGACCGAGAAATCGCTGAAGGATTATGGCGATAAGGTCTCGGCCGAAGACAAGCAGGCGATCGAAACTGCTCTTGCCGAATTGAAGACGGCGGCGGAAGGCGACGACGCGGAAAGCATCAAGGCGAAGACGCAGACGCTTGCCGAAGTTTCGATGAAGCTTGGTCAGGCCATGTATGAAGCCTCTCAGGCTGCTGAAGCAGCTGAAGGCGGCGAGGCCGATGCAACCGCGAAGGCCGATGATGATGTTGTCGATGCCGATTTCGAAGAAATCGACGAAGACGGCAAGAAGAAGTCAGCCTAACGGCACACTCGATCTGCTGAAAAAAGCCCGGCCATGCGCCGGGCTTTTTTGTTTTCCGATTTTCTGCTCAGCATTCAACGAGACACATGGTCAGACTTTCGGATAATTGACGCTTGCACTGATAGAACATAAGAAGAACATGCATTGACGTTTTCAGGCTGGCATGGAAATGCAATATTTAGACTTGAGAGATTTTATCTTTATTTTTCAAAGGAATAGATTATGAGTATGGAATTCCACGTGCATGTGAACGAAATTTCCGACGATATTATCCCGGCAATGATCGCCGAGTTGAACAAGTTCGAAATGACCTGTGAGGTTTATCCGGGTTTTTCGTTCGTCACGCAATCCGGGTTTCTCCCCTTCAAGTTTCGATTGTCCCACCCGAAGATTGCAGTTCTGAAAGACAAGGACTTGATGAGTGGATTCGAGCTCGATGTCTATGACTTCGATCCGGAAGAGGCCGACTGGTTTAGTGAAGACGATCTGGCCAACTTGGCGAAATACACGAAGACAGTAACGATCAGATTCGGCGCGTTCGACAGCTTTCAACTCCGTTTTGCCGATCTGACGAGTGCGGTGATAGCAAAACTTACGGGCGGGCCTCGTTCATTTGACGAACAGGTCTGGTACGACAGTTCGTCGATCGTTGACGAGGCATGGGAAGGCGTAAAAAACTGGGAAAATTCGATCGCCGATGCCGATTGGAACTATCACGAGTTTGATGGTTGGCACTGAATCACGTGGCAAGCCAACACCACAATCGTGGAAGACTTGCCACACAATCGCAATAATGCGCAAATATGCGCCATTTCGAGCGAATCAATGTAAGTTGGCTATGGCATTCATGGCGACGAACACCTAAATACCGCCTTTAAACAGGCTTCTGAAGAAGCATTTGCGATTTTCTAGGAACGAGTGTCTGGATGAAGGCTGACTATTACGAAACCCTCGGCGTAGCGAGAAGCGCTGATGAGAAAGAGCTCAAGAGCGCTTTCCGTAAACTGGCGATGCAATTTCACCCAGACAAGAATCCGGGCGACGCTGATGCCGAGCACAGGTTCAAGGAAATCGGCGAGGCCTATGAAACGCTGAAGGATCCGCAGAAGCGTGCGGCCTATGACCGGTTCGGTCATGCTGCCTTCGAGAACGGCGGCATGAATGGCGGCGGCGGTGGATTTGGCGGTGCCGGCGGGTTTGCCGATATTTTCGAAGACATTTTTGGCGAGATGATGGGTGGTGGCCGCCAGCGCCGTTCCGGTGGCCGCGAACGCGGTGCGGACCTGCGCTACAACATGGAAATCACGCTGGAAGAAGCCTATACCGGCAAGACGGCGCAAATCCGGGTACCAACCTCGATTACCTGTGACGAATGCTCGGGAAGCGGGGCCAAGATTGGCACCTCCCCTGTCACCTGCACCACCTGTAGCGGCTCGGGCCGCGTGCGCGCCGCGCAGGGCTTCTTCTCGATCGAACGTACCTGCCCGACCTGCCATGGCCGGGGCCAGATCATCAAGGACCCCTGCTCGAAGTGCAGCGGCCAAGGCCGGATCACCGAAGAGCGCGCGCTTTCTGTCAACATTCCAGCCGGCATCGAAGACGGTACCCGCATTCGTTTGACTGGCGAAGGCGAAGCAGGCCTGCGTGGCGGACCGTCAGGTGATCTGTATATTTTCCTGTCACTGAAGCCGCATGAGTTCTTCCAGCGCGATGGTGCGGACCTCTATTGCAAGGTTCCGATCTCGATGACGACAGCCGCCCTGGGCGGACAATTCGAAGTGGCGACGCTCGATGGCACGCAGACGCGGGTTAAAATCCCCGATGGCACCCAGAACGCCAAGCAATTCCGCCTGAAGGGCAAGGGCATGCCAGTATTGCGCCAGCCCGCCATGGGCGACCTCTATATTCAGATCGCTATCGAAACACCGCAGAATCTGAACAAGCGTCAGCGTGAACTTCTCGAGGAGTTCGAACGCATGTCGTCGCAGGATAACAGCCCGCAATCGTCAGGTTTCTTTGCCCGCATGAAGGACTTCTTCGAGGGGCTAAGCGAGTAATTTTATTGAGGCTTTCGGAACGGTCGGCCTTGCTTCCGCCACTACTTGCGGCATAGACTTGTCTGGATGCGACGGAGGATGAGCATGTCACGACCATTGGGGAAGAAACTGGCCGAGAAGTTTGGCGAGGAAATTCGATTCTTCAAGGGATGGATGCATGGCCCGAAGGCTGTCGGCTCGATTCTGCCGACAAGTTCCATCACCGCGCGCCGCATGGCCAGCGTCGTCAATCCGCATTCAGGCCTCCCGGTCCTTGAGCTTGGACCTGGTACCGGCGTCATTACCCGCGCAATTCTGGGTCGCGGCGTTGCTCCCTCCGATCTTTACAGCGTCGAGTATTCCTCGGATTTTGCCGAGCATTTGCGCGAGGATTTCCCCGGCGTGAATATCATCGAGGGCGACGCCTTCAATCTGGATGCGACGCTTGGTGACAAGCGCGACCAGAAGTTCGATTCGGTCGTCTCTGCGGTTCCGCTTCTGAATTTTCCCGTCGGCGAGCGCGTCAAGATCATTGAGGACCTGCTCCGCCGCATTCCGCATGGCCGGCCCATCGTCCAGATCACCTATGGACCCATGTCACCGGTTCCGGCAGGTCGCGGTAATTACAAGATCGAACACCTCGATTTCATCATTCGCAACGTCCCGCCAGCCCGGTTGTGGGTCTACCGCCGGGTCGATTGAGCGCCTATAGTCCCCTCCAACGTTCCAAGTGTCGCAGAAGGGGCCTTAATGCTGCCGAAGATTCTCGTTTTTGCAGGTTCAAATCGCACCGGTGCCTATAGCAAACAGGTGGCCAATGTGGCTGCAAAGACCTTGGCGGATCTTGGCGCGGAGGTGACGCGCATTGCACTGATCGATTATCCGCTGCCGATCATGGATCAGGATCACGAAAAGGAAAAAGGCATCCCGGAGAATGCCATGAAGCTGGGCCGGTTGTTTGCTGCCCACAACGCCATTCTGATCGCATCACCGGAATATAACTCCTCCATCCCACCGCTGCTGAAGAACACCATCGACTGGGTCAGCCGCATCTCGAAGGATGGCGAGAAGCCTTTGAAGCCCTATGCCGGCAAGGTTGTCGCGCTGTGTTCCTCATCGGAAGGCAATTTCGGCGGGGCTCGGGGCCTCTATCATTTGCGCTCCGTGCTGATGAATGTCGGAACCCAGATCATCACCGAGCAATGCTCGGTCATCCACGCCCATGAGGCTTTTGCGGAGGATGGCTCCTTCCGGGACGAGCGCACCGCGAAATCGATGCAGCGGGTCTGCCAGTCGTTGATTGACCATGCCCGAGTGTCGATACTCCCCGCCTAATTGCGATTTCTGCCTCCGTTCCACCAATTGGTTATTTCCTAATGCGCCCTTCTGTGCGATTGGGGAACGATCAACAAAAAAAGGTGGTTTGTCATGACGGATGCGGCTTTGCGCGAGCGCCTGATCGTCGGCCTTGATGTGCCGACACTCAAGGCTGCGGAACAGGTTGTCAGCGAACTCGGCGATACGGTGTCGTTCTACAAGATCGGCTATCAGCTGGCATTCGCCGGGGGCCTTGGGTTTGCCAGCGAGCTCGCCAGCTCAGGCAAGAAAGTCTTTCTCGACATGAAGCTGCTCGATATCGACAACACTGTCGCCAAGGGCGTTGAGAACATCGTCAAGATGGGCGTTTCCATGCTGACCCTGCATGCCTATCCCAAGGCGATGAAGGCCGCGGTCGAAGCGGCGCGAGGGTCGGACCTTTGCCTGCTTGGCGTGACAGTCCTGACCTCGATGGACCAGCAGGACATGATCGATGCGGGCTATGAGCACGACCCGCATACCCTGGTCCTGATCCGGGCCGAACAGGCGCTTCATGCGGGGATGGGCGGGATCGTCTGTGCGGCAACCGAAGCCGCTGCGGTGCGCAAGATCGTTGGCCCAAGCCTGGCTATCGTCACTCCTGGCATTCGACCAATCGGTGCCGATGCCGGCGATCAGAAGCGTGTCATGACACCCGCCGATGCGCTGCGTTCGGGCGCCAGCCACCTGGTGGTCGGGCGGCCGGTCGTCGGTGCTTCAGATCGCAAGGCTTCCGCCGAGGCGATCCTCGCGGAAATGACAAACGCCTGAAGCCATATATCTGAAAGAAACAGCACGACTTTCGACGAAACTTGACGCGAATCGTTGAATCTCATGCAAGAATTGGCTGAAATGGGACAAGTTTTTCAACCTTGTCGGGTAATTTGGTTGTGAAAGGGTGAGTAGAATGGCCAAGGGATATTGGATTGCACGCGTCGATGTGAGGGATGCGGAACGCTACAAGGACTATGTATCGACGGCCAAACCTGCCTTCGAAAAGTACGGTGCCAACTTTCTCGCCCGGGGCGGGTCGTACCATGTGCTCGAAGGTCAGGCGCGCGCCCGCAACGTCGTCATCGAATTTCCATCGGTGCAAGCCGCGGTCGATTGCTACAACTCGCCCGAATATCAGGCGGCAAAGGCGATCCGCATCACTGTTGCTGATGCGGAAATGCTGGTTGTCGAAGGGGTCTGAATAGAGTCTCGATCAACTCAACCGCAATGCAACTAAAAATAGTGAACATTTTTCTGTTCTCTTAATCTTTTGTTGCATTGCAATATCGGTAGAACCCAGTAGGGTCACTGACCAATCAAGAATATTTTCACCTGTAAGGGTAATGTTCCTTGGATTGCTGTTGTGTTGATCGATCGGAAAATGGAATGTTCTACCAGCTTTATGAACTCAACCATGCCGCCCTCCAGCCATACCGGGCCTTCGCCGACGCAACCAAGTTGTTCTACGATAACCCACTGAATCCATTGTCTCAAACGGTGGTCGGGCGCTCGATCACTGCCATGTGCGAGCTGTTCGAACGCACCACGCGCGCCTATGGCAAGCCTGTCTTCGACCTGCCGACAACATTGGTTGACGGGGTCGAAACCGATGTGAAGGAAAAGATCGTCTGGTCGAAACCCTTCTGCAAGGTGATTCATTTCAAACGTTCTCTGGCTGCCAAACGCCCTGCCGATCCGAAGATTCTGGTGATCGCGCCGATGTCAGGTCACTATGCGACGCTGCTGCGCGGCACGGTAGAAGCGCTGCTGCCGCATGCGGAAGTCTATATCACCGACTGGGTCGATGCGCGCACTGTGCCGCTCAGTGACGGCGATTTCGATCTTGACGACTATATCGACTATGTCATTGAAATGTTTCATGCATTGGGCGAGGACACCCATGTTGTGGCTGTTTGCCAGCCCTCGGTTCCCGTGCTTGCCGCAGTTTCCATCATGGAGGCCAATGGCGATCATTTCGCACCCTCCAGCATGACGCTTATGGGTGGTCCGATCGATACCCGCAAGAATCCGACCGCCGTCAACAAACTGGCTGAGGAAAAGGGTATCAACTGGTTCCGCGACAATGTGATCATGTCGGTTCCCTGGCCGCATGCCGGTTTCATGCGGGATGTCTATCCCGGCTTTTTGCAGCTTTCCGGCTTCATGAGCATGAATCTGGATCGCCACATCACGGCGCATAAAGAGTTCTTCGGGCATCTGGTGGCGGAAGATGGGGATTCGGCCGACAAGCACCGCGAATTCTATGATGAATATCTGGCAGTGATGGATTTGACGGCGGAATTCTACCTGCAGACCGTCGATACGGTGTTCGTCCGGCAAGCACTGCCCAAGGGCGAAATGACCCATCGCGGCGCGCCGGTTGACCCCTCTGCCATCCGCAATGTCGCGCTTCTGACCGTTGAAGGCGAGAACGACGACATTTCCGGCGTCGGTCAGACCAAGGCTGCCCAGACGCTCTGCGTCAATATTCCGAAAGAGATGCGGATGCATTATCTGCAGCCAAAGGTCGGCCACTATGGCGTATTCAATGGGTCGCGTTTCCGCTCTGAGATTGCCCCGCGTATCGTCCAGTTTGTTAACGATCACGCACAGGTGAACCGCAGGAGCAACGTCACGCCCATCGGAAAACGCGCGCAAGGCTAAGCCTTGGGCCAGGTTAACGGGTTCCTTTGGCCTAAGCCATTCAATGTAGGTGTGTTAAAGGGTCGAACGGCCGGCTCACGCGGTCTTCCATCATCTTCCCTACCGGTATTTTTTCAAAAAAATATAATACAATCAATGATATGAGCGCCTTTTGAAGAAAGCGCTACGAGCCTGTTACTCATTGATTGGAAACACAGAATCGTCTGGCAGTCGACGGGTTCGAACTCTCAATAATATTGGGAAATCGCGAAACTTCAAATTTTAACCATATATTAACAATGGCGGGATCGTGGCGCCATTGTGATTGACTCATGTCCCCTCGCGCCGTTAACGTTTTGTTAACGATGGCTGATCGGGTTTGGAGTGGGGCATGTTCGGAGTGGCAAGGGTTTGGAAGTCCATGGGGATTGCCATGACGATCTTCGTGGTGGCGCTTGGCGCAAACTCCGCTTCGGCGTCCGAGGCATTCATGACCACCGGCGGCCTGACATCTCAGCCCATCGGCCACTACGAATTCTGCAAACGGCAGCCGGATGAATGCTCGATCCGCAGCCGCAATGTGATGCCGGAAAAGATGAACCATGATTTCTGGCAGCTGATTGTCAACGTCAACAGCAATGACAACCAGAAGATCAAGCCGTTGACGGACATGGAAATTTACGGCGTCGAGGAAAATTGGGCCTATCCGGACAAGGTTGGCGATTGTGAGGACTACGTTCTCTTAAAGCGCCGCGACCTCATGCAGGCGGGCATTTCTCCAGCCAATCTCCTGATCACCGTTGTTCGCAAGCCCGATGGCGAAGGCCATGCAGTCCTGACCGTACGTACCGACAAGGGCGATTTCATCCTCGACAATCTGGTTGATGGCGTGAAGAACTGGTCGGAAACCGAATACACCTACCTCAAGCGCCAGGCGACCAACAATACGGGCCGCTGGGTCAGCATCGAGGCTCCAACCAACATTCTGGTTGGCTCGGTTCAGTAGAAATTTCAACCTGAGCAGCTATGCCGGATCGAAGGATCCGGCCATAGCCTTTTCACGCCGCCTGGCTGGTTGTGTCCGCTGCCATGCGGTAGGAAATTGCTTCTGCGAGATGAATGCGTCCCACGGTTTCCTGCCCGTCGAGATCGGCGAGCGTCCGCGCCACCTTCAACACGCGATGATAGGCTCGGGCTGAAAAGCGCATCTGCTCGCTGGCTTGCTGCAGGAGCGAAAGACCGGGGCCATCCGGCTGCGCCACCTGTTCAATCAGGGAAACCGAGCATTGCGCGTTGGTGGTAATCGACGGAACGCCCAATTGTTCAAACCGCCATTTCTGGATGGTGCGCGCCCGCGCCACCCGTTCTGCAACGGATGCGCTACTCTCAGAAACAGAAGGACGAATGAGGTCGGTGGCGCTGACAGATGGCACGTCGATCCTGATATCAATGCGATCGAGCAATGGTCCGGATATCCGCGCCTGATAATCCTGCCGGCAGCGCGGTCCGCGGGCGCAAGTGTGGCCGGGTTCGCCTGCCATGCCGCAACGGCAAGGGTTCATGGCGGCGACAAGCTGGATCTGTGCCGGATAGGAAATGCGGTGATTGGCCCGCGCGATCATGCACTCCCCTGTCTCCAGCGGCTGACGCAGGGAATCGAGGACCTGCGGCGTGAATTCGGGAAACTCATCGAGAAACAGTACGCCGTGATGGGCGAGCGAGACCTCCCCCGGTTTGGCCCGGATACCGCCGCCCACCATCGCCGCCATGGAAGCTGAATGATGTGGGGCGCGAAAGGGGCGCCTGTCTGTCAGCTTGCCGCCCATCAGTTCCCCGGCGATCGAGGCAATCATTGAGACATCCAGGAGTTCGCGTGGCAGCAGCGGCGGCAGGATCGAGGGTAACCGCTGCGCCAGCATGGATTTGCCCGATCCGGGCGGCCCCATCATGAGCAAATTGTGTCCGCCCGCCGCTGCGACTTCCAGCGCCCGGCGGGCGCTCTCCTGCCCCCGTATGTCCGCCAGATCCGGCAGCCCAGTCGCACTGGCCTGCATGGCGGGCTCCGGGCGCGACAGGACCTGTGTGCCGCGGAAATGATTGGCGAGCCCGATCAGGCTGCGCGGCGCCAGAATATCGATCTCGGCACCAGCCCATGCCGCCTCGGGACCACAGGGAGCGGGACAGATCAATCCCTTCTCCTGCCGGTTGGCGGCAATTGCTGCAGGCAGCACTCCTGCGACGTGGGTAATCGTTCCGTCGAGGGAAAGCTCGCCAAGCACCACGTAGGATTGCAGGGCGTCGGCTGGCATGGCGCCGAGACCCGCCATCAGCCCGACCGCGATCGGCAGATCGTAATGACTGCCTTCTTTGGGTAAATCAGCGGGTGCCAGATTGACGGTGACCTTTTTCACCGGCATCGACAGACCTGAAGCATGCAGAGCGGCCTGAACGCGTTCGCGGCTTTCCGCCACGGCCTTGTCGGGTAGCCCGACAATGTGCATTCTCATTTTCCCTGGAGCGATCATTACCTGCACATCGACAGGCTGGGCTTCAATACCCTGAAAGGCGACCGTACGGACGCGGGTGACCATGAAATCTTCCTTGAAAATACGGACGTTTAAAATGAATAAGTGCCAATGACGCTACATCAGCACAATTCACACCGCATGACAAGAACATTAAGGGAACATGTCAGAGGGGAAGAGGGTCAGCTGCGCTTGGCTTCCACAGCATCCCAGAACAGGGCGGCGATGTCGGCACCACCAAAGCGCTTGACCTCGCGAATACCAGTCGGCGAGGTGACATTGATTTCGGTCATGTAGTCGCCGATCACGTCAATGCCGACGAGAATGAAGCCGCGCTCGCGCAAGGAAGGCCCGATACGCGCACAGATTTCACGCTCGCGCTCCGTGAGTTCGGTTTTCTCGGCGCGTCCACCGACATGCATGTTGGAACGGGCATCGGTTTCGGAGGGCACGCGGTTGATGGCGCCGACCGGTTCGCCATCGATCAGGATGATGCGCTTGTCGCCGGCACGCACATCCTTCAGATAACGCTGGGCAATGAAGGGTTCACGGAACATCTGGCCGAACATTTCCAGCAGCGATGTCAGGTTGCGGTCGCCATCGGCCAGATGGAAGACACCCGCACCGCCATTGCCGTATAGCGGCTTCAGAATGATGTCGCCGAATTCCTTGCGGAAGGCCGCGATTTCTTGGCTGTCCTTGGTGATCAGCGTTTCAGGCATCAGATCCGGAAATTCCGTGACGAAGATCTTTTCGGGGCTGTTGCGCACCCATGCCGGATCGTTGACGACCAGCGTCTTGGGATGAATACGCTCCAGAATATGGGTGGTCGTGATGTAGTTCATGTCGAACGGCGGATCCTGGCGCAGCAGCACCACGTCCATCTCGGACAAATCACGTGAAATCGGTTTGCCAAGCGTGAAGTGATCGCCTTCGATGTCACGAACGCTAAGTTCTTCCACGCGCGCCGAAACGACGCCATCGCGCATGCTCAGCCGGTCAGGCGTGTAGTGGTAAAGGTTGTGGCCGCGTTTCTGTGCTTCGAGGCAGAGCGCGAAGGTGGTGTCGCCACCGATCCGGATCGAATTGATATGGTCCATCTGGACCGCGACTTTCAGTGCCATGGAACGTTCCCCGACAGGATTAGGAATGCTCACATGGCGATGTCACGTTCAACGGTCAAGGTCAATGCTGTGACAATATCAAGATGGTACGAGGATTAGAGCCGGGCCATGCAAATGTTGGTGTGGCCTGCGCCAACAAAGCCGAGGCGGTTAGCTGCGCCCTTGGAGAGATCGATCACACGGCCCTTGATGAATGGCCCGCGATCATTGATGCGCACGACGATTGACTTGCCATTGCGCTGGTTTGTGACCTTGACTTTGGAGCCGAAAGGCAGAGTGCGATGCGCAGCGGTCAGAGCGGATGGGTTCATTCTTTCGCCCGATGCGGTTTTCGAATGAAGTGCGTACCAGGAAGCACCGCCACAGGCTGAACCGGCATTTGCCGATACTGCACCAAGCATCAGAAAGAGAATTGATGCAGAAAGTACCGTACGGATACTTGCAAGAGAGACCATATTGAAATTCGCACTTTTGATGGCCCGTGGCAGGACTGCCAGACTGAAGACACACGCGTCGGATTGATCCTGGGCAAGTAGATCGTAGCGTGGGCGAGTAGCCTCTTCTATTTTGGAGAAATGTGGCCTTGAGGTGTCTCGCCTTGAAAACACAGTCTGAATCAACGGGAAAGATGAGCCAAGTTACTCAAAAAACTTGTCTTAATATGATTCAAAATGTGATCTGAGATGCTTCAATGTCCGTAAGATATGCCTGTAGCAACGATGAACTATGGCGACAATGTGATCAATACTCATCGAATTACTGATGGCTGTCAGGCGTGACCGGAAAATCGACCGCTATATAGTTAATATGAGTTAATACTTTTGACGTAGAAAACCCCGTCCGCAGGGGAGCCGGGGTTCGTAAATTGGAAAAAGTGATCGGGGTTATGCGAGCGCGCGCGCATCCAGGGCATGGATGATACCACGCAGCTCTGCCAGGCCGCGCAGGCGGCCAATTGCAGGGTAGCCGGGGGTAACTTCCTTGTTCAGGTCGTCAAGCATGCGATGCCCGTGGTCCGAGCGGAAAAGAATGCTGTTTGCCTTGTCGCGCTTGCGGTCTTCAGCAAGAAGCTCGCGCAGCACGGCGACCATGTCGACATCCCCTTCCAGATGCGCTGCCTCATGGAAGCTGCGGCCATCGCCCTCGCGTGTCGTGGCGCGCAAATGTGAGAAGTGGATGCGTTCAGCGAAGCGGCGGGCAATCTTCGGCAGGTCGTTGTCGGCACGCACACCAAGGCTGCCGGTACAAAAGCACATGCCATTGGCGGGCGATGGCACGGCATCGAAAAGCGCCGCATAGTCTGCCTCCGTCGAGGCAATGCGCGGCAGGCCGAACAGCGAGCGCGGCGGATCATCTGGGTGCAAGGTCAGTTTGACGCCAAGATCCTCGACAACAGGTGTCACGGCTTCGAGGAATTCGATCAGATGCTGGCGCAGCCGGTTTGCATCAATGCCCGAATAGGCCTCGAGCTTGTCGCGGAATGCCGGAATAGTCAGCGGCTCGGTTGCCGAACCGGGGAGTGCACTGGCGATGTTGCGCGTAAGATCCGCAATTTCCTGGGCACCCATGGCGGCATAGCGATCGCCGGCGATTTCCCTGTCCGCTTCGGAATAGTCGTTCTCCGCGCCCTTGCGCTGCAGGATGTGCAGATCGAACACGGCGAATGTATTGTGGTCGAAACGCATGGCTGTCGAGCCGGTAGGCGTAACATAGTCGAGATCGGTGCGGCACCAGTCGACAACGGGCATGAAATTGTAGCAGATGACGCGGATATCGTTGGCCGCGAGCGCTTCCATACTGGCGATCCAGGCGGCGATCTCGTGTTTTGCCGCCCCACCAAGGCGCTTGACCGCATCCGGTATCGGGATGCTCTCGACAACGGACCATGTCAGCGGGGTGCGGCCCGCAGGTGTCGTTTCGATCAGGGATTTGCGTTCCCGCACCTGCGCTTCGGTCCAGGCCTCACCGATAGGCACCTCGTGCAGGGCCGATACAATATCGGTTGCCCCAGCCTGTCGTACATTATCGAGTGACACCCCGGCTCTCGGGCCAAACCATCGCCACGCCTGACGCATTCATTCCTCCGTCAATCTTTTCATTTCATCCCAGGATCAGACAAATGACTTGGGATGGCTCTTTCTCAACTCATCAATATCGGGAATGACGGCATTCAGATGCTGTTTCATCGCTGCGCAGGCGGCAGGCACGTCATGGGCTTCGATGGCGTTGCGAATGATCCTGTGCTCGGACAGAACATGTTCCATGCGGCCAAGCGCCGGCAATGTCATGCGGCGGGCACGATCGATCTGCACCTTCACCGGTTTCAGGTAATTCCAGATGCCCGGATGGCCGGAGATTCCGGCTATCGCCTCGTGGAAAGTCTCATCGGCCTCGTGGAATGCACTCATGTTCTGCCGGTCGGCAAAGAAATGCTGGCGCGCCAGGATTTCGTCCAGCAGTTCGATGTCTTTCGCTGTCGCTTTCGCCGCGGCGCGCTCGACCGTTGCACCCTCGAGCGCCTGCCGGATCACGACAGCTTCCGGGATCAGCGCGACCGGGATGCGGGCGACAAAGGTTCCCGATTGCGGAAAGACGTCGACCAGGCCATCCTCCACCAGACGGATAAGCGCTTCGCGCACCGGGGTACGACTGACGCCAAAGCGTTCGGTCAGGACTTTTTCGTTAAGCGGCGTTCCGGGAGTCATCTCCATGGACACGATGGCGGCATGAAGTTCGCGGTAGATGGCGGTGGCAGTGGTCACCCGTGCGACAGGAGTACCACGGGATACAGATCCGGCAGCGCGCACATCGCTGCCGCCTCCCAAAGTCTGCGCTTCACGCGGTGCCGCGACGGCCAAACTCTTTTCTCCCCGGTCTTGTGCTGTCATTCCAGCGCTCCATTTCCCCATGTCGGATATTGTCATCCTGAATGATGGAATTTTATACAAATTCAGAGTCCAAAGCCCTGCGCGATGCGATGATTCTAGACGCATTCAGATGCAGTTGACATACTAATATATTATTATCTACTCTTCGCCAAGATCATCGATGCCCAATCTTCACAGGCGGTAAAAATTGCCTGGCCAGCGGGTTCGCTTCCACTATCCGAAGCAGGTGATAACGATCAGTAACGCAGCAAGGACGCATGATGGCGCTTCATCCTGACCGACTTTTTCCCATCGAAGCCGATGCCCGCGGGATAGCTCGGCGTCTGTTCAGCGCGGTCGAAAGTTTGCCGATTGTCTCGCCGCACGGCCATACCGACCCGCTTTGGTACGCCAATGACGAGGCTTTTCCCGATCCTGCCAGACTGTTCGTGAAGCCCGATCATTATATTTTCCGGATGCTTTACTCGCAAGGTGTGAAGCTGGAAGAGCTTGGCGTACCGCGCCGGGATGGTGGGTCGGTCGAGATCGATGGGCGCAAGATCTGGCGGCTTTTCGCCAAGCACTGGTATCTGTTTCGTGGGACGCCATCGCGCCTGTGGTTCGAGCATGCGCTGGAGACCGTGTTTGGCATTGAGGAGCGCCTGAGCGAGAAGAATGCCGACGCTATCTACGACCGGATCGCGGAGCGCCTGACAGAACCGTCCATGCGGCCGCGTGCCCTCTACAAGCAGTTTGGCATTGAAGTCATTTCCACGACGGATGCGGCAACTGACGATCTGGCCGCTCATGACGCAATTCTGAAATCCGGCTGGAGCGGACGCGTCGTTCCGGCCTATCGTCCGGATGCCGTGGTAGACGCCTCGCGTGCGGATTTCGGTGCCAACGTCGAACAGTTCGTCGCGCTCGCCGGAACCAAACTGGAATATCAGGGCTATCTTGAAGCGCATCGCGTGCGCCGTGCCTATTTCAAGGCACGGGGCGCGACCTCCACCGATCATGGTCATCCCAATGCACGCACCGCCAATCTGTCTGCCTCGGAGGCATCAGCGCTGTTCGAACGTGTCCTGAAAGATCCCTCGGCTGAGGACGCTGATCTCTTTCGTGCGCAGATGCTGACGGAAATGGCACGCATGAGCGTTGAGGATGGCCTGGTCATGCAGATCCATCCCGGTTCATTCCGCAATCATAATCCTGCGCTCTTCGACTGGTTCGGAACGGACAAAGGCGCCGATATCCCGCGCGCGACGAACTACGTCGAGGAATTGAAGCCCTTGCTCGACGCCTTTGGCAACGATCCTCGTCTGACCCTTATTCTCTTCACACTTGATGAGACGAGCTATAGCCGCGAACTGGCGCCACTGGCGGGGCACTATCCGGCCTTGCGTCTGGGGCCGGCTTGGTGGTTCCATGACAGTCCGGAAGGCATGCGACGCTTTCGTGAGCTGACCACGGAGACGGCCGGTTTCTACAACACGGTCGGCTTCAATGACGATACGCGCGCCTATCTTTCGATACCGGCCCGTCATGATATGGCCCGGCGTGTCGATTGCGCATTCCTGGCGCGGCTTGTTGCCGACTATAGGATGGACGAGGACGAAGCGCATGAAATTGCGCATGACCTTGCCTACCGACTGGCAAAAGAAGCCTACAAATTTTGATAACAATTGCGGGCATATAGCATGACATCGACTGAACATGACCGTCTATCCACCGCGACGCTCCATCGTCTGGCAAAGAGCGTGGATCAACCGAAATATGATCGCGGCCGGGTCCGGCTCGGCATTGTACATCTGGGTATTGGCGCGTTCCATCGCGCGCATCAGGCGGTTTATACGGACAGCGTCCTCGCCAGCGGTGATAATCGCTGGGGCATTCTTGGTGTTTCGCTGCGCAGCAGCGACACGCGCGACGCACTGGAGCCACAGGACGGGCTCTATACGGTTGCCACACGCGATGGCAGCGGCGACAGCTTCCGCGTGATCGGCAGCATCGGAAAGGTGCTTGTCGCACCTGAAAATCCCGAAACCGTGCTTGCTGCGATGATTGATCCCGAGGTCAGGATTGTCTCTCTGACCGTGACGGAGAAGGGTTATTGCTACTCCCCCGCTTCGGCGTCGCTGGACGAAAACCACGTGGACATTGTCCATGACCTTGCCAACCCCGCTACGCCGCGCTCGGCTATAGGCTTCATCGTCGAGGCACTGGCCCGTCGCCATGCCAATGGTACGGAGCCCTTCACGTTGCTGTCCTGTGATAATCTTCCGGCCAATGGCGAAACCCTGAAGAGGGTCGTCACCCGCTTCGCCGAGCTGCGGGATGCCGGATTGGGGCAATTTATTCGCGCCACGGTCGCCTTCCCTTCAACCATGGTCGACCGGATCGTCCCGGCCACAACCGACGCAGATCGTACTGCAGTGGCCGATGCGACGGGACTGGCGGATGCATGGCCGATCATGACCGAGCCCTTTACGCAATGGGTGGTGGAGGACCATTTCCCTTCCGGCCGGCCGGAGTGGGAGAAGTTTGGGGTTACGTTCGTCGAAAATGTCGATGCCTTCGAGCTGATGAAGCTGCGGCTGCTCAACGGCAGTCACTCGACACTGGCCTATCTTGGCTACCTTGCCGGCCATGAGACCGTTTCCGATGTGATGAAAGCCGAGGGCTTCAATGCGCTTATCGAAGCGATGATGGACGAGGAGATATCGCCGACACTTCCGCCGCTGCCGGGCTTCGATCTCGATGCATACAAGGCCCAACTGCGCGAACGCTTCCGCAATCCGGCACTGCGCCATCGCACCTGGCAGATCGCCATGGATGGCTCACAAAAACTGCCGCAGCGCCTGTTGAACACGATCCGCAAGCGGCTGGAGCAGAAACAACCTTTCGACCGTCTTGCTCTCGGCGTGGCCGGCTGGATGCGGTACGCAACCGCCCTGGATGAGAACGGCAAGCCCATCGATGTGCGCGATCCGCTCGCCAATGAATTCAAACAGCGCACCGAAGGAAAGACATCTGCCGGCGAGCTGCTCGATGCCTATCTTGGCCTCGGGCAAATATTCGGCCAGGACCTACCCGGAAATATCGAATTCCGCCGGACTGTCGGCGATGCCCTGGAGAGGCTTCTAAAGGAAGGGGCGGCGCGAACCGTTGCCGGGACAAAGCTGTAGGGTGAAAGACCTTGCTATCTCGATCTGATAGATTAATATATTAAATCTCAATAGCGATCGGATATGGGAACCCGGTCATGCCTGAAAACAGGATATTGAGAATCAACAGGGAGGAAATCATGATCCGCATTACACGCAGACAAGCCATTGGCGGTCTGGCAGCTGTCGCCACGCTGCCGGCAACGCGTCTTTTTGCTCAATCCAGGCTGGCACTGCCGACGTCGCCTGTGGCGTTGAACGTGGCCGACGTGGCCGGCAATCTCGCCCTGACGCAGATGGCTATCGAAAACTACGCCAAGGCTAAGCCAGAACTCGTGTCGAAGATCACTTTCACCAAGGCGCCGGCGCCGGAACTTCCAGGCAAGTTGAAAGCCCAGCAGGCTGCGAACAGGCTTGATATCGACCTTGTTCTCACCGGCACCGACGCATTGTCCGCCGGCCTCGAGCAGGACCTTTGGGTCAAGCTGCTCCCCGACCACTCAGCTTCCCTGCCGGATCTTGCTGCAATCTATCAGGAGCCCGCGCATCGCATGCTGGCGCTTGGCAAGGACCATGGTGTCATCGTCACCTATTACCCGTCCGGTCCGCTCCTCGAGTACATGCCGGATCGCGTGAAAAAGGTTCCGACCACGGCAGAAGAGCTTCTTGCCTGGGCCAAGGAAAATCCGAACAAGTTCCTTTATGCACGTCCAGCCAACTCCGGCCCCGGACGTACCTTCCTGATGGGCCTGCCCTACCTTCTCGGCGACAGCGATCCGCATGATCCGGTGAAGGGCTGGGACAAGACCTGGGCCTACCTCAAGGAATTGCACAAATATATCGAGTACTATCCGACCGGTACCGGCGCGCTGATGAAGGAGCTCGGCGAAGGGACGCGCGACATGACGGTCTCGACGACTGGATGGGACATTAATCCGCGTGTGCTGGGCGTGGTTCCGAAGGAAGCAGCGGTAGCGACGCTCAAGGGTTTCCATTGGGTGGCCGACGCCCATTACATGTGTGTGCCGAAAGGCATCGCCGACGAAAAGCTTGCGGTTCTTCTCGACCTGATGAGCTTCCTGCTGACACCGGAACAGCAGGCCTTTACCTACGACAAGGGCTATTTCTATCCGGGTCCTGCCGTAAAGGATGTACCTCTCTCCATGGCACCGCAGGAAAGCCAGGATGCAATCGCCGAGTTCGGCCGCAAGGAATATGCGGACTGGATCGCCAACAACCCGGTGGAAATTCCGCTCGAGCCGTCTTCGATGGTCGTCGCGTTCCGCCGTTGGGATGAAGAAGTCGCGGGCAAGAAGTCCTGATTGGTGCTTGATATAACGCTATCCGGGATTGCCCCGGATGCGCTCAGCTATGAGGTTGCCAGATGCTGCTTGCGTCATCGCCATTCCATGAAATCCGCCTTGATCATATGAGTCGCGCCTTCGGCTCACATAATGCATTGAAGGATGTCTCGCTAAATATCCGCAAGGGCGAGTTCATCGCTCTGCTCGGACCATCCGGCTGCGGCAAGTCTACCGCGCTCAACTGCATTGCCGGACTGCTCTCGACGACGGGCGGCGGTATTTTCATCGACGACAAGCGTATCGACACGTTGAAGCCGGAGGATCGCGGCTTTGGCATGGTCTTTCAGAATTATGCGCTGTTCCCGCATATGACCGTGCGCCAGAACATCGGCTTTGGCCTGAAAATGCGCAAAGTGGCGAAGGCGGAGATCGACAGGCGCGTTGAAGAAGCATTGAGCCTTGTGCGTCTCCAGGGACAGGGTCACAAGCTGCCAGGTCAACTATCCGGCGGCCAACAGCAACGCGTGGCCATCGCCCGTGCCATCGTCATCGAGCCGCCGCTGGTGCTCATGGATGAGCCGCTGTCGAACCTCGACGCAAAGCTGCGTCTGGAAATGCGTGCCGAAATTCGCCGCATCCACAATCAGCTCGGCGCCACCACTGTCTACGTCACCCATGATCAGGACGAAGCCCTGTCTCTGGCCGATCGTGTCGTGGTGCTGCGGGACGGTGAAATCCGCCAGGTGGGCAAGCCCAGCGATCTCTACGAGCGTCCCGATCATTTGGACGTGGCCGAATTCATGGGGTATCGCAATCGTCTCACAGGCAAGGTCATTGCCAAGGAGGGCGACCGAACCACCGTTGCCGTCGGCAATGCCACATTGACGGGAACCGCCCGTGCCTCGCTGAAAGTCGGGGACACGGCCGTTATTGCTGCTCGCGCCGACGATGTCGTTGCTGGCACGCGCTCCGACCAGGCGGTGGAAGCTGTCGTCGAAACGATCGAGTATCGCGGCCGCGAATTTGTTGGAACCGCGCGTACGGCGGAAGGTCTCGAACTCGTGTTTCATGCCCCGCAAACCGCTGAGCTCGGCAGTGCCATCTGGCTGTCTGTCGACCCTGCGCGTGCGCTAGCCTTTGCAGCGTGATGGACATGGCAAACGTTACCTCAACCTCGTACGATTACGGCATATCGCTGCGTCAGCGTCTGGCGCTGCGCGGCATTGACGGTGTCACGCTTCTGGTGCTGCCAGCGGTGCTTTTCCTGCTGGCAGTGTTCATCTATCCTTTCATCTATGGCTTGATCCTGTCCTTTACGCCCAAGGAGGGCGGAACCTTAGCCAACTATCAGAAGTTCTTCTCCGACCCGTTTTTGTACGACACGATACTGACAACGCTCTGGCTGGCCGTGCCCGTGACGATCATCAGCATCGCCATAGCGCTGCCGGTTGCTTTCCGGGTGCGACTGATGACGCATCAGAGACTGCTGACGACGATCCTTGTCCTGCCCGTAACGCTGGGGACCGTGCTGGTTGCAGAAGGCCTGTTGAACTATCTCGGGCCGCAAGGCTGGTTCAGCCGAACCCTGATGCTGATCGGAATGATCGACCGGCCAGTCAAGCTGACCAATAATTACTGGGGCGTTTTTTCATCGCTGATCATTACAGGCTTCCCGTTCACCTTCCTGCTGATCCTGTCTTACGTGTCAGGGGTAGACCCCGCGCTTGAGCAGGCTGCCGCGACCCATGGCGCTGGAAGCTGGCAGCGCTTCCGCCATGTCATGCTGCCTCTGTTGGTTCCAGGCCTTGCCATCGCCTTTTGCCTGTCCTTCGTCCAGGCCTTTGCCGTGTTCCCCTCAGCGGTTCTGCTCGGCGCACCCGCGGGACCAACGCGTGTCATCTCGATTGCTGCCTATCAGGCGGCGTTCGAGCAGTATGATTATTCGATGGCGTCGGCGATTGCGATGATCATGGCGGTTGTTCAGCTGCTCATCGTCGTAGCGGTCCTTGGCATACGCAACATGTTCTATCGCGGCTCGACCGCTGGCGGGAAGGGCTGACAATGATCCGCGATACAACCATTGGCGCAAAGCTCTGGATCACTGCAGTCTGGGTCGTCGTTGCCTTCTTCGTCATCAATCTCCTGGCAATGATCGCGACCGTGATCATCTCCTCCGTTGCGACGCGCTGGCTTGGCACATGGCTGCCGGCGGGCTGGACAACAAACTGGTATTTCACCGCTTGGTCGGAATTCCAGCTCAGTGATGTTCTCATCGTCACCTTCCAGATAGCGTTCACCGTGGTTGCGCTTTCTGGGCTTCTGGGCGTGACCGCAGCCTACGCCCTGGCGCGACGTGACTTTCCCGGCAAGAAGCTGGTCATGCTGCTTTTCCTGCTGCCGCTGCTGGTGCCGCCGATCACCTTCGGTATTCCGCTAGCGACAGTGCTGTATCAGGCGGGTGTCGGGGGTACATTCTGGGGCGTCGTTCTCGCCAATCTGGTGCCGACGGTTCCCTTCGTGATCCTCGTCATGATTCCCTTCATCGAACAGATCGACCCGAAGGTCGAGGCGGCGGCAAGGGTGTTCGGTGCGGGCACGTTCCAGCTGTTCGTGCATGTGCTGCTGCCCATGCTGCTGCCGGGCATCCTCGCGGCTTTACTGCTTGTTCTGGTACGTACTATTGCGATGTTCGAGCTGACCTTTCTGACCGCCGGTCCAACCAGCCAGACACTTGTCGTCGCGCTGTATTATTCGGTGTTTGCCTCTGGCGTCCGCGCCGTGCAATCGATCGATGCCATGGCGGTGGTCTATATGGTAACAACGCTCATATGGCTGCTGATTGCTCTGCGCTTCGTCAACCCGACGCAGATCGTTGCCCGTGCTAAGCAGCAGACCACTGCTTGAGGCACAACAAAAGCAAACGGGAGCCGTGGGCTCCCGTTTTTATGTAGCGGCTGACCTGGCCTACATCGTCGCGCCGATCTGCCAGGGCACGAATTCTGCGTCGCCATAGCCGAGCTCTTCCGACTTGCTGCGCTCGCCCGATGCGACCTTCAGGATGCGCTCGAAGATCTCGCGGCCCTTGTCTTCGATCGACACGCCATCGAGAACGTCGCCGCAATTGATGTCCATGTCTTCGATCATCTGGTTGTACATCGGCGTGTTGGTGGCGAGCTTGATCGATGGAGTCGGCTTGCAGCCATAGGCCGAGCCGCGCCCTGTGGTGAAGGCGAGAACATTGGCACCGCCTGCGACCTGGCCCGTCGCCGAAACGGGATCATAGCCCGGCGTGTCCATGAAGACGAGGCCGTGGGCGGTCACCGGTTCGGCATAGCCATAGACCGCTTCGAGCGGCGTTGTACCGGATTTGGCGACAGCGCCCAGTGATTTTTCGAGGATGGTGGTCAAGCCGCCGGCCTTGTTGCCTGGCGAAGGATTGTTGTTCATCTCCATCTTGTTGCGGGCGGTATAATCCTCCCACCAGGCGATAACGGCCTGCAGCCGTTGCACCGCTTCGGGATTGGACGCCCGTTCGATGAGAAGGTGCTCCGCGCCGTAGATTTCCGGGGTTTCGGAGAGAATGGCCGTGCCACCTTGCTGCACCAGCAGATCGACGGCAGCGCCCAGCGCCGGGTTTGCCGTAATGCCGGAGTAACCATCGGATCCGCCGCATTGCAACGCAAGCATCAACTCGGATGCGGGAATGGTCTCGCGCTTCACATTGGCAGCCACCGGCAGCATGTCCCGCACGGCAGCGACGCCTGCTTCCATCGTCTTGCGTGTACCGCCCACCTCCTGGATTGTCAGGCTGCGGAATGTGTCGCTCTCGACAATGTTGTAGGCTTCTTTCCAGCGGCCGATCTGGAAGCCTTCGCAACCGAGACCGACCATCAGCACAGCGGCGATGTTCGGATTGGTTGCATAGCCCCACTGGGTCCGCTTCAGGACTTCGTAGCCCTCGCCCTTTACATCGAGCGCGCAGCCGCCGCCATGGACGAGGGGAATGATGCCATCGACCATCGGATAGTCATCGAGCAGCCCCGATTTCTGCACGGCTTCGGCGATGAAGCGGGCAACGGAAGCGGAACAATTCACCGAAGTCAGAACGCCGATATAGTTGCGTGTCCCAGCGCGGCCATTGGCACGGCGGAACCCTTCGAAGGTCGCACGCTCATGGGCCGGCAGAATGCCGTTGGCATAGATCGCATGGGCCGCATCCGGCTCGCGCACAAAATCACTATAGTTGAGATTGTGCTCATGTACCCACTCGCCCGGCTCGATCCGCTTCGAAGCAGAGCCGATGATCTGGCCAAACTTGCGGACGGGCTCGCCTGCGGCAATCAATCGGGATGCGAGTTTGTGCCCGCGCGGTACGCGATCCGTGACGGCCACCCCTTCAATGCTCTGGCCAATTTGAAATGTATCAACTGCCACAACGACATTGTCGCTGGCGTGAAGGCGCAGGTGCCTGGGTGGGTTAAGGGTGTCCATGGTGTCTCCAATTCGAATTAATATATTAGTTGACCGGAGCCAGGGTTGCAACGACGAACATGAACTCGATTTGTGGCAGCCTGGAACTCACTGGGGCTCCGGCGCAAAACTACCCGATCAACCGGCCCTCGGCAGGAAGCGCACATTCCTGTATGCAATCATAGATTGTATAACTTACGAATAATGCTAAGAGTTATACAACTAAAGTTGCGGATTGACTACAACTCTTGGGTTAATGTATTCAAATTGACAGCATAAGTTGCATATGTGTCAGTGATTCGTGTTCGTTTCTCTTTTTAATCGCGTCGTATTTCTGAAATAACTACCTGAAGTTGCATTTTTCGAATTTCGATTATGAATTTTCAGACTGGGTATTTTCAAAATGAAGACTTATTGCGCACGACCTGAAAGCACAGGCATATCCCGTTTCCAGAACATCCTTGCGCTCTTCCTTTTGCTGCTTCTGTCAGTCCTGGACGTTGCGCCGGCAGCGGCTGGCAAACTTGTTCTGGTAAATTTGCCTGATATCGTAGAAACGACAACCGTCGGCACTGGACAGGGCAAGCGAGCGATCTTCAAGAACGCCGGCTCTGTCGATGGGGCTGGCATCGATCTCGTCGCCAAACTCGTCATCGCAAACCTAGATCATACGTTTGGAGTCTCAGCTGGGAAGCCCAGCGAGTTCTCGGCCGGTCCCGACACGGCCTGGGTCGATTGGTATATCTACAAGGCGGGTACCTATAACCTCACCACCGATTCGGGCGGCGTCGCAGTTGGCATGCGTTTTGGCGAGGTGCGGCAACGACTGGATGAGGATCGCGGGGCCTTTTCCGACTGGGAAACCTCCACGGCCCACCTCGGAATCATCCGGGCGGATGTCAGTTTCATCAAGAGCTGGGATGCGCTGGTCGAAGGCCGGGTCCTCGCCATGCCGGAGGCCAAGACGACCGACTACGGCGCGCTCGTCGCGCTCTACCGCAATGTCGGCGATAACTTCAAGATCGGCGTTGGCTATAATTTCGGCTGCTTCTCCGACGACCTCAGAGACCTCACCCTTAACGACGAAGGGGTCTTCCTCAACGTCGTTGGCAAGTTCTGACGAAAAGCCGAAAATTCAACCGCCTGCATCAAAATTTCGCGCACAGGTTGATAAACTCGTCCCATTTTCGCAGTTTTTAGTATGAGAATCGGCAGAATTTCTGAAAAATTGACCATTCGTGTTTGAAGTCGTCCAAGAACCGGCATGCCCGTGTCGGATTTTCCCGCGAGGGCAGCCGCAATTGCCCTTGCAGCCATCGGTCCCGACAGCGAGACGATTGCACCGTACCATGCGGTACGGTAGGCCGCCGCACTTTGGCTTGCAGGAATGCCCCAAGCCCATTTTTGGCCCTCCGCCACGTCTGGTGGGAATTCGCTTCCATTGAAAAGTAACAATAATTTCAAGAAGAAAATAATTCAAATTTTGAAGTACATTGGCATTACATTTAAAGAATACTACGTAATCAAAATTTCATTTGGCTTGATGATTGTTTTGTAGTTCATTGCCGAACTATAGACAAATAAACAGTCCCGAATCTGTCCGAAATGGAGGCCTAAAATGGCGCTGACCGAAACCCTGCTTGAGCTCGTCGATATTCATCCAGGCAATGGCGTCGACCAGGTAATTATCGCCAGCGACGATGACGACCGGATCTTTGGCAGCAGCGCCAATGACTACATCGAGGGCAAGGGCGGTTCCGATCTGCTGTTCGGCGGCGATGGTGTCGACACGCTGGGTTACGAGAGTTCGCCCGAGGCGGTGTTCGTTCATCTTGGCGGTCTCAACGGGCTGGGTGTTCTCGGTACCTGGGGCGGCGACGCGGAAGGCGACCGGCTTGCCACCGGCTTCGAGAATCTCGTGGGTTCGGCCTTCGGCGACAGGCTGTCGGGCGACAGCGGCGACAATGTACTGGTGGGTCTTGCCGGCGATGACGGCCTGGCGGGAGGCGATGGCAACGACACATTGTCAGGCGGCGCTGGCACCGATTGGCTCGATGGCGGCGCGGGTGATGACACGCTCCTCGGTGGCGAGGGCGAGGACTGGCTCCATGGCGGCGACGGCAACGATACGCTTGACGGCGGTGCGGGCGAGGATCGGCTGAGCGGCGACGAGGGAGACGACAAGCTCCTTGGCGGCGCGGGCACGGATTGGCTGGATGGCGGAGCAGGCGCCGACTATCTCAATGGTGGTGCAGGCGATGATTGGCTGCGTGGCGGCGAGGGCAATGACACGCTCATCGGCGGTGAAGGCGAGGACCGGCTGAACGGCGGCGAAGGTGACGACCGGTTGAACGGCGGCGCGGGTGCTGACTATGTCGCCGGTGGTGCCGGCAGCGACTGGATGGATGGCGGCGACGGCGATGACCGTCTGGAAGGCGGAGATGGTGAAGACTGGCTCTACGGTGGCAACGGCAATGACACGGTTATCGGCGATGACGGTGACGACCGCTTGAACGGCGGTGCCGGCAACGATTCGCTCATTGGCGGCACGGGCACCGACTGGCTCGACGGCGGCGCAGGCGCGGATCAGCTGCTTGGCGACGACGGCGATGACTGGCTGCGCGGTGGCGATGGCAACGACACGCTCTGGGGCGGCAGAGGCGACGACAGGTTGAACGGCGGCACCGGCGATGACCATCTCCTTGGTGGTGATGGCAACGACTGGCTGGCTGGCGGTGCAGACGGCAATGGCGCTGACACTCTCGAAGGCGGCGCGGGCGATGACCACCTCGATGGCGGAGCCGGCGACGACATTCTCCTCGGTGGCGACGGCAATGATACGCTGTTGGGCGGTGCCGGGGATGACGTTCTGGCCGGTGGCAACGGCGATGACCTTCTGGTCGGTGGTGACGGTGCCGATATCATCGTTGGTGGTGCAGGTACCGACACGGTCGATTACACAACATTCGCAAGCGGGCTCACCATCGATCTTTCCACGGGCGAGAATTCGACTGGCGATACACTGGTCGAAGTCGAGAATCTGACCGGCAGTCAGTATGCCGACTTCCTTACCGGCAATGCGGGCAACAATGTCCTCGCTGGCGGATTCGGCTTCGATGTGCTGGCGGGCGGCGCTGGCTCCGACATCTTCCGCTTCGATCATGCCGAGCGGGGTGACCAGCAACACGATGGCCAGGCCTATGCCGATAGTATCGTCGATTTCAGCTCGGACGAAGGAGACAAGATCGATCTGAGCAGGATCGATGCCGATACCAGCGCGGCGGGCAATCAGGACTTTCACTTCATCGGCGGTGGCGACTTCACCGGTGCGGCCGGTGAATTGCGAGTCGTTGTTCCGGACAATGCCTCGCCCCAGGATTATGTGCACATCGAGGCCGACATCAATGGTGACGGCACGGCCGACCTTGTCATCCAGGTCAGCGGCGATTTCGATCATGATTGGTCGGCTAACGACTTTATGATGTGAGGAGAAAGCCCAGGAGGAGGAGATGGTTGATCAGGCTCGTTTCGAGCAGGACGACAGGCATTGGCATTTTGCCATGACCAGCAATGATACGCTCGCGGTTCCCGGAGACAATATTGCCGGCACCTCCGGCGACGATACGCTCCTGGGCGGTCCCGGTGACGACTGGATTTCCGGCTATGCCGGCAATGACATACTTGATGGCGCTGCCGGTATCGACCGCATGAACGGTGGCGACGGTGACGACCAGCTGCATGGCGGTGCCGATGGGGACTATATCATTGGTGCCGCGGGAAGTGACTGGATCGACGGCGGTCTTGGCGACGACCATCTCGATGGCGGTAACGGCGCCGAAGTCGGCGACAAGGGTGACTGGATCTATGGCGGCGATGGCAATGATGCGATTGCTGGAGGGGAAGGCGAGAACCGCCTGAGCGGCGGTGAGGGCAACGACACTATCACCGGCGGTTCGGGCGGGCGTCTGACAAATTGGATTAATGCGGGCGCGGGTTCCGATAACGTCTTTACCGGCGACGGCGATGATTGGGTACATGGCGGCGAAGGCCATGACTTCCTGCGCAGCGGTGCTGGCGTCGACCGTATGAGCGGCGGTGCGGGTAACGACAGAGTCAGCGGTGGTGCCGGCAATGACTGGCTATCCGGCGGTGATGGCAATGATACGATTACCGGGGGCGCCGGCAGTGACGTCATGGATGGGGGCAGCGGTATCAATACGCTATCCTATGCCGATGCCAGAGCCGGGGTGAGCGTCAATCTCGCCACTGGCGAAAATTCAGATGGGGACACCCTGTCAAACTTTCAGAATCTGTCCGGCGGCATTTACAACGACGTCCTTACCGGTGATGCTGGCAACAACGTCCTCGATGGCTATTTAGGCTATGATATGCTGACGGGTGGAGCCGGGGCCGACACGTTCCGTTTTAGCAATGCCGTGCAAGGCATTCAGGGAGGTCGGGAACCGCCTGCCGACACGATCACTGATTTCAATTTCGCCGAGGGCGACAAGTTCGATCTGAGGCCCATCGACGCCGACACATCCGTGAATGGCGATCAGGCGTTCCACTTTATCGGCAGCGGTGATTTCACCGGTGCCGCCGGAGAATTGCGGGTTGTCGTGCCGGATAACGCTCCCTCCCAGGACTATGTGCATATCGAAGGCGATGTCGATGGTGATGGCAAGGCTGATCTGGTGATCCAGGTCCATGGCGACTTCGATCACGACTGGAACGTGAATGATTTCATGATGTGAGGGTGATATGCCGAGAATAGCTGATCGGATCTATTCAGGACTCCTGCTGCCGCTTGACAGCGGGGACCTGCTGGATGGCGAACGGCTGAAAGGCGGACCGGGTGCCGATCATCTCGTCGGTGCCGCGGGCACCGACTGGATAGATGGTGCTGCCGGTGACGATCACATCTATGGTCAGGATGGCGATGACTGGCTCTATGGCGGCGATGGCAGCGATACGCTTGACGGCGGCACCGGCGATGACCGGTTGAATGGTGGCGCTGGGGCCGACACTCTGATTGGCGGCCTTGGCAATGACTGGCTCGATGGTGGTATCGGCCCCGATCACCTTCTCGGCGGCGACGGGGACGACTGGCTGCGTGGCGGCGACAACAACGATACCCTCGACGGCGGCACCGGCATCGACCGGCTGAGCGGCGGTGCTGGCGATGACCATCTTCTCGGCGGGGCGGGGAATGACTGGATCGATGGCGGCGACGGCCGGGACATCATCGACGGCGGTGAAGGCGACGATACGCTGCATGGCGCAGGCGGTTACGACCGGTTCATCGGTGTTCCGGGCCGCGATATTATCGACGGCGGCGACGGTATCGATTCTGTGGACTATTCGGCCAGTGCAGAGTCAGTCAATGCCAGCATCGACCGGATAAACCTTGCCGGCGACACACTGATATCCGTCGAGAGCATTTTCGGGAGCGCCTTTGCCGACATCTTCGACGGCAGCGCCAGCCTGACGCGGGTTTCCATCAACGGCGGCGACGGCTATGACACGATAAAAGGCGGTGACGCGGATGACACGCTGAACGGCGGTGACGGCCGGGACTGGCTGGAGGGCGGCGACGGCAACGACACGCTCATTGGTGGTCTGGACGTCGATTTTCTGCTCGGAGGCGCGGGAGATGATACATTCATTGCCAGCAGGGATGACTATTTTTGGGGCGGGGGTGGCAGGGACACTTTTGTCTATAACTCCGCGGCTGAGATCGGCACCACCATCGATGGTGTTGGCGCTGATGACATTATTGACCTCAGTACCATAGACGCGAATTCCGCTATCAATGGCGATCAGGCATTCCACTATGTCGGAGAGGCGCCGTTTTCAGGTGTTGCCGGTGAACTGCGGTTTGAATATTTCCTCGATCAATATTACGGATTTGTCGAAGGCGATCTGGACGGCGATGGCTGGACGGACTTTTCCATCCAGGTGTTGAATGTCATAGGCGCTGACTTGCCATCCGAATTTATTTTGTAAACCCGCTCAGAAATCGATGGGAATATCCTTTCAATCAGACTTTCGATCGCCGCTGCGCGCGATCCATGCGCTATCGGGCCAACCGCAATCAAGAGTTGCAACTGCTTTTGCCTGACGCAGTAAATGCAAGGTGAGCAAATTCCCTCCAATTGCCCACGTGGTGCCTCCATTAGAACACCATTGTCTTAGACTTTTGGCATGCCGTGCTTAGGCCGGCTCTCTGATCCGCCCCCGGGATGAGGATAAGCAGATGCATGATTTTACCCTGGTTCTGGCATTCTTTGCCATCATCGTTCTGGCCTACCAAGCGGAGGTTGATGACCGGCCCGCCGTCCGGGATGAAAATTGGGAGCTTACGGATTACGTCGATGCGGACTGACGGCGGACAGCCGGGGGCGATGAAAGCGGCAATCGTCCGTGAGACCGTTCGTCATGCCCGCGAAAAGGTTCTTCAATACAGGGTTGAAGCGCGAACGGCACCTGCCGAAAACCTCGGCCAGTTTCACTTTCGCAGCCCGCATATGCATTTATGATCGGCTCTAAATAGGCAAAACTTACGCTAGAATTGCTCGCTCGCGTAGCGCCAGTTGACAAGGTTGTCGAGAACAGCGCCCACATGTTCGGTACGGCGGTTTTCGTAGTCGAGATAATAGGCGTGCTCCCACACATCGATTCCAATGATAGGGACCTTGCCGACCGCGAGGGGAGTGCCTGCGTCCGGCAATCCAAGGACATCAAGTTTCTCATTGTCTTTGACGAGCCAGACCCAACCGGTGCCAAAAACCGTATCCGAGGTCTCAACGACTTTCTTCTTCAAGCCGTCCATCCCGCCAAAATCACGCTCGACGGCTTCTTTGAAACTGCCGGTTGGCGCCGCGGGCCCACCGTTGAATTGTGCCCAGTAGAAATCATGATTCCAGGCTTGTGCCGCCTGATTGAAAATCGGCTGGTCTTTCGCCGCGCTGGATTTTGTGACGATCTCCTCAAGCGACAAATCGGCATAGGCTGTGTTTTGCACCAGCGTGTTCAGTTTCTTGAAATAGCCGGCGTGATGTTTGCCATAGTGCAGGCCTACCGTCCGGGCAGAAATCGTCGGCGAAAGCGCATTCTCGTCGTAAGGGAGCTTTGTTTGTACAAGGGCGGTGGCGGCGAACGCGGATATTGCCGGTGAAAGAACAGTACCGGCAAGCGCCGCACCGGACGCTGCAATCAACTGACGGCGATTGACGATCATCATTCAACTCCTCGAAGATAGAAAACTGACTTGTTCATCGAACAGGTTGGTTGGCACAAAACACATGCCTGGCAGCTCTTGCCGTTCCTCCGATTCAGGAAAGCACGTAGGTAGTGTATTTGCCGATCCCCCTTATCTCCATCACTTTCTGGTGAGCATCCATGGCGTTCGCCCCGAGCGCTTCGAACGTGCTCTGCGATACCTGAATTCGTCCCGGAATTCCGTAGGATTCCATCCGGCTGGCAACGTTGACCGTATGTCCCCACACGTCATAGACAAATCGTTTCCGGCCGATCAGACCGGCGATCACCGGCCCGGTGTTTATTCCAATGCGCAGGGTAAGAGGAGGCTTCGGCCCCATGCCACTGGACATTTCGGCCAGCAATGCCTTGCCAAAGGCAACTGCGGCCAGAGCATGATCCGGGCGAGGGTCGGGCAGTCCGGCTGCGGCCATATAAGCATCGCCGATGGTTTTGATCTTCTCGACACCATATTGATCGGCAAGTTCGTCGAAACGTGAAAACAGATTACCGAGCCGTTGCACCAATGCCGCTGCCGGTGTTCGCGCTGCATACTCTGTAAAATTGACAATATCTGCAAAAATGATCGTGGCCGTCTCGATACGGTCGGCGATTACCTCTTCACCGTCAGCCAGCCGCCTTATCACCTGCCTTGGAAGAATTGCGTGAAGCAGTTCATCGGCCCGTTTCTTTTCGAACTCGATTTGAGACAGATATCGCCTTTCCCGTTCGCGCCAGCGACTGCGTTCAAGACAGGCGGTAATGCGCGCCCGCAACAGGATCGGATCGATCGGTTTTTGGAGATAGTCTTCGGCCCCCGCTTCAATGCAACGGATGACTGCGTCATGATCCTTCAGGCCCGAAATCATGATGACACGAATCTCGCGCAAACGCGCATCCGACTTCAGGCGGCCGAGCAGCTCGATGCCGTTCATGTCGGGCATCAGGATGTCGGCCAGCGCAAGGTCGAATTCCTGGGTCTCCAGGATTTTGAGTGCTTCTTCGCCAGAGCTTGCCGCAACAACGGTATGTCCCTCACGACCAAGACGCCTCGCCAGCAGATCGCGGTTTGAGGCGGAGTCATCAACGACAAGGATGCGGCCTGTCTCCTCAGGCCGCGCGGATGGTCCAGCCGCTATCGTTCGTGCCAGGTTAGCCGCGATCGTTGCATCGGTCTGGTTTCCCGGTTCTTCACCGCGATCAAAAGAGGAAATGTCCAGCCCAGCATCGATCTGCTCAAGTAGATTTCGGCCTTCATTGATAACCCTCGATATGTCATCTGCGATGCGTTGCGACAGGCTGTCGGCAAAATCCTCCAGGATCATTTCCGAATAACCGATTATCGCATTCATCGGCGTACGCAAATCATGCCGCAACATGGCAAGTCCGGTGGGGATGCCGCTGGCGTCGGACACTTCCCGATCGAGAAGCCGCTTGATCATGGCGTTCAATTCACGGGCTGCATGGAGCACTGTCTCCAGATCCGGCAGCGTTTCGGCAGGGCCAACCTCGCGCACTTCCTCCACGACCAGCTCCTGATAGCTCAGGATTGCCTGCGCGGGATCAACGATTTTCTCGACGATTCTGGTGACATAGGCGCGATAACCGATGTCAGGAGCTTGCGTCATGACGATTATCCTCCGGTCAGGCGGATGATTTTGTCGAGCAATCCAGGCAATTCGACCGGCTTGGTATCATAATCATCGCAACCGGCGTCGATCGCTTTCTTGCGGTCATCGGCCATGGCGTGGGCAGTAAGAGCAATGACAGGGATTGCCGCGGTAGCGGGATTCTCCTTGATCCGCCTCGTTGCTTCCCAGCCATCGATCACCGGCAGGCTCATATCCATCAACACCAGATCAGGCTTCGCTTCCATCGCCGCCTCGACGCCGGCGAGCCCATCGGTCGCGATGATCACCTCATACCCCCGCCGTTCCAACCGGCGGGAAAGCATGTCGCGGTTCATCTCATTGTCCTCGACGAGAAGAATTTTGACCATCCTGTTTCGGCTCCTCAGGCTTCCTCATTGAGTGGCACATGTCGCTTCAGGGCAGCGATAAGATCTGCGCGCCCTCTCGTTCCCTTTCTGATGACCTCGCTCGCGTGCACGCCAAGCCATTCCAGTTCCTCGTGCGTCAAGTCTTTCGACGTGACAATGACAACGGGAATATCGGCGAGGTCCGGCCTTTCCTGGATAGCCCGGAGCAGCCCGAAACCATCCATGTTCGGCATCATGAGATCGAGCACCATGACTGTTGGCCGCCCTGCCTCAAGCTGTTCGAGACCGCGCCGACCGTCGGTAGCCTCCCGAACGCGCCAGCCTTCGCGAACCAGCACCCTGCGAAAAAGTTCACGCGTCGCAGGGTCGTCATCGACGACGAGGACATCGTGTCGATCATTGCCCGCAACGGCATTCAACGTTTCGATCAGCTGCTGGGGATCGACTGGCTTGATCAGGTGATCCGCGGCGCCGAAGGCAAGCCCCATCTCGCGATCTGCCACGACGGTGGCAAGGATTACTGGAATATCGCGAAGCGCCTCGTCCGATTTGATTTCGCGCAACACTGACCAGCCGTCCTGTCCGGGCATGATCACGTCCAGGATGATCGCATCGGGCCGTGATTTGCGCATGCTGGCCATGCCCTGTTCGCCGCCCGCTGCCTCGACCACGTCAAACCCAGCGCCACGGATGACATCCGACATGAACTTGCGTGCCCGGGATTCATCGTCGATGACGAGGACGGTTCTCCGTGTCCGAACGCTCGATGCATCTTCCGGCGGAGAAATATTCTGTGCAGCCTGCGTTGCGTCGCTCGCCGGAATCCGGAAGCGAAAGGTCGAGCCCTTGCCAAATTCACTCTCTACTTCGATGGTTCCGCCCATCATCCTGATAAAATGCTGGGTAATCGCAAGACCAAGACCTGTCCCGCCGTAATTTCGGGTTGTCGATGCATCGACCTGTACAAATGCCTGGAAGAGCTTTGCCTGCTGCTCCTTGGTCATGCCAATGCCGTTGTCGCTGACGGAAAATTCGAGCCAGTCACCATTCTTATCTGCACGACGCTCGACCGACAGGCGGATCTCATCGTTTTCTGTAAATTTGGCGGCATTGGAGAGGAGGTTGAACAGGTTCTGCCGCAGCTTGGTCCTGTCCGTCTCAATTTCATCCGGCTCGACCGATCCCGTAACCGTCAGCCGGTTGCGATTCTTCGCGATCAGCGGAGCAACCGTGTTTTCAACATCGACAAGCAGCTGCTTCAGGCTGAGACGCTCAACATAGAGCTCCATCTTGCCGGCCTCGATCTTCGAAAGATCGAGGATGTCATTGATCAGGGACAGCAGGTGGCGACCGGACCCCATTATCTTGTTCAGATCACCGACAAAACCGGTATTGCCAAGATCACTCGCATCTTCGATGAGCATCTCGCTGTAGCCGATGATCGCATTGAGGGGCGTGCGCAATTCATGACTCATGGAAGCAAGGAACCGGCTCTTTTCTTCACTCGCAACTTCCGCGCCGCGCCTCGCCTCCTCCAGTTCCGCCTGGCGGAGTTTCAAATCGGTGATGTCCGTATAGACTGCCACAGTACCCCCCTCGGGAGTCTTGCGCTTGGCAATGCGAAGCCACGTCCCATTGGCGAATAGCCGTTCGACCATGCCTTGCTGCTCCCGGTGACGACGCATCGCCTCGTTCACCCAATTCTCCACGCCAGCGCTGCCGATCTCCGCGGTGCCCCGTTCCGCTTGCGCGCGAATGATTTCCTCGAATGTCCGGCCAGGGGTCATCAGATCCGCAAGCTCCGGGAATATTTCCAGATAGCGCTGGTTGACCAGGACCAGCTGGTCCTTTGCGTCGAAGAATGCGAAGCCGTCGGGAATGGTCTCGATTGCGGTCAGCACGGTGTTTCGCTGGCGCTCGGCGGCAGCTTCCAGAGAGCGGCGCTCGGTCTGGCTGTCGCGAAGCAGCCGCAGCGTCTTCGCAAGCCTCCCGAATTCATCGCGGCCTTCCGGCGGCAGTTCGACATTTTCCTGTCCGGCTGTCAGTTGGACCATGGCTTTGTCGACGCGCCCAAGCGGTACCAGAATCGACCGAAGCACCAGTGCGGTCATGATTGCGCCGGCGATCGTAATGAGCCCCACCGCAATCAGGGCGCGTTTATAGGTCCTTTGCGCCATGGTTGCGGCCGCGTCGCGCGCCTGGTCCGCCTCCATCTCAAGGCGCTCCCCAAGCGCCGTGAGAACGCCATCGATCTCGTCGCTATGGTTTCTGGCAGCGGCCAGTAGTGTATTCCCGATGACGCGGTTGTCATCCGTATAGGCATCTACCGCCTGCATTGCCTTGTCGTAATAGGCCTTCGAACCCTGCTGGATGGTGTTGGCAGCATCGGGCGCGAACACTTTGATGCGCGCCAGATCCTCCTCCAATGCGGTGCGAGCCGCCTCGGCCCGTCGCTCGGACAAGGTCAGCAGGCTGACCGACAGATCCGTGAGCCAATAGCGCACCTCGCCAAAATGCCGGTGCGCCTTGGCGGCGTCGTCGAACATGTGAAAGCGGGTGTTGGCCTCCTCCACGCGCCGCTGGTTCTCAAGCAGATCGTGAGTCATGAAGGCAACGCTTACCAGCAGGGCCCCGAGCAGTGCAGCCGAAAGACAGACAAGACGGATCGGGATTTTCCGGTCCGCCAATTGGCCGATACGGGTCCGGATGGCGTTGAACGCGCTCATTTGAACAGCGTGATGCTGATTGCACCTGCCAAATCGCCTTCAGCCGCTCCCTCTTTTGGGTAGCCGGTGACGTCGACCTCGCCTTTGGGCATGCCATGGCATGTCAGGCACGACGCGGAATAGTATTCGGGAATGAGCATGCGGAACGATGGGTGGCCATTCACTTCGACGGCTTCAACGAAGGACTGGCCCTTCGGCCAACCGGCAGACAGGAATTTCTGCTCGATGACACTCTGCTCCCAATTGTCGGGACTGGCCTTGCGATTGCGAACCAGATCCACCGGGGCGGTCACTTTCATTTTGGCCCGGTCCCCTACTTTTTCCTCAAAGCGTTCGTTGACCAGGCGCGCGAAAGTGGCAGGAATAAAGCCCTTGAAGCCAACGCCCTTGGTGTCGATCATTTTCTGGTGCTCGTCGACAACCTCGCGCAATGCCTCGATCTGGGCGTCAAACAGCTGTTTGTCAGCCTCAGTGAAGTTTCCGGCCGCCGCCGATTTTCCTTGGCGCCCGAACGTTTCAAGGGCCTCGGCTACGACACGTTGACCGGTAAGGTTCTTGTTTCCGATCGCAGGGTCATTGATAAGGTTTTGATGACTTGAGATGACGCTGCGACCGGCACGCAAAAAAGCAGCAAGTCGCTCCCCAGTCGCGATGTCCTCATTGTCGTCCGCCGCAACAATTCCTGCAAGCAAGCAATAAGCAAGCGCTGCCAGAAAGACTCCGCATCTCAGTCCGCGATGCATGATAGTCCCCATATTGTTGTGATTTTGGCAGCATTGTATCAGACGTATCCATAATACAAAATGCGTTATATTGGGCTAACTTTATCATCGCTGGCGTGCACCGGGGTTCGGATAGCCAGGCTCTCGGAGCACCATTGTCTTGTCCCGGTCGCCGCCGTATGGTTTGCTCGCTAAAAGCGAGGGAGAAAGTCCATGCCTGATTTGACCTTGTGGGGCCTGTTCGTCGCGGCGTCGGTGGTGCTGCTGCTCACACCAGGCCCGGCAGTACTTTATATCGTCGCGCGCTCGGTCGAGCAGGGACGGGCAGCGGGGCTGGTCTCGGTGCTTGGTATTCATCTCGGCACCATCGTTCACATCACCGCGGCGGCGGTCGGGCTGTCGGCCCTGATCGTGTCGTCGGCACTCGCCTTCGCGATTGTCAAATATCTTGGCGCCGCCTATCTTGTCTGGATCGGCATCCGCACCCTGATGGCCAAAGACCCCGATCCACGGGCGCCCGTCGTACCGGCCGAGCCGCTGCGCCGCATCTTCCGCGACGGCTTCGTCGTCAACCTCTTCAATCCGAAGACGGCGATCTTCTTCCTCGCCTTCCTGCCGCAATTTGTCGATCCCGCCCGTGGCGCGCTGCATTGGCAGATACTTATACTCGGGCTGACCTTTATGGCCCTCGGCATCATCAGCGACGGAATGTTCGCGCTCGTCGCTGGCGCTGCAGGCGATTTCCTCCGCCGCAACCGGCGGTTCCTGCGCTTACAGCGCTGGTTCGCCGGCACCTCCTTCATCGGTCTTGGGGTCACCGCCGCCTTGGCGACGCGCAAATAGTGCACAAACCGTTATACTCACGGCTCCAGGATATCATCAATAACACCATCATTGGCGTTGGATGCCAGGAGCCCCACACACACGCAAGTACACTCCAGACAACAAAAAGCCCGGAAAACCGGGCTTTTTGTTGTGTCTCTGGACCGTATTGGACGGTGTGAACCGGGAATTTGGCGCCGGTGCCAGTATGTCGTTCTTGTAACCGCCTTTTCTGATTTTGAACCATCGATCAGTAATGGCAATATCGTAAATGTTTGGCAGATGCCGCTTGAGGATGTCGGACCATCGGGACCGGACTTGGGTCATGCTGCGCTTTTCGAGTCTAACTCGATGGCGAGGGCCGGCCTCTCCTCGATGAGATGAAGGGATTGAAGAACTCGCGATGCAGGTCAAGCACTTATGCTATTGCAAGTGTACCGATCTCGGCCCGGGCCGCCTTTAGCGATACCTCGCGCTGCTGGGCGCTGATATTGACGCCGTCGGCAGTGATGACTTCAGGATCAACGATTCCGACGAAGGCGAACACGCTCTTCAAATAACTCAGCGTGTGCTCGAAACTCTCGGCGGGAGAGCCCGGTCCGTAAAAGCCGCCGCGCGCCAGCGCTATGATGACGCGTTTGCTGCCAAGCAGGCCTTCGGGTCCTTTTTCTGTGTAACGGAAGGTCTTGCCAGGGACCGCGATACGATCGATCCATGCCTTCAGCTGGCTGGGCACGCTGAAATTGTACTGCGCGACGCCGAGAACGACCGTTTCTGCGGTCAAAAACTCCTCTAGAATGCTTGTCCCAAGCGCAAGGTCCGCCTTTAATGCAGCATCCTGGCCCACTTCCAGACCCACCCGGACCACGCTCACGTATTTGCCCGACAGGTGCGGGATCGGTTGGGCCGCAAGATCGCGATAAACCACTTCAGTCATCGGATCGAGAGCTTGGAGCCGTGCGACCACCGCCGCCGAAAGCGCCCGGCTCACCGAGTTTTCCCCGAGTATGCTGGAATCGAGATGAAGAAGGGATGGCATCAATAACCTCATACGTTTGTAGCAGCAGGATTTCATAACAAACGGGCAATCGTCCGTTTTATCTCAATTGAACTTTTATGTCATTTCGACTAAAAGGTCAATGTGAAATGTCGGAAAAGGATAGCTAATGGCGAAGATTGATCTGGCACGGCGGGCAAAAATCGGACGCGACCGGCGGGAGAGGACACGCGCCCAAATCGTCAAAGCGGGAGCGACGCTGCTTGCGGAAGGGGCGGCACTGACCTTGGATGCCGTGGCAGAGGCGGCGGGCCTCGCCAAGGGCACGTTTTACTATCACTTCGGCAACATCGAGGAGTTGATTGCGGCGGTGAATGTGCAGCTGGAACGGAGCTTTGACGAGGTGCTGACACCACCTCCTCATGCCGGGTTGCGCAATCCGGTCGCGCGCCTGTCCTTCGCATTTGCGCAATCCCTGGAAAAGGCGGTTTCCGATACTGCCTGGGCGCGGCTGGTAGTTCAAACCTTGCAAAAGCCGAACAAGTTCGGCCGCGGAGTTCGCAAAAAGCTCACGGCCGATATCGCCGAAGCCATAAGACAAGGGCACATGGCCGTGCTGGACCCGGAACTCGCCACTGACATCTTCGTCGGAATTTGGCTGCAGGTGACACGAGGCACTTTCGAGCGAGCCCCAACGCCTGATTTGACTTGCAAAGCCCTCGAGGCGGCGCTTCGAGCACTCGGGAGCGCTCCGCCTGAGGGGCTGTCCGCATCGACATGATGACTATGCCCGGCCGGGCTATTCCTGAGACCCTCTTCATACGGAGTTTGTCCGCTGGATACTTGTTAGCTCGCCGTGGTTCGCAAGGACTTCACCATACCAGCAGCTGGCAGGCGCTTGAGCACCGATCCGGCCTGCTGGGGACTGAGGCCGATCGCGCGCAAGATAGCGCTGACGACAGCGTCAGGGTCGAACGAGGACGGCCTGTCTACACCGAGCACGCGCAACATGTGGAGCATGATCCCGACGACAATCTCGAGTTTCAGCTCCGCGGACGGCGGTTCCTCCGATAAGTGTTGGAGGTCCTCGAGGAGACGGCGGCGGATGTTCTCGCCGCTTTGCGGATTGGACGCTGTCATTCTTGCGGCCACTGCGGCCCATCGGGAGTCATTGAGCGCCTTGTCGATGAATGCTCTGCAGCCGAAGGCAATGCGTAGAGCAGGGTCGGTAATGGAGGCCCGGCCCGGCTGCAGCAGTTCATCGAACGACTGGACCAATTCCTCCGCGACCGCCGCGGTCAATGCTTCCAGGCTATCAAAATGAGTGTAGAACGTCCCCTTCGCGACGCCAGCCTCCTGAACCACGTCATCTACCGTGACAGATTCCACGGCCCGCCCGGCAAACAGCGCATTGGCAGCTTCAACAAGCTGCGCACGAGTTCTCACGCGCTTTTCGCGTCCAATTTCGGCCCGGCGGATCAGGTTGACGTTTGCCATTGCGTGATTCCTCAAATTCTACACACGAGTAGGTCATATTGACCTAAAAGTCCAGTCCGAAACGGAGAGACTTGCATCCATTCTCCTGCATGGCACCTATGCGCGTATTTCATATTGACTAAAAGTTCGAAATGACTTAATAGTCACGCAAATGATGAGCCGCCAACGGCAAGCGCGGATTCCTCACCACCATAAAAACTCGAACCCTCTCGCGGAGGCTGAGCTGCATGCCTGGCTCATACCTCTTTGGTTGCAAACCGTAATGGAGCAAAAAATGCAGGCTATACGTCTTATTGGAATCGGTTTCGCCTGCGTCCAGCTCGTCGCTTGCGAAGACAAAGCAGAGGTCGCGCTACCGCCGCAGCATGTCCGCGCCATTCACGCCTCGCTCGCCGAATATCAGCCAAAGGCTGAGATCACCGGCGAGGTGAAGGCGCGGATCCAGTCTGAGCTGTCGTTCCGCGTCAGCGGCCGGGTGATCGAGCGCTTTGTCGACGTCAGTTCGCCCGTACACGCCGGCGACATTCTCGCCCGCCTCGATGACAGCGAACAGCGTGCCGATGTGGAAGTGGCTCAAGCTGGGCTGCAGTCGGCGCAGGCGATTGCCAGACAGAAAGCGCTGACTTACGAGCGGTACGAGGCGCTGCTGCGCTCGCGGTCCATCTCGCAGGCCACCTTTGATGGGGCGGATAAGGAGCTGCGCACGGCGCAAGCCTCCCTGGAGGCTGCCGAAGCGGCTCTTGGGACGGCGGAGGATGCTCTTTCCCACACCAAACTGAAGGCCGACGCCGACGGGATCATCACCGCGCGGGACATCGAGGTGGGCCGGGTCGTGTCGGCGGCACAGGCCGCTTTCACACTTGCCCATAATGGTCCTCGTGACGCCGTTTTCAATGTATTCGAAGCCTTTTTCCTCGAAGGTCAACCGCTCCCCGGTGTGAATGTTGCGCCGATTGCGGACCGCACACCCGAAACGCGGGCGACTGTCAGGGAGGTCTCTCCCTTCATAGACACGAGAACCGGAACGATCCGTATCAAGGTGGCGCTGCCCGAAGATGCGCAATGGCCGCTCGGCACGCCCGTTGTCGGTGAATTCCGTTCCCCGCCGCACAAGGGAATTGTCCTGCCCGCGGGCGCTATCGCCTCTGCCAAAGGCGAGCCCGCCGTGTGGCGCGTCGCTCCCGGCACCGGCTCTGTCTCACTCCGGACGATCGCAGTCGCAAGGTATCGCGACGGCGACGTCATCGCGTCCGGCGGCATCGCTCCGGAGGATTTGATCGTCACCGAGGGAGGAAAGTTTCTCAAAGAAGGTCAAACCGTGGCCTGGGAGGATAAATAAGATGGCCCGTTACCGCTTTCGTTACTCGCTTTCGGGCCTCGCGGCAGTCGCACTTCTTGCCGGCTGCGGTCAGGACGCTGGCTCTGGCGAGCTGGCCGGGCCGCGACCCGTCAAGTCCGTGGCCGCCAGTGCCGCGCAGGCGCAGACAGTGCGCTTTCCTGGCGTCGTCCAGGCGGGAGTGCAAACCGATCTTGCATTCCGCACTTTGGGGCGCGTCGTATCACGCAAAGCGGGTGTGGGTGATCTCGTGCGTGCGGGCGACATCGTGGCCGGGATTGATCCGCTCGCGCTTGAGCTCGCGGTCCGCAGCGCCGTAGCCGATATGCGCAATGCCCAAGCGCAGCTTGAGAACGCCCTGCTAACGGAGGATCGCAAACGGAGGCTTGCCTCGACGAGCGCCTCGAGCGTCGCGGATCTTGACCTTGCCGAGCAGGCGCTGAAGTCGGCGCGGGCCAATATGGGAAAGGCAAAAGCCAGCCTGGATAAGACGCGCGAGCAGCTTGGATATGCCGAGCTGAGAGCCGAGTTCGACGGTGTCGTCGCGGCCACTTGGGTGGAAGTCGGGCAGACGGCGACCGCCGGTCAGCCGGTCCTCACAATCGCTCGCCTTGATCGGCGTGACGTGATCGTCGACGTTCCGGAGGCGCGTCTCAAATCCTTGCGCGTGGGGGATCGATTCGACATCGCCCTGCAGCTAGATGACACGCTGCGGACCTCAGGCGTCCTGCGCGAGATCGGCCCGCAGGCCGATGCCGGCACCCGCACGCACAGGCTGAAAATCGCCATCGACAAGGCACCGGAAGTTTTTCGTCTTGGATCGGTGGTCACCGCTACGCCGCCAAAGACGCAGCAGGGGCTACCCATCGGGCTGCCTGCAACGGCGGTCGTCAAGAGGGATGGCGCTGACCATGTCTGGGTGGTCGACCCGGCATCCCACACCGTTTCATTCAGACCCGTACGGCTCGACATCTCCCCGACCGGCGTCCGCTCCGTCCAGGTTCTTTCCGGTCTCAAGGACGGAGAAGAAGTGGTCGTCGCCGGCGTCAACCAGCTGGCCGAGGGACAGAGCGTGAAAACAGAACAGGAGCAGCGCCCGTGAACAAATTCAACCTTTCAGACTGGGCACTCGAGCATCGCTCGCTCGTCTGGTATTTCATGATCATCTTCGCAGTCGCCGGCGGGTATGCCTACATGGCTCTCGGCCGCGAGGAAGACCCGTCATTCACAATTAAAACGATGGTGATCCAGGCCCAGTGGCCCGGGGCGTCTGCTCAGGAAGTGACGCAGCAGGTCACTGACCGCATCGAAAAGAAGCTGCAGGAACTCGACAATCTCGAGCATACCCGCAGTATCACCACCGCCGGTCAGACGATCGTTTTCGTCGATCTGCTGCCGAAGACAAACGCGCAGGACGTGAAGCCCACGTGGTCGCGGGTGCGCAACCTGATTGACGATATCCGGCACGAGTTCCCCCAAGGGGTGGCCGGTCCCTTCTTCGACGATCAGTTCGGCGACGTCTACGGCAATATCTTTGCCTTTAGCGGCGACGGGCTGAGTCAGCGGGAGTTGCGCGATTTCGCCGAGGATGCCCGAACTCAGATCCTCAAACTGCCAGATGTGGGCAAGGTCGACATCGTCGGCGCGCAGGACGAGGTCATTTATCTCGAGTTCTCCACGCGCAAGATCGCTGCCCTCGGCATCGACCGCGCCGCGATCATCTCGGCACTGCAGGCGCAAAACGCCGTGACGCAGTCCGGATTCGTCGAGGCGGGTCCGGAGCGCATCGCCTTGCGCGTCGGCGGCCGCTTTCTCTCCGAAGACACCTTGCGCGGCATCAATCTGAGGGTAAACGACCGCTTCTTTGCGCTGACCGACGTCGCCAGCATCAGTCGCGGTTATGTCGATCCGCCAAGCTCGCTCTTCCGCTTCAACGGGAAGCCGGCGATCGGGCTTGCGATTGGCATGAAGACAGGCGGCAACCTTTTGGCCTTCGGCGAAGCGCTGGAAAAGACCATCACCGGGATCATTCAGGAACTTCCGGTCGGCGTTTCGGTCGAACAGGTCTCCGATCAGCCGGAAGTGGTTCACGAGGCAGTCGGAGGCTTCACAAAAGCCCTGTTCGAGGCGGTTGCCATCGTGCTTGCGATCAGTTTCATAAGTCTCGGATTCCGTGCCGGGCTTGTCGTGGCGATCGCGATTCCCCTCGTCTTGGCCATCACCTTCATGGTGATGCTCTATTTTGGCATTTCGCTGCAACGGATCTCGCTCGGAGCGCTCATCATCGCGCTCGGCCTTCTCGTTGACGACGCCATGATCGCGGTCGAGATGATGGTGGCGCGGCTGGAATTGGGTGACAGCCTCACCAAGGCCGCCACCTATGTCTACACGTCCACAGCCTTCCCGATGCTCACCGGCACGCTCGTGACCGTCGCGGGCTTCATCCCGGTCGCGTTCAACAAGAGCAGCGCCGGCGAGTTCACCTTCACCCTCTTCGTCGTCATCGCCGTATCACTCATCGTATCCTGGATCGTTGCCGTCGTGTTCACGCCCCTCATCGGCGTGACCCTGCTGCCCAAGTCGATGAAGAAGCATGCAGAACACAAGGGCTGGTCCGCGAAGGTATTTTCGCACTTGCTGCAATTCTGCCTGCGCTGGCGCTGGATGACGATCATCGGCACGGTTCTCCTCTTCGCCGGATCAGTCGTCGGCCTGTCCATGGTGCAGCAGCAGTTCTTTCCGAGCTCCGACCGTCCGGAACTCATCATTGACTGGAACCTGCCGCAGAACAGTTCGATTGCCGAAACGGGCCGTCAGATGGGTCAATTCGAGCGTGAGGTGCTGGCCGGCAACCCTGCGGTCGAGCATTGGTCGACGTATGTCGGACGGGGCGCGCCGCGCTTCGTTCTTTCCTTCGACGTCCAGCCGGCCGACGTTGCCTTCGGGCAGACCGTCATCGTCACCAAAGGGCTCGATGTCCGAGACAAGCTAAAGAAGGACGTCGAAGCTTACCTTCAGAAGACCTTTCCCGGAACTGACGCCTATGTGAAGCTTCTGGAAATCGGACCCCCGGTCGGCAAGCCGATTCAGTACCGCGTGTCCGGCGAGGATCTTCAGACGGTGCGTGATCTGGCACAAAAACTGGGAACTGTCGTAGGCACCCATCCTTCCCTCAAGAACCTTGCCTTTGACTGGAATGAACCGGCGCGCGTCGTGAAGATCGACGTGATGCAGGACAAGGCGCGCCAGCTTGGCGTCTCGTCCCAGGACATCGCCATGGCGCTCAACACCGTCGTTCAAGGGGACTCGGTAACGCAGGTCCGCGACGACATCTATCTCGTCGATGTCGTCGGCCGCGCCGCGGAAAAGGAGCGCGGCTCGATCGACACGCTGCTTGACCTGCAACTGCAAGCCAGCAGCGGCCAGTCGGTGCCGCTGTCGTCGGTCGCAACGTTCCGCTACGAGCTCGAACAGCCGACGGTCTGGCGGCGCGACAGGCTCCCGACGATCACCGTCAAGGCCGGGATCAGCGACACGACGCAGCCGGCAACCATTGTCAAAGCGCTCGGCGAGAAGATTGCGACGTTCGAAAAGACGTTGCCGGCAGGCTATCACGTCGAAGTCGCCGGTGCGGTCGAGGAAAGCGCCAAATCGCAGGGTCCGATCGCGAACGTGATCCCGGCCATGCTCCTCGTCATGGCAACACTGCTGATGGTGCAGCTTCAAAGCTTCCACAGGCTGTTCCTGGTGTTCTCGGTTGCTCCGTTGGCCCTCATTGGCGTCGTCGCGGCCCTGTATCTGAGCAGTGCCCCGCTCGGCTTTGTCGCCCTCCTTGGCGTGCTCGCGCTTGTCGGCATCCTCATCCGCAACTCGGTGATCCTGATCGTGCAGATCGAGGAATTGCGCGCGGAGGGAATGTCGCCTTGGAAGGCGGTGGTCGAGGCGACCGAACATCGCATGCGGCCGATCATGCTGACCGCCGCTGCGGCGACGTTGGCGCTAATCCCCATCTCGCACGAGATCTTCTGGGGACCGATGGCCTACGCAATGATGGGCGGCATCGTCGTGGGAACTGCGCTGACGCTTCTCTTCCTGCCGGCGCTCTACGTTGCCTGGTTCCGGATACCGCGTGAGATCGGGGAGCACTGAGATGGACACCAGAATGTCTCCCAACCCCTTTCGAAGCATGTTCGCCCTGCAAGGGATCGGCCGCTCGTGGCCGGCCCCGGCGACAGACCGGAAAGGCGCTCGTCAGCTGCTTTCCGTGGCGGTGCTGATGTCCCTCGCCATGACCGGCTGCGCGACCCGGGTGGAAAACGTCCTTCAGCCTCAGGTGGCCGTGGCCGCAAGCGACGCCAGCCGGGTGAACATGCTGGTAGCAACGACGCGCAAGTCATCGGACGATCCCGGTCGACTCTATTCAGGCGAGCGCGGAACGGCGATCTCGCTTAACAACGTCTCCGTCTCCATTCCTCCAGATCGAAACCGCAAGATCGGCAAGGTGCAATGGCCCTCACGCGTGCCGCCGAATCCGCAAAAGGAGTTTGCAGTCCTTGAAACCGGCAAGGTTGCGACGGAAGAGCAGGCTTTCAAATGGTTTCGCAAGAATCGCAACGCCAAGCGGCAGGTGCTCATCTTTGTCCATGGGTTCAACAACACCTATGCCGACGCGGTCTTTCGCTTCGCCCAGATCGTTCACGACTCGGGTACCGATGCGGCACCGATTCTCTTCGCCTGGCCATCGCGGGCGCGCGTTTTCGATTACCTCTATGACAAGGAGAGCGCCAATTACTCGCGGCGCGCCCTGGAGGATCTGATCCTTCAGGCGACCAGGAGCCCTGATGTCGATGACGTGACCATTCTCGCGCATTCGATGGGGACCTGGCTCGCCGCCGAGGCATTGCGCGGTGTTGCCATGCGCGAAAAGTCGATTCCGGCCAAGGTCAAGAATGTCATCCTTGCATCGCCAGACATCGATATCGATGTGTTTCGCCGCCAGTTCATCGAAATGGGGCCAAAGCGGCCGCATTTCGCGATCCTGACGTCGACACACGACAAGGCTCTGGAGGTCTCTGGATGGCTCTCGGGCGGCGTCGACCGTGTCGGTGGCGCAGATCTCAAACCATATGGCTCTGTGCTTGAAGAACTTGGCGTTTCCGTCATCGACACGAGCGCCACCGCCTCGAACGATCCGCTCGGCCACAATGCCTTTGCCGACAATCCTGAGATCGTACGCCTGCTTGGGAGACGGTTGGCCGGGCAATCGCTCGCGGGCAAAGAGGCGTCATTCGCGGATCGCGCGGGGGTGGCGGCCGCCAATTTCGCTGGGTCAGCAGCACGTGTAGCCGTTGCGACTCCGGTATCGGTCATCAGCGGCAAGGCCCGCGACGTATTGAAACGCGAGCTTTCCCCATCGACTGGGCAACTCGTCGACGGTCAGGTCTCGTATTGAAGTCATGTCCGATCTAAAGCAGCAGAACACCCTGGAGGTGATATGAACATTGATCCAGCCTTTCTCAATCCTGTCTTCGCGCTGCTGGGAGCGCTCTTGGGTGCCGGCGCTTCGCTGATGGCGGCAATTTACACGCATCGCGGTCAATATCGACTGCAGCGTGTCGCCGAGGAAATCACAAAGCGGGAGGGAGTCTACGTCAACTTCGTGATGTACGCGTCCAATCTGCTTCTGCGCGCTTACACGCGAGACGACATCGAGCTCAGCGGCGATGAACAACATCTGATCGGGCTTATCAACCGAATGCGGTTCTTTGCTTCATCCGATGTCATCGCCGCAGCGGAGGCCGCGCTCAGGGCTATCCTCGAGATATCCCTGAAGCCGAGAGTGGAACTTCGGCAACTCGCCACGGAAGCGCTGACCAAGAGTCTGGATCCCGATCCCCTCCTGGAATTCAGTCTTGTCTGCGCTGCAGACCTGGCGAGCTTGCAACGATCCATGGTCTGACGCGAACGCCTTCGGCCGACAAACAACCAATCAAGAGTCATCAAGCTGCCGTCGCACCATTAGAAGACGGCGAGAGGAATTCATCATGAACGAACATGTTCTCACGGATCGCAATCCAGTGTCGAAGCATCCTCAGCAGAGCGGACGACCGCCCTTCGAACGCATTGCGCTCTTGCTGCAAGGCGGCGGTGCCCTCGGCGCATATCAGGCAGGCGTCTACCAAGGCCTGGCCGAGGCTGGTCTTCATCCCGACTGGACCGCCGGGATTTCCATCGGCGCGATCAACGCTGCCCTCATAGCGGGCAATCCGCCCGAGGACCGGGTCGCGAAGCTGCGGCAGTTCTGGGAGCTTGTCACTTCAACCGATCTACATTGGCAGTTTCCGCCCAGCTCGACAGCCGACGGCAACGATACTATCTCGACGTTATTGGCGCAGTTTGACCCATCAAAGGGCGATGTCGTCCGCGCCTTGTCTAACCAATGGAGCGCAGCCCGGGCTTTGTGCCTGGGCGCGCCAGGCTTTTTCATGCCCCGCCTGCTGACACCTTGGCTTTGGCCGCATGGTTCCACGGAAGCCACCAGTTACTACGACACGCGGCCGCTCAAGGCGACGCTGGAGCGGCTGGTTGACTTCGATCGCATCAATAGCGGGGCCATGCGTTTCAGCGTAGGCGCGGTCAATGTCCGCACCGGCAACTTCGTCTACTTCGATACCGCAACTCACCGGATCGGTCCCGAGCATGTGATGGCGAGCGGAGCTCTGCCGCCCGGTTTTCCCGCGGTCGAAATTGATGGCGAGCATTACTGGGACGGCGGACTGGTCTCCAACACACCGCTCAGCTGGGTCGTTGATAACCTGCCGCACCGTGACACACTCGCGTTCCAAGTCGATCTCTGGTCAGCCCAAGGCGAGCTGCCGCGCAAAATGGCACAAATTCAGGCGCGCCAGAAGGAAATCCAGTATTCGAGCCGCACCCGGGCCGAGTTGAACCGCTTCCGCGAAATACAATTCCTGCGCGGTGCCCTTTCACGCCTGATCGAGAAACTGCCGGCAGAACTGGCGGCGAGCCCTGAAGTTGACATCTTACGCCCTGCTTCCGAGCCGAAGGTCTGGAATCTTGTGCAGCTCGGCTATTACTCGAAGAAATACGAGGACGACACGAAGGACTACGAGTTTTCGCGTCGGAGCATGGAGGATCACTGGCAGGCGGGATATCACGACACCATCCGCACGCTACGCCATCCCGAGGTGCTCGAGCGCCCCCGTAGTCCCGACGGTGTCTTCACCTTCGATATCGCCGAGCAAGGGCGCGCATAAATCCATCCACCGTTCACAAGATACATGAAACATGGAGTCTATCATGAAGGAAGGCCACGTGCGTGAGCGCGCGTTCTCAATGCCGCTCACCAGCCCTGCATATCCGACAGGTCCCTATCGGTTCTGTCAGCGCGAATATCTCGTCATCACCTATCGCACTGACCCCGAGAGATTGCGCGAGCTCGTACCAGGACCCCTCGAAGTGATCGAGCCGCTCGTCAAGTATGAATTTATCCGTATGCCGGATTCGAGCGGATTTGGCGACTATACCGAAAGCGGCCAGGTGATCCCCGTCTCATTCCGGGGAAAACAAGGCAGCTACACCCATAGCATGTTCCTCAACGACGAATCGCCGATTGCCGCCGGACGGGAGCTTTGGGGCTTTCCGAAAAAGTTTGCTCAGCCAACGCTTCGCGCCGAGACCGACACACTCGTGGGTACCCTTGACTATGGGCCCGTGCGCGTAGCCACCGGCACCATGGGTTACAAGCACAAACCCGCTGATGCGGCGGCGGTGCTCGCCTCGCTTGCCGAGCCCAACTTCCTGCTCAAGATCATTCCACATGTCGACGGCAGTCCGCGCATTTGCGAACTGGTTGAATACCACCTCGAGGATATCGACCTCCGCGGTGCATGGACGGGGCCGGGCGCGCTCGATCTCCACGCACATGCGTTGGCACCTGTCGCCGACCTGCCGGTGCTTGAGGTGGTCTCGACAATGCATTTCATCGCCGACCTGACCCTCGGTCTCGGCAACGTCGTCCACGACTATCTGCGCTAACCCCGCAACACAGGAGAATAAATTATGCTTCTTGATAACAAGGTTGCCATTGTCACCGGAGCGGCGAGCGGCATCGGTATGGAAATTGCCGCACTCTTCGTGCGCGAAGGCGCGCGTGTGACAATCGCTGACCAAGACCAGGAGCGCGCGAACGCAGTGGCCAACGAGCTCGGCGGACATGAACACGCGATTGGGATTGCCGTCGACGTGACCAACGAAGCCGAGGTCGAAGCCTGCGTCGCCAAGACTGTCGCCGCCTTCGGCAAGGTCGACATTCTCGTTTCGAACGCCGGCATCCAGACCGTGGCCCCGCTCCACGAGTTCGAGTTCGATCGATGGAAACAGCTTCTCGCCGTTCATCTGGACGGGGCTTTTCTCACGACGCGGGCCTGTTTGCGCGAGATGTACAAGCACGGCCGTGGCGGGAGCATCATCTATATGGGCTCGGTGCATTCCAAGGAGGCATCGATATTGAAGGGACCCTATGTCACGGCCAAGCACGGCATCATGGGACTGGCCAAGGTCGTCGCCAAGGAGGGCGCTGCACACGGTGTTCGCGCCAACGTGATTTGCCCGGGCTTTGTGCGCACGCCGCTCGTTGACAAGCAGATCCCGGAGCAGGCAAAGAAACTCGGACTCTCCGAGCAGGACGTCGTCCGGAACGTCATGCTGAAGGACACTGTTGATGGCGAGTTCACCACGGTAGAGGATGTGGCGCAGACCACCCTTTTCCTGGCCGCATTCCGTTCAAACGCACTAACGGGACAGTCAATCGTCGTCAGTCACGGCTGGGGTATGCAGTAACGTGGCTGCGGGCTCCGTTGATACGCGGACCAAACAGAGGCCGCCCTAAAAAGTAGCCCGCCATGATGCGTTGCACCCAGGCCTGTGGTCGTTTGTCCAGGCAGTCCAGCTCAACGGCGGCAGCGAGTTCTCTATGGCTCGTTGACAGCCTCGGTGCAAATCAGCGCGATCACTCGGCCGGCATTTGTAACTGCATCGACGACACCGCCGAACGTAGCAAAAGGGTTTCCTTTTTCAGTGACGAAAATCGATCGACCAACGGAGAATTCACTTTCTGTTTTCGCTCTTTTTCGATCTCGCCTCGTCGTTGCGATGGGTCCGTGCGGCGCGGGTGTCATCGAACTGCATATCAACTTCAGCGAGATAGATATCTCGACGATCGTGGCATGAGTCGGCTTTTCTCGTGGACCCAAAGTCCGCTGTGGGGCCAACAGCGGACATACCCGCTCGGTTCAACGACGGACCAGCAGTCTGGCTAGCGCTTCCCTGACAAGGGAAGGAATACGCTTAGGATCATCCAGGTAGGCGCTTTCCAGTAGACCGTCCGAAAGGACGACGAGGAGCGAGGCCGTGCCCGAAGGGTTTGGATCGTCATCCGCTGCCAGAAGTTGCCCGAGGACGCCGTGATACCACGCGCGGCGTGCATCGACAGCTTGGCGTACGGAGCTAGTCGGGTCGGGGTACTCGGCCGCCGCGTTGAGGAACGGACACCCCCGCCAACCTCCCGCGACCACGGCCTCGCTGATACGCCCCATGATCGCTGCGATCATTTCCCGTGGAGGCTGCTTCGGCAGTGCTGCCACTGCCGCCCGCCCGAGCCGGTCCTGCTCTTCGATGTAAGCGACGACGAGTTCCTCCTTTGACGGGAAGTGATTGTAGAACGTCGCCTTAGCCACGCCGGCTTCCGCGATGATGCGGTCGATGCCGACGGCATGGATGCCTCCTGCGTAGAAGAGCCGGGTTGCAGTGTCGAGTAGGCGGCGACGCGCGGGACTGGTCGCGGGGCCGCTATGAGAAACGCTCTTTTTCATCCCTTGACTCTACCAGACAGGTCTGTATGTTACAAGATATAGACAGACCTGTCTGGATAGGAGGTTATCATGCAATCGGACGAAACAGCTGAAATCATGCGCCAGTTCAACCAGGCGTTTCTCGAGCACGAGCCCGCGATCCTCAAAGACCTGATCGCACCGGATTGCGTCATGGAGTCGATCCAGCCGGCGCCGGACGGAACGCGATACGAAGGTTACGATGCTTGCCTCGCGTTCTGGCAGGCTATTGCTTCCGACCGCGTTGCCTATTTCGAGGTCGAAGATACCGTTGCGATGGGCGACCGCGCCATCATCCGCTGGCGTTTCAATTTCGGCGACGGTGGGTCGGTTCGCGGTGTCAACCTGATGCGTGTCCGCGATGGCCGGATCGTCGAAGCACTAGGTTACTCGAAATCACCGGGTCAGGCGGCCCCGCTGCCGGAGGTGGCCACTGCGTAGTGGCTCGTCCCACTACACCTCCCTCACGTTGTTGCCGCGGAACTGATCTGCGGAAACGCGAACCTACGGATTAGTGCCTGAAAGGAGAAACGCTATGATCATCATAGCTGGTTACTCACGCACCAAGAACATCAATGAGCGCGACACTGCGGTAGCAGCGTTCGCGGACATGGTCAGAAGGGCAAGAAGGGCCGACGGCTGCCTTGACGTGGCGATCAGTGCCGACTCGGTCGATCCAGAACGCATCAACGTCTTCGAATGCTGGCGCGATCAGCAGTCATTGAACGCATGGCGCAAAGTCGCGAAACCGCCGAGATTCGTTGCGCGGGAAACCCAAGTAAAGCTGTACCGAAGCGACAAGGCCGAGGAGCCATTTTGAAGCTGCGCACGGGACTGCCTTTACTCGTTCTCATGCAACCGCCGCTGCGGTCGAAATCCTCCCCGGGAGGCGTGTCCGCTTTTGGCGCAAAGCCGACTCTAGATTTCGCTGAATGATTGGCCGCTTAGGGCCAACTGCAGCCATCCAGCATCATCCACGCTCGTCAGAAACGGACGACCTTCCCATAAACCGACTGCATGTCAGACGAATGAAAAACAGTCGCATTAAAGCGGCGCCTCCTTGTTTCCGCCGCCAAAGGTTCATGAAGCCGGTATTGATTGGGACAGGTATTTTACGGATATGTGACAGCAACAGTTGTGAAACCAACACCGGGAACCGCCATGCGCATTAGAGAACTGCACGAAATCAGATACGAAGAAGAGACCGCAAACCTCAAGCTTTCGGGTCTCAATCCCTTTAAGCAGGCCAAGAGCGTCAATATCTCCATCGACAATCCCGAAGAATTCCTCAACGCCATCAAGACCGCGCTGGCAGATGCCGAAGGCAAGAGAATCAGAATTGGCAAGGCCAAATAAGTCTCGATGCATTCAACAAGCCCGGCGACAGGCTTTATCAAACAGCTATCGGCACGGGATGCCGGCTTTACAAGCGCTATGGCGAACCGCATCCGCTGCGCGATGCCGAGTAAAAATTACATTCCTTGTTTAAGCAGGGCTGCTCAGCAGGGCCAGAACGGTGCCGTCCGTTTGAACTTGCACCACCTGTCGTGCAGCCGGCCCGCTCCCGCAAGCTCCAGATGGCCCTGCCAGCCGGTCACCGCGCCGATGGCGCGGTGCACATCGGGACTGTCCGCACTTTGCCGGATCGTGGACAGCAAGGTTCGCGCGGTAATGATGTCATTGGCTTCGCCCAATCCATCCTGCAGCCGGGACAGTTGCTTGAGATATTTCCTGGTCGGCGCCCGCCCGGCATACAGCGGCAGGAAAAACTCCGCAGAGTAGCGCAGCTTTTTCAGGAGGATCCGCAGCTTGTGGCGCGCCTCTGGACGCAGATGGCGGAAGTGCCGGCCGCGCTTGAATGCCTTGCGCTCGAGACGGGTAAGGACGCGCGCCGCAAACTTTGTCAATGGCTCGGCCAATATGCCAAGGTCCTCGCTGGCGATATCGTTGCGCCAGCTTCTCTGCTCGATGGCGAGCCCCAGTGATAATAGAAAGCGGTTGGTTTGCGGGTCGGCAATACTGTCGCGCACCGCATGATGGCCCTGTTCCCGCAAGGGAGCGCCCGCGCCGCGCAACACAAAGAAATCAATGTCCGGCAGATTGGCCTTCTCGATATCGGCAAGTGTCGAGTCGAGAAACACATCCCAATTGCGGGCCGGTCCCAAGGCGCGTGCAAAGCCCTGTGCCTCGGCGTCCAGCGCCTGCAGCGAAGGTGCCGCCAGTTCGCGCCGCAGGAAATACAGGGCCGTGCGCAGTCGCCGCAAGGCCACACGCAATTGGTGGATCCCTTCGGGTTCACGGCCAATTGCCGGTGTCAGATTGGCGAGGACCTGCTGCTGACAGCCCGATAACAGCTTGGCGATCCCCTCGTCGACGGTGTCGTCCCGGCCAAGGCTCGACGAACCAGCCTTCACAGCCGCCGGGTTGATCTTCAGCGCCAGCGCATAGCCGCGGGCAGATTTGCTCTGCGTTTCCAGGCACAGCGGCGCGACATCCAGCAAACCGAGCCCGAACTGGTAAAGCGCCGCGGCCTTGCCTTGTTTCAGTTCGAGTTCGATCTCGGACAACGGTTCCTGCTCTGCCCCGGCCTCGATCACACCAACGTCGAACGCAACCTCGATCTGCCCATCCGGCACATCGAGGGTGATCAAATGCCGGCGTACCCTGGTGACAAAGATCGGCGTCAGTTGATTGACGGCGATCTTGTTGAAAATACCGTCAATTTCGCCGGTTGGCAGCGCGCCAAGGTCAGGCGCAAGCGCCGCGACAGGCGCTTCCCATTCCTCCCGCGTCAGCGGACCGTTGACCGCCAACCGCTTGATCGTTTGCGTAAAATGCTTGCCGCTGCGCCGCACCCGCAACGACAAGCCGGCGTCATACAGCTGACGATCGGCTGTATCGTAATAGGTCGCTTCCAGCCGGCGGATTGTCCCCTTGTTGCGGGCCGACTGCAGAAAGGCGGGGGAGGCTCGAACCTGATCGAGCGTACCGGGCGGGGCAAGAAGTTTGAGTTCGGTTTCAACGGGAGCAGGCCGGGGCGAAGCAACGGCATCGGTATTGTTTTTCTGTTCTTGGATGTTGCCAACCGATATTGTCATCCCTGATACTCCAGCTGAAAGCGCAGCCGAACATTTGTGTCGCCCCCACATTCAAAGCGGGGATAGATGACCACTTTGTGCCAACAGTGGAAATTAGCTGCTTCCCATCCGTTCACCCGGACTAGATGGGATTTCGCGACTGCGCTGTCACTTCTTTTTCAGTTGAGGCGATTTTCCGCAAAGAACTCCGCCCCTCGGGCCATAGCCAAAATCTGGTTCGAGTACAATCGCTGCCCCGTGATTTCCCGGCCCACCCAAACGGGCAGTGGAAATTCGTCGCTTTCGTCTTGCAGCTCGATTTCTGCAACAACGAGGCCACGATGCGCACCATCATAGACGTCAATTTCCCAAACAAACCCTCCGTAAACTACATCGTAACGAGTCTTTTCCACAACGATACCAATCCGGTGTCTTATGAGTTCCAGGGCCTCGCAATATGGGAGATCGTACTCAAATTCGTCTCGCGTCAGCTGGCCCGTACAGATTTTGACGGTGAGCGTTGCGCGCGTCGCGTCGATGGTTCTAATTCGCACCGTTCGGTCACCGGCGGCCATCATATACGCCTGACGAAAAACCGATCGGGTGGTCGCGTGCTTTCTCCAACGGTCGTTAGCGACAAGGTATTTTCGCTCTATCTCTATCTTCATGTACTCCTCCCAAACAAAGCCCGACTTCGGTGCCAAGGTAGAGCCCTCAGGGATGACACCGGGCCAACGTTCAGAGTTTAATCTAGCGTCTTCGGTCTGAACGATTCTCCGTTCGCACTCCTCAGAGCATTCTTGATAGCATTAAGAAATTTCTCCGGATCTTTGATTGAAATGTGGACGCGCCTGTGCTGTTCCGAGGAATCCAGCCCGGAAATCGTCAGGTCACAAGAATCTTCTTGATACCTTATTTCATGAAGTTGCCTTAGGTGCATCCGCACTGTTCCAATGCTGTCCTTCGACCCAAATATTCCAGTCTCTGATGCTAGCCGAACCGCTAGTAACTTTGGTACCTCGGCGGACAGCCAACACCATCGGTTCTAGAGCCGTAAAGGCACGACCCCTCGCTGTGAGATCGCCTTCTCAATTTCGCCGGCAAGGCGATTTGCCATTTCCGCAAATTCAGCGCGTCGTTCGGTACGGATCGGATCGGGCAGCTCCTCCATGGTTTTGATCGCCCGTTCAGCGGCTACAAGATCACTGCACAATTCTCGAAAGGTTTCGTCGCCAACATAGAGCTGCTGAATCTGTAAGGAGCATGCTGGGTACCTGCGCAAAGCCGCAGTTAAGTCATCCTGATCGTTAATACTTCCGGTCCGCGTGTTCATTGCTTCCTCCATTGAGAGGCAACTAGCCAATAGTATATTGCGTTTTATCCGCTAAAGGACGTAAAATACTGTAGAATACGGCGTCCGGTAAATGTGCCGAAGGTTGCTGTTTTTGGGAGAACGACGTGTTAGACGTTGTTCAAAACCGGGCATCGGTAGATTCGCAACCTCTACCTACAAATGCCGAAATCCTTGCGCAGCTTGATCGAATCCGATCGAGCAGTGAATTTGACGTGCCAGACCGTGCCAGGCAATTCCTCACTTATGTTGTAGGGGAAGCGCTTGCCGGTCGCGCAAATCGAATAAAGGCCTATTCAATCGCAGTCGAGGTCTACGGCAGAAGCGGTTCGTTTGACCCACAGATGGATCCAGTAGTTCGGATCCAGGCCGGACTGATCCGGCGAGGGCTTGAGCACTACTACCTCGTTTCCGGCCAGGATGACTCTATAGTCGTAACCATGCCCAAAGGCGGCTACGTGCCGGTTTTTTCGCGACGAGATGAGGCAATTCCTTCCCCCGCCGACGGTTTTACGACAACTCCTCCAAAGCAGTTCGCAGCCGTTCGGGGACGTGCACCACCCTGGCTGTGGCTAATTTTCGCTGTAGCGACTTTCATGGGATTGGCCCTGTTCGCTGGGAGCTTACTCCGCTTTGGTTGGCCCGATAGCTTTAGCGTCACGGGCGGGCAGGCTGGTCCCGACATTCCGAGATTGGTGATTAAACCGTTCGAGGACCTCTCCGGCACCCAGGATTCGGCGATTATAGCCCAGGGTTTGACAGACGAGGTCATTGGTCAGCTGGCAAAATTCAAGGAGATTGTCGTTGTTGCCGGCAACCCAAATGGCGTTTCGAGTGTCGCGGGAGATTTCCAAGCACTCTTTGCTCTGGAAGGACGCGTCCGTGTTCACGGTGAAAAGGTCCGGCTGAACGCAAGACTCATTAACCGAACGGACGGAGCTGTCGTCTGGACAAACAATTTCGATAGCATTGTCCAAGTCCAGGACCTGCTTCAACTCGAAGCCGACATAGCGCGGGCGGTAGCCACAGCACTAGCACAGCCGTACGGAATAATTTTCCAGACGGATGCCGCCGACCTTGCGCAGTCGCCGCCCGATGACCTGGAGGCATATAAATGTACACTGGCCTACTACCGCTACCGGACTAATCTCAACCCTCAGACGCATATGTCCGTGCAGAGTTGCTTGCAACGCGCGGTCGAGCGTTACCCCAGCTTTGCGACCGCCTGGGCCCTGCTTTCTTTGACCTATCTCGACGAACTTCGCTTTCGATACCGTCTCAATTCGACGACCCCATCGCTTGACCTTGCAACTGACGCGGCAAGACGGGCGATCGAACTTGATCCGCAAAACGTTCGAGCGCTTCAGGCCGAAATGCTGAGTCGCTTTTTCCGCGGCGAAATTGCGGCGGCATTGGAAGTTGGCGCACGCGCGCATGCCCTCAATCCCAATGACACCGAACTGGCGGGGGAGTATGGCCATCGGCTCGCCTTGTCAGGGCAATGGAAGCCAGGTTGCGAACTGATCGCTTCGACCGTCACCCGCACTCCTGGGCCGTCAGGGTATTTCGAGTCCGCGCTTGCTGTCTGCGCTTACATCGACAAGGACTATATAACCGCCGAGCGATGGGCGAGATCAGCGGACGTTCGTGTCAACCCAATTTATCATGTCATATTGACAGCCATTCTCGGGCAGCTCGGCAAAACCGAGGAGGCCCGCACGGAACAGCAATGGTTCGAAACGCATGCTCCGACCTTCCTCGACAATATTCGAAACGAAATCGCAGTTCGGCTCCTTCGCCGCGAGGATCAAATGCATTTCATAGATGGGCTGAAGAAAGCGAGGCTTTCAATCCCTGACGAGTGACACGCTTTAGCCGCGCAGCCACGTACAGTTGCGCTCCATGTATATTACATGATGCTACGGGTGCTCCACATCGGTACAGACTATGGTTGCTTCGTTGAAACGGTCGTGAGGAAAATTCTGCTGCGAATAAGCAGTCAGATCAGAACGTTTCGTGGAGCACGGACAAATGATAGTCGCCACAAGCCAGAGGTCCAAGCCATGACCTTGTCTATCCCCGTTTTCAGGAGCCTGAGGGGATATCGAGCCAGTTGGCTGCCGAATGATATTTCGGCCGGGCTTGCCGTGGCCGCAGTTGGATTGCCAAGTGCCATCGCCTACCCGGCGATTGCGGGCCTGCCTCTGGAGACTGGCCTCTATGCAAGCATAGCGGCTCCAATAGCCTATGCCTTGTTCGGCCCTTCACGGATTCTTATTGTTGGCCCCGACGCTGCGACCATGACCGTGCTGGCAGCGGCCGTAGCATCGATCATGGCGTCCCTGCCAGCGGACGCATTGGTGGACCGGACCACGATCGCATCTCTAATAGCCCTCGTTGTCGGGGGAATATGCCTGGCGGCGCGCCTGTTGCGTCTCGGCGTAGTGGCAACCTTCCTTTCGCGACCTATTCTTGTTGGTTTCTTCGCCGGCGTTTCCGTATCGATTATCGTTGGACAGATTAGCCGCCTGACGGGGGTGGCGATTCAATCGGAGGGGCTCGTAGCGCCATTCCTGGAACTCATCAACAAGAGCGCGACCATCCATTGGCCTTCGCTTCTGCTTGGGTTGTCCATGTTCATTCTTTTGCAGGGTGTCAGAGCTTCGCGCCTGCCCATTCCAGGTCCAGTCATTGTTGTCGTGGTTTCGGCCATCCTTTCGGTCCTTCTCAATTTCCGGCAGATGGGCATCGCCGTTGTCGGCGACATCCCCTTTGCGCTGCCATCCCTTTCGATACCCTCTGCAGCCGGACTTCCACTGGATCAAATCGTGCTCGGCGCAGCAGCCGTCTTTCTGGTGAGTCTTGGATCAGGCATTGTCGCGGCCCGCAGTTTCGCAGCACGATCTGGTGAACATGTCGACGCCAATCAGGAATTGATCGGGCTGGGTGCCGGCAACATTGCCGCTGGCCTCTTTGGTGCATTTCCGATCAGCGCGTCGGACTCTCGGACGGCGATCTGTTTATCGGCAGGTGGAAAATCTCAGGTGGTCGGGCTTGTCTCGGCTGCAGCTCTGATAGCTACGCTACTTTACTTTAATGAAGCGCTGCGGATTCTCCCCATCCCTGCACTTGGTGCTGTTCTTTTAGCAGCGGCCATCAGCCTAATCGATATTGCAGAGTTGAGGCACATCTGGCGCATCAGCCGCGCCGAGTTCATTTTTGCGCTTATCACAATGTGGGGAGCCATAAGCTTCGGTGTGCTTGCCGGGGTCGTCGTTGCTATCGCCGCCACGCTGATCCACCTGGTGCGCCAGATGATGTATCCGCGCGACGCGCTACTCGGCCGCATTAATGGTCATGACGGCCTTTATAAACTGCACCGCTTTCCTGATGCCCGCCCAATCCCAGGTTTCGCCCTCTATATGATCCAGGGCAGCCTCTTGTTTTTCAATGCCGACTACGTTCGGGAGCGCATACAAACCATTGCCGCAAGTTTACCTGCCGGAACCCGCTGGTTCGTTATTGACGCAAGTGCCATTGCCCAGATCGACAGCACTGCCGTAGCCATGCTCGATGATATTAGAGTGGACCTTGCAGCGGACGGGATGACCCTAAGCATTGCCGAGTTGCACGCGGAGGTGAAAACCATTCTCGAACGGAGCGGCGTGATTGAGCGCATTGGCGCTCAGTATGTTTTCGAAGATGTCGAGGATGCGATACGCGGCTTTGGTGCCGAACAGAATGGACTTTGCCAGCGGGCGACAGCAACGTCGGCAGAACTTCAAGTGCAGACACCAGAGGGAGGATATGATGAACAAAAACAATGATACATTGCGAGAAGAGGATCATGTCGAGTACGAGAAGCTCGGCAAGGACCGCTATAATAAGCAAATGAAAAAGCTTCAGATCGAGCTGGCGCATTTGCAGGCGTGGGTGAAGAAATCGGGAACTCGCGTAGTAATCATATTCGAAGGCCGTGATGCAGCTGGAAAAGGCGGCATGATTAAGCGGATCACAGAGCGGGTGAGCCCGCGCGTGTTCCGTGTTGTTGCCCTTCCTTCGCCAAGTGACCGAGAGAAATCGCAGATATTCATCCAGCGCTACATTCAATATATGCCCGCTGCAGGCGAGATCGTGATCTTCGACAGGAGCTGGTACAACCGCGCAGGCGTTGAGCGGGTCATGGGATTCTGTTCCGAAAAGAAAGCGCGACGCTTTCTTGAGGTCGCCCCCCGCTTTGAGGCAGCGATCGTTGAAAGCGGCATCATATTGCTGAAGTATTTCCTTACCGTCAGTGAGGATGAGCAGGAGCGCCGATTTCGCCGTCGCATCGACGACCCCTTGCGCCAGTGGAAACTCAGTCCAATGGATGTCACATCGTATCAACGCTGGTGGGACTATTCACGCGCTTACGACGAGATGCTTAGGATGACCGACAGTCCCAATGCGCCCTGGTGGATTGTTCCGTCCGACGACAAAGAGCGAGCGCGCATCAACTGTATTTCGCACATCCTCAAGTCGATCCCTTACGAACGAGTGAAGTTTGACGAGCCGGACCTCGGCAAGCGGCAAAAGCGGCCCGCCGACTATGTTGCTTCGGAGATTACCCCAAACGTGGTTCCTGACGTGTCTTAAAGGAGATACTTGCCAAACGTAAATAGTCCAAGAGAAGGATCAAGCAGATGCCAGAGAAGAAAGAAGGCCTGGATTTGAACGCGATGCCCCCAAGCGCAGAGGAAATACGCAAGGAAGTCATTCGGCGTGCGAGGGAGGAAGATGAAAAGAAAGAGAAAGCAAAGAAAATTCAAGAGAGTAAGGCTGCCGACTTCGCAGAAGATTTTCTCAAGAATCATGTCAGCGAAGCGGACGTTTTGGCGGTTCGCCGACGTGTGGCGAACGCTGTCGAGGCGGGGAAATTCGAGGCTATGGTCTATAGCTTTTCATCGGACCTTTGCTCGGACAGCGGTCGCGCAATAAACAGCGGCGACAAGGACTGGCCGGAAACGCTGCAAGGCAAGGCAAAGGAGTTTTATGATCGCTATCAAAAACTTGCCAAGCCGCAGGGTTTCAAGCTCAAGGCAATGATCATTAGTTTCCCTGGCGGAATGCCCGGCGACGTCGGCTTCTTCCTGAACTGGGGTTCCGATCACGTTTGAGTTTGGCACCCGACAAACTTGTGGAAGGAGCGCGCTATGCGGGTATGGACGCTATTGATAGTCTTCTTCATCGCGTCGCCGGCGAGTGCAATGACCGCAGCAGACCTCTTGGCCGCGGAAAAGCGCTTTGCGACAGGATACATTTTCGGAGCCATCGAATATCAAGTTGGCATACCAGTTAACGACAATTTTGCCAAACGTCGTGAAGAAATCCGGAAGTGTCTGCTCGACGGAAAATTCATGTCCGATGCCCTCTATACCAAAGTGACCACATTCATTCGACGTCACCCCGGAACACTTCCAAACAGTGCGATCGGAGCGATATTACAGGCAGTGAACGATATTTGCCCAGAAGCCGGGAGGTAGAAAATGCTGACCGTTGCGCTTGAGAAAACCAGTAAGAGGGAAAGCTCGAATCTAATGGTTTGCTTGGTTGGGTTATCGGTGGAAATAATTTCCACAAGAAGCCTGCTCATTCGGATAATCACTGCCTTGACCCTCGTCCTTAGCGCGGGCTTCGGTAACCTTGCGTTGGCAGAAGAGCCGACCTTCGCCAAACTTCAGGCCATGTGCAGAGACAGGAAAGTTGAGCTGAACCACGGTTTTTGCATCGGGTTCGTTCAAGCTATCGCCCTGCGTGTTGCAAACGAAAACAAGAATTGCACACTTCTTCAGGAATACATTGACAGCCCAAACGCAAATTTTGTGTTTGCCGATTTGATAGCCGATCTCAATCCGCAGGAATATTCCGGTAGCGCACTCACATCCGTGGAAAAATTTTTGCTCAACAGGGGGTGCACCTAAGTGATGGGAGAGTTGCCGATACTCATTGAATGTCCGTTTTGCGCCTCGAAGAAGGTGTTCAGTTGATTGCGAGCTACGCCCGAAAGCCGTCGTTCGTTCAGCTAAGTGGTCGCGGCCATGCGCATTCAATTCAAACGGCTGGAACGCAGTCAGAAAGCGCCGGCCCGGCCGACACATAAATATGTTGTAGGCGCATCCGATCTGGACGCATCGCCAGCCTCGCTCCAGCGATCAACGAGTATGGCACCTCTCGGGCGCACGCCGACGGCTCGACCAAGCAGCCTGCTTGATCTTCTTCGAAAGCTGCGGTCATTGAGCTAGGACACGCATTGCGGGGTGGTCCAAAGACGTCGCTGAGGGACCTAGCCGTCGCCTTGGGCAATGAGCGCGGCATGTACGGACGCGCGATCTAACGGCCATCGACGTCCCTCCCTGCTACAGGACCGCATGTGTAAAGAGGGCCTCCTTGTCAAGGTCGGCTATGACCTGTATCGCCCAGCTGCTTGCCGGGAAGTTTAGGCGATGCCCCGTCGGCTCGCATCATGCTGACAAAATCTGTCACTGCCCTGCGCTATATGTGTTTCATCCACTCAACAAAGGAGAAACACGATGAGCAATAACACTAGCCCCGCACTCCAGGTCGCTTTGGCCTATCACAACGCTTGGAAGAATCTCGACCATGCGACGGCCATGAAAGTCGTCGCAGACAACGTGGTCTCTGAAACTCCATTCGGCCCCATCGAAGGCGGCGCCGCACTGCACAAATCGGAATCTGAGTTCGCCGGCATGCTCAAAGGAGCAACGATGGTTGCCGCGTTCGGCGACGAGAAGACGGCGCTCCTCATGTACTACACCCACACCCATCCCGTCCCCAGCGTCCTCTCCGCGAAGTACTTCACGGTCGAGAACGGGAAGATCACAGGGATCAAGGCGCTCTTCGACAAGAGTGTGTTCGGGGCTCAGTGAACTGGTCCATCCGCGCTGAACTACACCTTTGAAGGAGAGTACCCCATGATTACCATTACTGCTGCGACGGGCCGCTACGGGCGGCTCGTCGTGGATGCCTTGCTCGGTCGCGGCGTTCCGGCCAACGAGATCGTTGCCGCCGTGCGCAACCCGGCGAAGGCGGCTGACCTGGCCGCCAAGGGCGTTCAGGTCAGCGAGGCGGATTACGACAGGCCCGAAACCCTGAAGGCCGCCTTTGCCGGCGCCGACAAGCTTCTGCTGATCCCGTCCGCCGACTTCGCCGAGCGATATCCGCAGATGGTACGTGCGGTCGAAGCTGCGATCGACGCCGGCGTCGGACTCGTCGCCTATGCGAGCTTCGTCAACACCGACACCAGCACGCTGCGACTCGGCGAAGCGCACAAGGCTGACAGAGGCCTTCATCCGCGATTCCGGCCTGCCCTACCTGATGCTGCGCAACGGGGCCTATATCGAGGTCTACGCCGGCGATCTGGGCGGCATGGATTATGCCCTGAGCACCGGCACGCTTATCGGATCGGCGGGCACGGGGAAGATTTCCGGTGCGAGCCGTGATGATCTGGCCGAAGCGGCTGCCGTCGCGGTGACAAGCAAGGATCAAGCCGGAAAAGTGTACGAGCTGGGCGGGACGGTATGGACGAAAGCCGATCTGGCCGCAGCAGTTTCACAACTCACAGGCAAGCCGCTCGTGTACCAGGATTTGCCTGTTGGGGCTTACGTTCAGGCGCTCACGGGAAGCGGCCTCCCGCGTTTTCTAGCTGAAATCATTGCTGACGCGGGCTTCGCTACGACGGCGACTGGTACACCGACAGCACTGACTTGCCGCGTTTTCTGGGACGGTCGAGCACGCCGCTGATCGATGTCGTCGCCGCCACACTAAAAAGGAACGGCCTGCTATGAAGCGGATTCAGTATCATCAATATGGCGGCCCGGAGACTATGAAGCTCGAGGATTTCGAGCTTCGCTCGCCGGGCAAGGGCGAGGTTGCCGTGAAGGTCAATTTCGCCGCCATCAATCCAATCGACTGGAAAGTACTCAACGGTCACCTGAAGATGGTGACTGGGAAAAAGTTTCCTCGCGCCTTTGGCAGCGACTTTTCGGGCACGGTGATTTCGGTTGGTCCAGGCGTTACCCGCTTCCAGGTGGGTGACACCGTGTTCGGGTCCGCCCAAATCAAGGATGGTGGCGCGCTAGGCGAGGCTGTGATGGCGCCAGAGACCTTTCTTGCCAGGAAGCCGGCCTCTGTGTCCTTCGAGGAAGCTGCGTGCCTCGGAACCCCTGGAATAACGGCGTGGAATGGTCTCGTTGACAAGGCGCACCTGCAGGCAGGCGCTCAGGTCTTCATCAACGGCTGCACCGGCGGGGTCGGCGAATCCGCCGTCCAGATCGCGCGGATGCTTGGGGCTAAGGTCTCGGGAAGCTGCGGTGCGCAGCAGATGCAACGTGCCCAGGAGATGGGGCTGTCCCGCATTTACGACTACCGAACGACCGATGTCTCCAAGATCAACGAGAGGTTCGACGTCGTGTATGACACCGCCGGAACCATGACGGTCGCGACAGGGCTCGGCTTGCTCCGCAAGGGTGGGGTGTATCTGGACATCAATCCGACGCTGGGCAAGTTTATTCGCGCGATCTTCAACCGAAGGCTCAAGCCAATCGTCTGCACCGCGAGGGCGGACATCCTGGACGGCCTTGCCCGCGCGGCAGGCGAGGGGGCGCTTCGGCTCCCGATCGCCGAGACCGTTCCGCTCAAGGATACAATCGCGCTGGTCACCGCCCTCGAACAGGGGCGCAAACTGAACGGCAAAGCTGTCGTGTCGATGCCTTGAGCAAGCCCCTGCCAAAATTTGTCATTGGCTGGTAGAATAGTCTCATGTCCAAGAGCAATCGGCTTTTCGATCTGATGCAGATGTTGCGCCGGCACAATGGTCCTGTGCCGGGCATTGATCTTGCGCGTGAGGCCGGCGTTTCCTTGCGAACCATCTATCGCGACATCGCCACCCTTCAGGCGATGGGAGCAGATATCGAGGGAGAACCAGGCTTTGGCTACGTGCTGAAGCCTGGCTTTCTGCTTCCGCCGCTCATGTTCTCCCAGGAAGAGCTTCACGCGCTGACGCTCGGTGCGCAGTGGGTCGGTCGCCAGACGGACGACGGCCTGGCCTTCGCCGCCCAGAACGCGATCGCGAAGATTGGTGCGGTGCTGCCAACAGAATTGCGGCACCTACTGACCGACAACGCTTTTCATGTCGGCCGCAACAGGCCCGAGACACCGGCCGTAGATCTGCGGATCGTCCGTCAGGCCATGCGCGAACAGTTCAAGCTTCAGATTGGCTATCGCGATCCAAAGGGCAACGAGACGTTGCGTGTCATCTGGCCGATCATATTGGGCTTCATCGAGTCGAAGCGCTTCGTGGCCGGCTGGTGCGAGCTTCGGGAGGATTTTCGGACGTTCCGAGCGGATCGGATCGAGCGCGCTGAACTCCTTGAACAGCGCTATCCGGGTCGGCGACGTGACCTCGCCAAGCGGTGGCGAGCGCAAGTAGCCGAGGAAGCCGCAAGATCGCCAAGCGTCGCTAAACCGGTCGGCTAGCATGTGGCCTTTCGCAAGGAGCAACGTTGGATCGAGGTGGGAAAAAATCGCGCGCTGGCGCGCGCTGCATCGCACCTTAGCGTTGAAAAGGCGTCAGCTTATGCGGACCGGCAAGAAGCCAGTCAGCGACCGATATTGGGTCGTTTGCCGAATGTCCGCTTCAGACAACTGTGTTTCGAAAGCGGACATGCTGCTTTCGGCCCCATTTGGCCGGCGAGATGACTGTGCACAATGGCCGCTTCTGGCGCAAAGCGGACATTCATTTTGATTGATTGTTGGCAATCCAGCTTGGTATGCGCTACTAGCAGCGCGGGCGCGACTGCCATTGGATTTAGAATGGGGTCGGGCGGGCGATTGACGTCTACCTCGCTGCCACGAACGAACGTGACCGCCCTCTGTTGCCCTGCGCCTTGGTGAAAAACTCAAGCTGAAAGCATGTCCACGCCAACCTGCGTAGCTCGCGGTCGGTCCCAAAGAAACCCTGAGTTCGAGACCGCCAATTTCGACGCAAGCGAAAGGTCGCGCGCGACAACGCCTTCGACCCCAATCCGGCCCGGGCTGAGTAATTCGACTACTGGCGCATGATCCGACTATCACCCGCTGGAGCTTCCATCGCCTCACGAAATTTCGCGACAGAACCTTTAAATCGGATTACCTTAGTTTGCGTAGGATATGTCGCGCTCAACTGGATTGAAACATCCGCGAGCTGCCCCTCCTCCATTCAGCACGAGATCACGGGGCGTCAAGTCCGGCGCTGGGGTTAAACCCCAGTTCTCAATCAATTGGGCGCCCCGCATCCGCAGACAAGGGAGGAACCAATGAAACCCATAAACCTGATCATAATCGGTGCACCCGCCGCGGCGACGACACTGGTCAAAGCGGCACTTCTCTCCGGCGTTCTCATGGCCTTTGCCCCCGGAATCGTTCTCGGGCAGCCGATCGAAAAGAAGGGGACCACGCCCTACGTGACGCACTTCATTTTTCGGCCTTTGATGAACATTGACATTGCCGACCTCGGTACGGCCACTGCGCTGGAGGCGGTCGGCACCACCGAAAACATGAAGGGAGAGAAGATGTTCGACAAGATGTCAGCCCATTGCACAGCGCTGAGCGTTGCGTCGGGCGACAAGAAATATATCGACGGCGCCTGCGTGCTGGCCGATAACGACGGTGACAAGATTTTCTCGACCTTTGATACTCGCGACGTTGACAAGTCGCAGCCAGATATGGGTTGTGGCACCCATATCATCACCGGCGGCACCGGCAAGTACGCGGGAATTACTGGTAGCGAGCCATTTGCTTGCATAGCCATGCCGGCACTGTCTGGTCCCGGAGGCTACACTGCGATGGACATCCCGCATAACACGACCTGGGAAATCAAATGACAGGAAACGCTATACCAGCGACGGACCGACCGCTGATGGGGCAGCGGTCGGGGTGCCGTGACCGGTCGAGAACCCGTGAAGCTCTTCCCCTGCACTCGGCGAGTATTCCCTGTTCCTAGGTCCGCCAGACAGCTAGCGCTGCGTACCCACGCAACCAACATGCTAGTCGATGGGGTTTTGGCGGAAGAATTCGCCAACAAGCCAACTGTCCAGATAGGCTCGCACTTCCACGATCCGGTTACCGGCGAAGCGGCAGACCCAACAGTAGCGATTGTCGAACCGCATGCCATTTTGTGCCCTGGCCATTGATCGCAACTCGACGATAGCCCAATCGCCGTCCATCAGCACATTCTTCACGGTGAGCTGCGTGCCTTCGGGTAGGACCCTGCCGAGTTTGGTAAACGTCCCAGCCAAAAAGTCTTGCTTTGAGTTATAGTGACCGGCAAGCGGATGCGTCCCCTCGACCGTCCAGTCAACATCGTCCGCGACCTGCTCGAAAAATTTCTCACCATCACCTTGTTCCAAATGGGCAAACAGCGCCGTCACTTCTTGCTTGTTCATCATCGTTCCCTCCCCCTCAGCAAAATTGCTGCACTGGCGGCCGTTGCAAACATTGAAATCGGTGACCAATCGTATCTTATCTAGTCAGCAATGGCTGCGCCAGGGCGCGATTGGCTCACACGACCGTCGAACTCTTTGATCAGGACTTCCGCGTACGGATGTGCTCGTATTTTTCTCCATCCAGATTACAAGGTTTTGTGCGTTGAATTACCGCTATTGGCGGCGCGAAGCGGGCATTGCGTCGGTCTTATGCCGCAGGGGTGAGTTGTCTCGGCTCGAACTCAACTGGCGTCATGCGTCCGAAGATATCAATCAGTGTGGCGGCCTCAGTCTATCTCGTCAACGCTTTGCAGCCCCGACTGAACACCGCCAACAAAACTGTGATTTTGCCGAAATGGGATTAGCGGTTAGGCTGGCTGTGCATCACAAAATCTAGGAGTTGGACGATGAGAACAATTCTCATACTTGCCGCTGCTTTCGGTTTTACCGTGTCGGCCGCCTCGGCCGACTGTTCCGGACATACCGCCTCTGTTGACAAAGAGATGACAACAGCAAGTGTTTCGAAAGACCAGACACCCATTCCTTCTGATGCCCAATCAGTCGAGAAGGAACTGCCGCAACAGGAAGCGGAATAGCTCGAGCTCCAAGGAATGTGACCCATAGGATGCGGTCGGTAAAACCGCGAGTTGCTGCAACTCAGATCATCCGGGAATGGCGGCGCAAAGGGGACATTTATGGAGGTCTTAAGCCGCGGGCTTGATCTGTCTCGGCTCGAACTCAACTGCAGGCGTCTCTACAAGTCGACTCGCCTTTTGATGAGATGGTCTACGAGGCGGGCCGCCTCGTCGGCGATTGCCGGTATTGTCCCCGATTTCCGCGTCGATCCGAAATCGAGGCCGGCAAAATAGAGGCCTGGAAGGACGCCCAAGCCATCCTCGTGAATGGGCTGGCCTGCCTCATCGAGGACGCCCGGGAGCTGGATCCACCGGAAGTCGCCTACGAAGCCGGTGCACCAAATCACCGACGTGATGTTGCTCGCCGCCCAATCGATCGAACGGATCGGCGGACTTGGGCGCCGCGGCTCAACCGTCTCGGCCGGATCATCCTCTGCCACCGGTGCATCGAGTCCAGTGCGTTCGATGTATTGATCAAGAAAGCGCTTGACGTTCGCGGAGGCTTCGTCGGCAAAGCGAAGATGCTCGTCCAATTCATCGCCAAACATGAGGTGGCCGTTCTCGACACCTCGGAACCGGCCGAGCAATACGACTCCTTGAGCGCTAAGCGACTGCAGGCTGATCGTATGGGTTGCGCCGAGCACGGCGCGCGGCGGCACTTTGCCAGACGGCAGCATGACTTCCTTCCGGCGCACGTCAAGAAAGCCAGATATTGTGAGCCAATTGAAGGTATCGCCACCGCGGTAGCGCCGCACCAAGCGGCCGGTGCGGCTGGTCGCCAGAAAGACGGAACGCCCGGCCCAAGCCAGATCCTCGGCGATCTGAACGCCTGATTGGCCGCTGCCGACCACCAAAACGCCCCCATCATCGAGTTCGGCCGCATTGCGATATGCCGAGCAATCGATCTGCCGAAGGGCTGACGGCAGGTTGGCGGACCATGGCGGGCGCACCGGGCAATTCAGATCGCCAATCGCGATTATTAAATTGCGTGCCCTGAACGTGCCGCGGGCTGTCGTCAAACGATAGGCACCGTTCTCCCTCGTCAGTTCCTTCACCGGAGTGTCGGTGCTCACCGGCAAGCGATTCCGCTTGGCGTAGTCTTCCAGATAGGCGACGAATTCATGCTGCGTGAAGGCACCCCAGGGGTCCGATCCATCGTAGGAGTCTCCGGGCAGCATGGAACGCGCGTTCGGTGTATTCAGTTGAAACGAATCCCATCGCTGCGTGCGCCACGTCTCGCCGATCCGGGAGCGTTCGAGCACCTCATGCGTTACGCCGTGCCGTTGCAGGAAGTAGCTAACGCCAAGTCCGGCGTAACCTGCCCCTATGACAGCGGCGTCCAGAATTCCGCTCATGTGACCCCACCCTGTTGTCAACTCTATTCTGGCAAGCTCGTTGCATTTTGGCAATGTGACAACGTTCATGAACCGCTGAATGCCCGCAACAGGTCGAATCCGGCCATTTGTTGCACCTGCTGTCAACGACTGGAATTGGCGCGAAGCGGACATTCATGATTGTCCGCAGTGTCACAAGTAACTTTGGTGGCGGTTGCTATCTAGGGTCAGGACTCACTAATCAGAGCCAGAAGATGACGGCCGCCGCTATGCATATGCTTGAGAAGAACGTGTGGGCGCAGCGGTCGTATCGAGTGTGAATGCGACGCCAGTCTTTAAGTTTTCCGAACATGTTTTCGATTTTGTGGCGTTGCTTGTAAAGCACAGCATCATGCGGGATTTGGACCTTTCTGTTGGCCTTTGACGGAATGCAGGCGGTGATTCTGCGATCAGCCAGCGCCTTTCGAAACCAGTCGGCGTCGTATCCCTTATCTGCAAGCATTGCTTTGGCCTTCGGTAAGGCTTTGAGCATGAGAGCGGCCCCTCTGCAATCGCTCATCTGCCCTTCGCTCAGCAACATGATCAAAGGTCGGCCCCGGCTGTCGCAAACCGCGTGTAGGAATTCACACCACCTTTGGTCCGCCCGATACGTCGGGGGAATATCCCCTTTTTTAGCAGGCTCGCTGCCGTGCGATGTGCTTTTAAATGGGTAGCATCGATCATCAATTGTTCCCGTTTGCCGCATCTGGCCGTGTGTTCGGCCAAGATTCGACTGAAGATACCGAGCCTACTCCAGCGGATGAAGTGATTGTAAATCGTCTTGTGAGGACCGTATTCCTTTGGCGCGTCGCGCCAGCGCAATCCGTCGCGAATGACGAAGATCATGCCACTTATGATCTTACGGTCATCTACTCGCGGAAAACCGCGGGATAATGGAAAGGCTTGAAACTGTCGTTCTTGGTGCAGCAAGGATCCTGGGAGAAATCCGGAATATTTGCATACAACGCAAGAGCGTTTCACCTGCCCCACCAATTTCGCTGGAGCGGCCCGGATACCGGCAGTGTGAGGGGCGGCAACCGATACCAATTCTATGGCCCGAGAATTCTTTTCATGGTGGCTCGCTGCATCGAACGCGGCGTCAGGCGATTTGAAAACGCAACGACGTTGTTCATGAACCCGGCGATCACGGACGCTTTCCCTTGTGATAACGCTCTCAGACCGCTTTCAGCGACTGGACGGGGCTTCATTGTCAAAAGGCGCAGCATGGGCGAGACAGGAGCGCCGGCCGCTGCATCGAAACCCGTTTCGGTGTGCCCTGGGCAAAGACTGGTGACGACCACACCTTGCGGACGAAGTTCGTCATGCAGGGCTTCTCCAAAGGCCAGCACATAAGACTTCGTCGCCGCGTACGCAGCAAAGGTGGGAACGGGCTGGAACGCCAAGAGACTCGCAATAAGAAGGATCTGGCCGGATCCCCGGGCTGCCATGTCACGCCCGAAAACATAGCTAAGCTCGGTGAGCGCCGTGATGTTGAGCTGAATCATGTCGGTGGTGCGCTCGAGCGGCGTTTCCAGAAATGCGCCGTGCAACCCGTACCCGGCATTGTTCACCAGGATGTCGATCTGTAGCGACCTTTCGTCCAAGCTGCTTTTTAAACAGGCAGCAGCCCCAGGAGCGGCAAGATCGATTGGCTCGACAACGATATCGACGCCATGTTTCCGGCGAAGTGCATCGGCGAGCTTTTCCATTGGCTCCTGTCGCCGGGCTGCGAGCACGAGATTGACCTTCTGTGCCGCCAGCAGTTCAGCAAATTCGAGGCCAAGGCCGCTTGATGCGCCTGTGATCAGGGCACGTTTTACGGGGGTGCCATCTAACTTTTCAACAACGGAGATTTGTGTTCCCGTATCGGCAGTGTGTTGCATTTGTTTTCCTGTCAATTAACTGGACCTTACCCCGATGCTGGATCGCCTTAGGGGTTGATGGCGAGTGAAGATATTCGAGCGTTTCACCGCAGCACGACATTCAGAATGCGTTCGGCCAGCTTTCCGAATGGCGGGCGGAGCAGTTTGACAATATTCCATCGACGCTGCTCATAGACGCCTTTGGCATGGCGCAAACGCCTGAAGCCTTCCACGCCGTGATAAGCACCTATGCCGCTTGCGCCGACGCCGCCGAAAGGCAAATCGTCCTGCGCGACATGCATGATGCCCCTACTCTGCAGCCAGTGCCGTCGGCGGATTCAGGTCTTCAATCACCTCTCCGTGGTGGTCATCTTTCGTTGGCTTGATCCGGAACCACACCGCGTACAGAGCTGGAAGGAAGAGCAGGATCATGACGGTGCCTGCAGCCGTTCCGCCAATCAACGTATAGGCCATCGAGCCCCAGAACACCGAATGAGTTAAGGGTATGAAGGCGAGAATGGCAGCCAGTGCAGTCAGGATGACAGGGCGCGTCCGCTGCACCGTCGCTTCAATAACGGCGTGATAGTCATCGAGACCGGCAGCTTGATTTTCCTTGATTTGTTCTGTCAAGATCAACGTGTTGCGCATGAGGATACCTGCCAATCCTATCAATCCGAGAATGGCGTTGAAGCCGAAAGGCTGATTGAAGAGAAGCAACGTCGGGACCACCCCGGCAAGTCCGAGTGGCGCAGTCAACATGACCATCGTCATCGTTGACAGGCTGCGAACCTGGAGGATGATGACGATCAACATCGCTGCAATCATGGCCGGGAATATCTTGACGAGTGCGACATTGGCCTTGAGGGATTCCTCGATGTTGCCGCCCATTTCGATGCGGTACCCGACGGGAAGCGATGCGATCAGTGGCTGAAGGGCCTTCATGACCTGCTGTGAGACCTCTGGGGGTTGTGTCGCCTCGTTGATGTCAGAGCGTATCGTGATCACAGGGGTGCGGTCGCGGCGTTTCAGGATCGGCTCCTCAAATTGGATCTCGGAATGGCCGATCTGATCAAGGGGGACCTGTCGGCCATCCCTGCTCATTAGCGAGAAATCGCCCAGCCTTGAAGGATCAAGCCGGTTGTCACCTGCGCTACGTGCGACAACGGGGACGTTGCGGATGTTGTCGCGCACCTGGGTGACAGGGATGCCGCTAAGCAGCAACTGCATCTGCTGAGCTGCCTCAGAGGGCGAGAGACCGATCAGATTTAGCCGATCCTGGTCCGGGACAAACCGCAGCACCGGAGTTCGGTTACCCCAATCCCGGTTGGCCTGTCGGACATCTGGAACACTTTTCATGATAGCAAGAGCCTGCTCGGAGATTTTGTAAAGTTCATCCGGATCCGGTCCCATGACCCGAAACTCGACCGGAAACGGCGTGTAGGGCCCAAAGACAAGCTGCGTTACGCGCACGGATGCCTCAGGAACAAGCCCGTCCGAAACGGCGGCTCGTAGGCGGTGCTTCAAAGCCTCGCGTGCGTGAGCATCGGGGGTGAGCACGACGACCTTGGCGAAGGCAGGGTCGGGCAATTCAGGTGCCATGGCAAAGAAGAAGCGGGGCGCACCCTGCCCTACATAGCTGGTGACGATTTTTGCTTCGGGCTGAGTTTGCAGCCAGCCCTCGACTTTCTCCACTGCGACTGTTGTGGTCTCGATACTTGTGCCTTCGGGCATGCGAACTTCGACCAGCACTTCAGGCCGATCCGATGTCGGGAAGAACTGCTGCTTTACACCTCCCATCCCCAAGACCGAGACAGCCATCGTGATGCCGACCACGGCGCATACCATGAATTTATGGCGAACCGCGAACTCGATGAGGGAGCGCAGGCGACGATAGCTCGGCGTATCATAGATGGCATGATGTCCACCTTCGACCGGCTTGATGTCAGGCAGCAACTTGACGCCGAGGTACGGGGTAAAGATCACTGCAACAAACCACGAAACGATCAGTGCGAAGCCCACGACCCAGAAAATGTTGCCGGCATATTCACCTGCAGTCGATCTTGCAAAGCCCACGGGCATCAGCCCAATGATTGTGACGAGGGTGCCGGACAGCATCGGCGCTGCCGTATGGCTCCAGGCATAAGCAGCCGCCTTGATGCGGTCCATGCCCTCCTCCATCTTCACCACCATCACCTCAATGGCAATGATGGCATCGTCCACGAGGAGGCCCAGCGCAAGGATCAACGCGCCGAGTGTGATACGATCGAAGAATCGGCCGGTTTCCAGCATGATGAGGAAAACGACAGCGAGCGTCAGCGGTACGGCAAGCGCGACAACGATGCCGACGCGCCAGCCGAGGGCAACCAAGCTCACGAACAGTACTACACCAAGCGCCATTTCGAACTTGAGCATGAATTCGCTGACCGCCTCGTCGATATTAACGGCCTGATCGCTGACTTTGGTGAGCGTCATGCCCAGCGGAAGTGTCTGCGCGATCGCGGCGGATCGCGCTTCAAGCGCCTTGCCGAGATCAAGACCATTCCAGCCCTGTTGCATTACGGCACCCAGCATGATTGTGGGCTCGCCCTCATGGCGGATGACGTAGGTCGCCGGATCTTCATACCCGCGCCGAATATCCGCCAAGTCGGAAAGTTTTAGAGTGCGTCCAGCCGCTACGATCGGCGTATCGGCAATCGCCTGCACGCTGTTATAGGCTCCGTCGAAACGGATAAAGACCTGTGGCCCACGCGTATCGATGGAGCCGGCGGGCGTGACTGTATTCTGTCTCTGCAAAGCCGCGGCGATATCGGTTGCCGATATTCCAAGTGTCGCGAGCTTGGCATAGGAAAATTCGACGAAGATCTGTTCGGGGCGCTCTCCGAGGATATTGATTTTCTTGACACCCGGAACGTGCAGGAGATCCTGACGGATGACCTCCGCCTGTCGCACGAGGTCGCGCATCGGCATCCCCTTCGCCTTCAGTGCATAAAGACCGAAGCTCACATCGGAATATTCATCGTTGACGAAGGGACCAATGACGCCTGGAGGGAGATTTCGGGCTTCGTCGCTAAGCTTCTTGCGAGCCTGATAGAACTCTTCGTCGACGGCGGCCGGTGGCATGCTATCCTTCAAAGTCACGGTGAGGAAGGCGTAGCCAGGCCGCGTTATCGTTTCGACACGATCATACCAGGTGAGTTCCTGGATGCGCTTCTCAAGTGGCTCAGCGACAAGATCCTGCATTTCACGCGCAGTGGCGCCCGGCCAGACTGAAGTGACCGTCAGGGTCTTGATGGTGAAAGAAGGATCCTCGGCGCGTCCCAGCTTGACGAAGGCGTAGACGCCTGCAGCCGCCAACAGAACGATAAAGAATAAGGTAACGGCGCGTTCGCGAACCGCGAGAGCTGAGAGATTGAAACTCATTATTTGGTTACCTCTTGCTGCGAGGCAAATCTGACGGCTGCGCCATTTTCCAGAAGATGTGCGCCCAGAGCGACAACCTTCTGACCAATGCCAATACCGGTGATAAATGCCGTCTCCTCGCTGATCCGTTTAATTTCGACTGGCGTGAACTTCACGGTGGAAGTGGCACCGTTGACAACCCAAACACCTGTCCGGCTACCGTCGTCCAGGATGGAACCTACCGGAACAGCGACCTCCGACTGCCTGTGCGCGTCGAGGATTTTAATCGTCACCGTCGAACCGAGCGGGGCAGAGGCGGCGGCCCCATCGAGAACATAGCGCGCCTCGTAAGTACGGGTTTGCCGATCGGCGGCATCGGAGATCTGTCGCAAGCGGGCCTTTCCGCTGAGACCGCCGCCTCCGTAGACACTTGCCAGCGCTTCGGATCCTATATCGGGCCGCAAAGTCTCAGGGAGCCAAACAACGGCTTCACGAGGACCAGCCTGCGCGAGTTGAACGACCGTCTGGCCCGCTGCCACGACCTGTCCGGGGTCTCCAAGCGTCTCGACGACTGTTCCATCCGAATCTGCAAGAAGAACCGTATAGGTGGCCGCATTTTCTGCGACCTTGGCGTCAGCCTCAGCCGCGGCAAGCTGGGCCGAAGCCGTGTCGAGGGCCGCTTTCGCCTGTTCATATCGCTGTGGGGTGGCAGCCAATCCATTCTTCACCAGCGCCGCATAGCGTTTCTCATCTGCTTGTACCTGGATCAGGACAGCCCGCGTTGCGATGACCGTATTGCGCTTCGCTGTCAGCGCGAGTTGGAGATCGGTTTCATCGATGCGCATCAGGGCCTGGCCTTGTCTCACCTGCTGACCCACATCGACCATCCGCTGGACGATCTTGCCCGGAACCCGGAACCCGAGATTGCTCTGTACTCGCGAAGCGACATTTCCGGTAAACGACCGTTCCGCCGTTCCAGTCTTTTTCGCCTCGGCCACCCTTACGAGCGGTGCAACCGTCCTCGGATCTGCGGCTTCGGCTTTCCGTTCAGTGGTTTCGGACACCAGGAAAAAGGCAGCGGCTGCCGCCACTCCCAGGAGACCCACAAAAGTCAGGACGTATTTGCGTTTCATTTTACATTCTCTACTTGACGAGCGATCTGCACAAATTAGATTGCGATCTAACTCTATTTAAGATATAGATGTCAAACGAAATCTAACAGGAGGTCAAAATGAGAGTGAGCCGCGCACGGGCTGAGGAAAATCGGGAAACCGTAATCAACGTCGCGAGCCGTCTCTTTCGAGAGCATGGCTTCGATGGGATCGGCCTGAAGGATCTGATGAAGGGTGCCGGCCTGACGCAAGGCGCGTTCTACAAGCAGTTCGCATCCAAGGACGACCTTGCTGCGCAGGCCTCCAGGCGGGCAATGGAAAGCGCCACGCGCAGATGGTCGACAGCAGCAGCGAAAAGCTCCGATCCTCTCGAAGCAGTCCTGGAGTTCTACCTCTCCCCGGGTCATCGTGCGGAAAAGGCAGACGGCTGCCCATTGGTAGCGTTGGGAGCCGACGCGGCGCGGCAAAGTGAAGAGGTCAGGCGTCCATTTGAGGATGGAATACGGGCTCACTTTCAGGTCTTGGATGAACTGATGGACGAAGCCAAGAGGTTCAATCCCAGCGGCAAGGCAATGGCGATATTGTCTCTGATGGTGGGTGCTGTCACGCTATCGCGCCTCATTAAGGAAGAGAATTTATCGCGAGGGGTTCTGGAAGCAGCCGCCGGGGAAGTCAGGCGTATTGCAAGCGGTGAAGATGTCGCCTGATAGGCGCAGCCGATTCGTTTATCTAGCGGCGGTCGTCGGCCTGGCACCCCGGCTCAGGATGGACCGCCCCTTCTGGTTCGCAGGAGACTTTCGTTGCCGCTTGGTTGAAAACCGGGGCTGAATGTCCAAATTGATGTCAAAAAAGGCTATATTGAGTAGCAATATCGTAGTGGCCAACCACCAGCGTTGGGAACTCGTAAACTTATGATCCGCTTGTGGCGCAAACCTGCCGCAGGTGTCCCATTCCGGCACGGAACTTTATCGGCATCCAATTTTGACCTCTTTGTGTATGAGGTTTAGCACTTGCCGGCCCGACGCAGGTCGGGGTTGCAGGGGGTCGGCAAGCACCGCGTGCTCGGCGGAACTGCGAAGATTCAATCAACATTCACCTTGAACGGAGCAATCCGGCAATTTTTACGATTGGCGGACGGAGGCACAATCAGGAAGTGTTAGACTCCGTCGGATTCGCGCAGAACAGCTCATGAGGCCCAGAATTATGCAGGTAACCCTGCCATCTTTCCGATCTCATCGGCCCACCACGCGGCCATTTTCAAGCGTTCGTCCCAATATATAGCACGGTGATAAGCCCGCCGGACTTCGTCTGCGCCCATATGGCCGAGTTCTGCTTCGATAGCGTCCGGGTTCCACAATCCGCTCTCGTTCAGCAGGCTGGAGGCGCTAGCGCGGAAACCATGGCCGGTCGCTTCATCTTGGGCGTAGCCGAGACGCCGCAAGGCGGCATTGATCGTGTTTTCTCGCTGATGGGTCGCTCCGCTGATCGCAGGGAGGGAAAGGCGAGCCGGCGGTTGCCCGAGTGACCGCGCAACTCCTCCAACAATTCGATCGTCAGATGAGCTAGCGGCTTTTTGTGCTCACGGCGCATCTTCGTCCGGGACGCCGGTATCGTCCAAACACCCTTTGCCAGATCGCATTCGCTCCATTCCGACAGGCGTAGTTCGCCGGGTCGTGAAAAAAAGAGGGCAAGCAGCTTGAGGGCGATCTGGGTTTCGATCGTCCCTTCATAAAACCAGATTGCTCTGATCAGCCTCTCAAACGCTGGGCGTTCCGTAACAGCGGCGCGATGGGTCGGTTTTGGTGTTATCAGTGCGCCCCTAAGTCCGCCGGTTGGATCATTCTGCGCCCGGGCACCCCACGCAGACGCAGGTAGACACCAGACAACAAAAAAGCCCGGAAAACCGGGCCTTTTGTCTGATTTCAATACCGTATTGGACGGTGTGAAATAGGAATATGGTGCCCAGAAGAGGACTCGAACCTCCACGCCTTGCGGCACACGGACCTGAACCGTGCGCGTCTACCAATTCCGCCATCTGGGCAGCGGGGTTTCATGTAAGGGGCGCGCCTGAGTCTGTCAATCCATTTGTCGGGGAATTGTCACACAACAGATTTGCTGCCCACGCCCGCCGCTATCAGCCCTCGAGCACTTCCTTCGAAGCCACGGTCGAATCAGCGTTGAGCTTGTAGATGATCGGAACACCGGTCGCCAATTCCTGCGCAACGATCTCCTCGCCGGTCAGCCCGTCAAGCGCCATGATCAGGGCGCGCAGCGAATTGCCATGCGCCGCGACCAGTACCGTTTCGCCCCGCAGCACATGCGGCTGCACCTCGTGCAGGTAGTAAGGCCAGACGCGCGCGCCGGTGTCGCGCAGGCTCTCGCCGCCGGGCGGCGAAATATCATAGGAACGGCGCCAGATGTGAACCTGTTCCTCGCCCCATTTGGCGCGGGCATCGTCCTTGTTGAGGCCCGCCAGATCGCCATAGTCGCGCTCGTTCAGCGCCTGGTCGCGGATGGTTTCGAGGCCAGTCTGGTCAACCTCTTCGAGAATGTGCTGCAGCGTTGCCTGGGCACGGGAGAGGACGGATGTATAGGCGATATCGAATTTGAGGCCCTTGGCCTTCAGCCGCTTGCCCGCATCGATGGCTTCCTCGTGGCCGAGCTCCGTCAGCCCCGGATCGCGCCAGCCGGTGAAAAGGTTCTTCAAATTCCATTCGCTCTGGCCGTGGCGGACAAGGACGAGGGTTCCGGACATTGCAATACTCCTGTTGGATCGAAATTTATTGATTGAGCCCAAGCACGTCGAGCATGGAATAGAGGCCGGGCCTGGCGCGCCTGCCCCAAAGCGCGGCCTTGACGGCGCCGCGAGCGAAGATCGTGCGGTCTTCCGCGTGGTGGGAGAGGGTGATGCGCTCACCCTGACCGGCGAGGATGACCGAGTGATCGCCGACGACCGAGCCGCCGCGCAGCGTGGCAAAGCCGATGGTTCCGTCCTCGCGCGGGCCGGTATGACCGTCACGCACGCGGACGCTGTGTTGTCCAAGGCCGATATCGCGGCCATCGGCTGCGGCCTCGCCGAGCAGCAGCGCGGTGCCCGAAGGCGCGTCGACCTTGTGCTTGTGATGCATTTCAAGAATTTCGATATCGAAATCCCCGAGCGCCTTGGCGGCCTGCTTGACCAGAACGCCGAGCAGATTGACCCCGAGGCTCATATTGCCGGACTTGATGATGACCGCATGACGGGCGGCGGCGCGGATCTTGGCGTCATCCTCGGGCGAGCAGCCCGTGGTTCCGATGACATGGACGATACGCGCCTGCGCGGCAAGCTCGGCGAACTCCACAGTCGCAGCGGGGGCGGTGAAGTCAAGGACGCCTTCGACACCGACGAAGACCGAAAGCGCGTCATCGGTGATGGATACCCCGAGAGGGCCGATACCGGCGAGTTCGCCTGCATCACGGCCGATATGCGGCGAGCCGGGCCGTTCGACAGCGCCGGCTAGAATGACGCCGGGTGTATCGTGAATGATGCGGATCAGCGTCTGGCCCATGCGGCCGCCAGCGCCGACAACGGCAAGTTTCATCGGCGTTGCGGGCTGTTCGGCATTCATGCGACTGGACCTGTAACTGCTGTTGACTGTAATTCGGTGTCGTCGATGATGGGCGAGTCTTCTTTGCCTTGCAACTGGTAGAACCGCGCATAGACGCCGTTGGGGAGGGCAAGCAAAGTTTCGTGCACGCCTTCCTCGACGACGCGTCCGGCTTCCATGACGACAATATGGTCGGCATTGACGATGGTCGACAGGCGGTGGGCGATGACGATGGTCGTCCGCCCCTGCATCACATGCTCGAGCGCCTGCTGGACACGCTTTTCCGATTCATTGTCGAGGGCAGATGTTGCCTCGTCGAGCAGCAGGATGGAAGCGTTGCGCACGATGGCGCGGGCAATGGAAAGGCGCTGGCGCTGGCCGCCGGAAAGCGTGACGCCGTTCTCGCCGACTTCCGTGCCGTAGCTCTGCGGCTGCTGGCGGATGAATTCGTCGGCATTGGCAAGTTTCGCTGCCTCAATGACTTCCTCGTCGGTGGCGTCAGGACGGCCGTAGCGGATATTGTCGGCGATCGTGCCTTCGAAGAGATAGGGCTGCTGCGAGACATAGGCGATCGATTGGCGCAGCGAACGCTTGCTGACATAGGCGATATCCTGCCCGTCGATGAGGATGCGCCCGGCGTCGATGTCGTAGAAGCGCTGGACAAGGCCTATCAGCGTCGACTTGCCCGCGCCGGAAGCGCCGACAATGGCCGTGGTCTTCCCGGCCCTGGCGGTGAAGCTGATGCCGTGCAGCACCGGCACGCCGTTACCATAGCTGAAGCGAACCTTGTCGAACTCGACCTCGCCGGTCGGCACCGTGATCGGCACCGAGCCGATGCTGTCTGCCTGGCGCGGCTCTACATCGAGGATCTCGAAGAACATGCGTGCATTGACCAGCGAGCGCTCCAGCCCAACCTGCACGCGTGCCAGCCGGCGCACGGGATCATAGGCAAGCAGAACGGCGGTCATGAAGCCGAACATGGCGCCAGGCGGCTCCACATTGTAGACGGCACGATAGCCCGTATAGATGATCATCGATGCGATGGCGACGCCGGCAATCAATTCGGTGATCGGTGTCGTGCGCTCCGAAACCCTGGCGATCTTGTTGGCGCGTTCCTCGGCACGGTGGATCAACGCGCTGATCTTGGCGCGCAGCTGATCTTCCATGGTGAAGGCCTTGACGATTGCGATGCCCTGCGTCGCTTCCTGCATCGCGCCGAGCAGGTGCGAGTTCAACGTGACGGATTCACGATGGATACTGCGCAGGCGCTTCGCCAGGTAGCGCACCGTCAGAATGACAGGTGGCCCAATGAGCAAGGCAAAAAGCGACAGGATGGGGTCGAGGAGGACCATCGTCACAATCAAGGCAATGAGCGTGGGAATATCCTTGCCGATGGTCGTGATGGTAATGTCCATGAGTTCGCGAACCCCGGCGACATTCTGGTTGATCCGCGCCGCAAGCTGCGCCGAACGCGTATCGGTGTAGAAATCGAGGCCGAGTTTCATCAGGTGATCGAAGATGCGATGCTGGTAGCGCGCAACGATATTATTGCCGATCTTCGCCATCATCACAGATTGCACATAGGTGGCGACGCCGCGGATGACGAAGGCCGCAAGGATGCCCAGGCTGATTGGCACAATCAGATCTTCGCGGCGCTGGTAGTAGATCTTGTTGATCACATCCTTGAAGATATAGGCAACGAACGCGGTTGTGCAGGCAACGGCCAGCATGGCGACAAGGGCGATGGCATAGGACGAGCGGTATTCGCGCAGGTTCTCGCCCATAACCCTGCCGATGACGCGTCTTGCCTCCGTCGTATCGATCTTTTTCTTCTTGGGTACACCATTCATGACAGACGGCAACTCGCTGGTACAAGAGCAACGGGGCAAGGAGTCATCCTTGCCACTCGAATTGTCCCTATAACCTTATTGATCCTGCTTGCCTATGGGTTTCAGCCACAGACCCTGCAGGCCAGCACCCGAGTGTTGCAATGACGCCCCTAGGCCGCAGGCTAGTCCCGGCGCCAACGGCGGCCTTCGGTGGAAACGCCGAAGCGGGTGGGCGTGCGGGAGAAGGCCGAGAGGCCGCTCAGCGCCGCAAGCGGGTGGGTGATGATATAGACCGGCGTCTCGCGCAGGATTTCCCCATGTGGTGCCTTGTCCTCGAACGCCTGGCGGAAGGACGGGTCCTTCAGCGGTGCGACGATCTTCTGGACAATGCCGCCGGCGAGATAGACGCCGCCGCGCGCCATGAAAGTCAGGGCAAAATCGCCGGCAAGGCGGCCGAGATAGATGACGAAAAGCGCCAGAGTTTCCTTGGCCTCGGCCGACTCACCGGAAAGTCCGGCGGCCGTGATGTCTGCGGGCGTCTGCAGGCTGGCTTCGGTGCCGTTCACCTTGCAGATCGCGCGATATATGTTCTGCAGGCCACGGCCGCAAAGCAGCTGTTCGCCGGAAATGCGGCCCTCGATATGTTCGAGATGCGGGAAGATTTCGAAATCGCGGGCGGTACGCGGGCCCATGTCCACATGGCCGCCTTCGCCGGGTACGGGCACCCAGCTGTTGCGAGAACGAACCATGCCGGCAACGCCGAGACCGGTGCCGGGTCCTAGCACGGCGCGGCTGCCATGCGGATCGCCCGCGCCGCCGCCGAGCTTTTCGAGATGCTTCGGCTCGAGCGAGACGACGGCAAGCGCCTGTGCCTCGAAATCATTGAGTACGGTGATGTCGGACAGGCCGAGTGTTTCCATCATCTGGCGCGGCTTGACCACCCAGGCGCAGTTGGTCAGGTCGATCTCGTCGCCTTCGACCGGCCCGGCAATGGCAAGTACCGCCGAGCGCGGCTGGATGGAGGTGTGGTCGAGAATAGCGTTCTGGATCGCCTCGTCGATGGTCGGAAAATCCGCCGTCTGGATGATGGGGAATTCCTTGGGTTCCGCATAGGCGTCGACCAGAATGGCGAAACGCGCATTGGTGCCGCCGATGTCACCGACCAGGATCGGAAATTTCATGATGTGGTCGGTATCTGCCTGTGTCACCATTGTCGCTTCCCCATTTTACCTGTTACTGCGTCCTTTGCGCGTCCTGGCGAACGCGCGGTGCAGTAAGTGTGTTTTCCGCTGCGTCATCGCGCAGCAAACCTCGCTTTTGCACCAGAACCTCGGCGGTTGCCCGGTTCAGTGCCATCGGAATATCGTAGACGCTCGCGAGCCGCATCAGCGCCTTGACGTCCACATCATGCGGCATCGGCGACAGGGGGTCGACAAAGAAGATCAATCCGTCGATCCGGCCTTCTGCAATCAGTGCACCGATCTGCTGGTCGCCGCCGAGCGGTCCGCGCTTGACGCGCGCGATCGTCAGCGAAGGACATGCGTCCTGGATCAGTCCGCCGGTCGTGCCGGTCGCCACGATCTCGCAGGGTGCCAGCAGGCTTTCATAATTGCGCGCGAACGCCACCATGTCGTCCTTTTTCTGGTCATGGGCAATCAGCGCGAGGCGAAATGGCTGTGTCATAAAATCTCTGTTTCGGGTTTGGCCCTAAATCGATTGAAACCCTATACTCAATTCATCGCAGCATGAAAAGACCGCAGGCAAAAAAGACCGCCCGCCGGTCCTATGGCTTCTGTCCGGGCACCGGCACGTCCTCGGGAACATCGTTGCCTTCCGGGGCGTAAGCCGTTGCCGGAACATCCGCGGCCGCTGGCTGCGCGCCCTTCGTGCCCACACCAAAGGTTACTTCATCAACGGATTTCGGTCCCGGGGCGTTCAGGATCTGGACGCAGAGTTTTGGCAGATCCGAGAGCATCATCACTTTCGGCTTGACGGGCTTGGCCGGTTCGGGCGCCTTTTTCCATGGCTCGTCCGTAAACCACCAGGCAAGTGATTTGCCGCAACCGTCATCGGCACCGATCGGTTCCTGCGGTTTGCAATTGGGCGAACCGGGCTGGCATTTGATGCGCACATGGAAATGGTAGTAGTGCCCCCAATAGGGACGGATTTTCGCCATCCAGCTGCGATCACCCTGCACACTGTCGCACAGCTTCTTCTTGATGCCGGGATGGACAAAGATACGTTCCACTTCGGGATAGCTGGCGGCGCGCTTCAACAGCGCCGTGCGGGCCGGTGTCCACTTGTCCGGGTCGACATAGAGCGTATCGCCCTTGAGCATTGACGCGGCAGAGACCTTCTCGCGCTCCTCGTCGGTAAAGCGATGTTTCGGCATGGGTGTCAGCCAGATATCGGCATCGAGCCCGACCTGATGCGAGGCATGGCCGGTCAGCATCGGTCCGCCGCGCGGCTGCGATATGTCGCCGACGAGCAAACCGGGCCAGCCATCCTTGGCGGCGGCGTCGCGCGCCAGCCTTTCCAGAAGCGCGATCATGCGCGGATGACCCCAGCGCCGGTTGCGCGACAGGCGCATCACCTGCCAGGCCGGTCCATCCACGGGTAGCGCGACACCGCCGGCGAGGCAACCCTTGGCGTAAAAGCCGGCCGATTGCGGCGCGCTCACTGTCGGCAATGTCTGGGCGCCGAACAATTGCTTGGCTGGGCCGTCTTCGGCAATGGCCTCAAAGGTGCTGGTGAACGCAATGAGTGCGCCGAGCGCCAAGCGCAACAGGGTTTTCGGTATCATGATCGATGTCCCACAAGTGATCGCGGCAATTTGCAACGCTGAACCGGGCTTTATGATGGCCAGATTCGCGGGAAAGTCGCAATATGCCCATGAAGTCACAACCCGATTCGAATGGAAGCACCGCCATGAAAGCAGTCATTTTCGAACAATTCGGCCAGCCGCCGCGCATCCAGACCGTGGAGGACCCCGCGCCTGCGGCGACGGGCGTGGTCATCAAGGTCGAGGCGACGGGGCTTTGCCGCAGCGACTGGCACGGCTGGATGGGGCATGATCCGGATATTGTTCTGCCACATATTCCGGGCCATGAGCTGGCAGGAACCATCCAGGCTATTGGCCGGCACGTCACGCAGTGGAAGATCGGTCAGCGCGTCACCGTGCCATTCGTCGGCGGCTGCGGCCATTGTTTCGAGTGCAATTCCGGTAATCATCAGGTGTGCGAACACCAGTTCCAGCCGGGCTTCACCGCTTGGGGTTCCTTCGCGGAGTATGTCGCGGTGGATTTCGCCGACACCAATCTCGTCGCCCTGCCGGACTCGCTGGATTTCGCCACGGCTGCAAGCCTTGGCTGCCGCTTCGTCACCTCGTTCCGGGCCATTGTCGATCAGGCGAAGGTCAAGCCCGGCGAATGGGTGGCGGTGCATGGCTGCGGCGGTGTCGGCCTTTCGGCGATCATGATAGCAACGGCCATGGGTGCCAATGTCGTCGCCGTCGACCTGACGGAGGGGAAGCTCGCCTTCGCTCGCGAACTTGGCGCAGTGGCAATGGTCAATGGCGGGCAGACGAAGGACATCATCGGAGCGGTCCGGGAAATTACCAAAGGTGGCGCGCATGTCTCGATCGACGCACTCGGCCATCCCTCGACCTGTTTCAACTCAGTCGCCAATCTGCGCCGCCGCGGCCGCCACGTGCAGGTTGGGCTGATGCTGGGCGACCATGCCCACGCACCGATCCCGATGGACAAGGTCATCGCGCATGAGCTGGAGATCTATGGCAGCCACGGCATGCAGGCCTTCCGCTACAAGGCGCTGATGGACATGCTGGAAACCGGCAAGCTCAAGCCGCAACGGCTGATTGGCAAGGAGATCGCACTGGATGACGCACCGGCCGCGCTGATGGCGATGGACCGGTTCGAAGGAACGGGGATTAGTGTGATTACGCAATTTTAGAGGCGGACTACCACGCCCCCGCCTTAAGGCGGAGCGCTTAACGCCAACTGCCGTCGCGCCACATGGTTGCAAAGGCCGTCCCGTAATCCGGGTAGCGGAAGGAAAAGCCAAGCGACTTGATGCGCTTGTTGGAAACGCGCTTGTTCTCGCCATAGAAAGAGCGCGCCATCGGTGTGAGCGGCGCCGACTCGAAGTCGGATTCTTCCGGCGGTTCCACGCCCATCAGTTCTGCCGCATAGGCGACCACATCCTGCGGCGGCGCCGGTTCATCGTCGGTGATGTTGAAGATACCGGCTTCATTGCGGGTCGAGAGAAAACGCAATGCCCCGGCAATATCGTCGACATGGATGCGATTGAAGACCTGACCCGTCTTGTTGAGGCGGCGTGCCGTGCCATTGGAGAGATTGACGAAGGCGTTGCGGCCCGGCCCGTAAATGCCGGCAAGCCGCAGGATGGCAAGGGGGACATCGCGCGCATTCGCCAGTTTTTGCCAGCCCTGTTCCGCCTCGACGCGCTCCACGGAACGGGCGGATACCGGATGGCAGGCGGTCGTCTCATCGACCCAGGCGCCGGCATGGTTGCCATAGACGCCGACGGTGGACAGGTAGCCGATCCACTGCAGTTTCGGCATGGCGTTGCGGATGGTTTCGCCGAACTGCGCCAGCACCGGATCGCCGGACTGGCCGGGCGAGGTCGAGATGACGAGGTGGGTGACGCGGGCAAGTTCGTCAACGATCTCCTGCGAGGCATGCGTGCCGTGGAAAAGGAATGGTGTAATCCCATCCTTCTTGAGGGCGGGAAACTTGGAACTGTCGCGTGTCGTCCCGCCGATGAAATCCGCTTGACCGGCAATGGCTCTGGCAAAGGCGCGCGCCGAATATCCGGCACCGAAGAGAAAAACGTTCATGATTGATTTTTCACAGCATTGCGCCATTCGGTCAAGACGTCCGCGTGGTTCTCCTGTGCGGCGTAGCGCATATGCAGGGCGGCGAAGCGATCTTGATCCATCAATTCACTCAACGCCCAGATGGCGGCGCCGCGCACCAGCGGCGAGGGATCGGAAAGGTGATTTTGTACGGCGTCGATCAGCGCCGTCTCGCCCGAATTGCCGCAGGCGATCAGCACATTGCGCAGAAAGCGGTCGCGGCCGATCCGCTTGATCGGCGAACCTGAGAAAAGCGTGCGGAAGGCCGCATCATCAAGGGTCAGCAGTGATGCGAGCGAAGGCGACCGGAGATCGTCGCGCGCCTGCAGCTTCGTCTCTCGCGCTGTTTCGGCAAACTTGTTCCAGGGGCAGACCGCCAGGCAGTCGTCACAGCCATAGATGCGGTTGCCCATGGCCTTGCGGAATTCGAACGCGATGGGTTCCTTGTGCTCGATGGTCAGGTACGAGATGCAGCGCCGCGCATCGAGCTGGTAGGGAGCGGGAAAGGCGTTGGTCGGGCAGACGTCGAGGCAGGCCCGGCACGAGCCGCAATGATCCGCCTCCGGGCTGTCGGCCGGAAGTTCCGCCGTGGTGAAGATCGTGCCGAGAAACAGCCAGGAGCCATGGCTGCGGCTGACGAGATTGGTGTGCTTGCCCTGCCAGCCAAGGCCGGCAGCTTCCGCCAGCGGTTTTTCCATCACCGGTGCCGTGTCGACGAAGACTTTCAGGTCTTCGCCAGCGGCGCGCGAGGCGAAGCGGCTGGCAACGCCCTTGAGCTTGCCCTTGATAATGTCGTGATAGTCGCGGTTCTGCGCATAGACTGAAATCGCTGCCTTGTCGCGCTGTGACAGGACAGCAAGGGGATCGCTGTCGGGGCCATAATTCATGGCGAGCACGATGATCGAGCGCACCTGTGGCCAAAGGGCTTGTGGACTGGCACGGCGCTCTTCCGTTTCCTGCATCCAATCCATGCTGGCGTGGCGGCCGAGCGCCAGATATTGGCGCAGGCGCTCTTCAGCCAGCGGGATGGCATCCGGCCGGGTGATGGCAACGAGTTCGAAGCCCGCCGCGCGCGATTCCTCAAGGATGAATTGTTTCAGCCGTTGCTGTTGTGACTGCTCGATAGACTGAGTCTTCGATTGTCCAATCATCTGCATAAACCTTATGCGTGGTTCGACAGGCTCACCATGAGGGGGTTAGTGGTTGCAACGACAATCACTAACGTTCCCAGTTGTTAGCTGCCTGCAGCACTCTACCTCCCTCATGGTGAGCCTGTCGAACCACGCACTCACATGAGTTTAAAAATCCAGGTCGCCATAATGCGATGACGGTGGCAGGCCGCGCACCCGGTCGGCGAGCAGCGGACGGAACGACGGACGGGATTTCATCCGCGTGTACCAGTCACGCGCCGCTTTATATTCGGCCCATTTGATCTCGCCGAGATAATCGAGAATCGAGATGGATGCGGCTGCGGCCATGTCCGCATAGCTCGGCGTCGGTCCGGCCAGCCAGTTGCGCGTTGCCGTCAGCCAGTCGATATATTTCATGTGCTGGGTGATATTGGCGCGCGCGGCACGGATGGCGGTGGAATCCGGCGCGCCGCCGCCCTGTTCGGCGGTCATGTGCAGCTTGAAGATGCGCTCGCGCGCCATGTGACGTGTCACTTCGTTTTCGAGCTTGGCGAGGAACCAGTCGACCAGGCGCCGCACTTCGGCGCGGCTCAGCGAATCCTCCGGGAACAGTCTGCGGCTGCGTTTCAGCGCGCCGCGCGTCTCGTCGATATATTCGGCGATCACCGAGGCGCCGGAGACCGGCACGTCGCCTTCCGCCAGAAGGACCGGGAGTGTTCCGGCAGGATTGAGCGCCAGAAACTCCTTGCGCCGCGCCCAGCTGTTCTCCTCGATCAGCTCTACTTCAATATCGTACTCGTTGAGAATGAGCCGGGCATAGCGCGAACCGGTGGACATGGGGTGATGGAAGAGCGTCAACATGGCAGATATGTAATTCTTTCAAACTGGTATTTTATCAGGCGCCGTCGTATTGCTCGGCGGCCCCTCACGCCTGCGCCAAACCTATAGGCGTAACCTTAGCATGAGACAAGTAAACAGGATTTCACCAACAGCCGGTTACCGCCCGGGTCGGCAGCAGCACGAAAGCGATAATCATGGAATCACAGACGATTGTCGAAGCCCTTTTCCTTGGATTGCTGGAAGGGTTAACAGAGTTTATACCGGTCTCGTCCACCGGCCATCTGCTGCTCGCCGGGCATTTTCTCGGCTTCGAATCGAATGGCAAGACCTTCGAGGTTTTGATCCAGCTCGGGGCGATCCTTGCGATCCTTACCGTCTATTTCAGCCGCCTTTTGAAGATTGCGCGTGACCTGCCAAGCGACCCGAAGACGCGCCGTTTCGTCACCGGCATCCTTGTCGCTTTCTTGCCCGCCGTGGTCATCGGCATTCTCGCCCATGACGTCATCAAGACCGTGCTGTTCGAATCGCCCATGCTGATCTGCGTGATGCTGATCATCGGCGGGCTGATCCTGCTTTGGGTCGACCGGCTGAATCTGAAGCCGCGTTATACCAGTGTCATGGATTATCCTCTGTCGCTGTGCCTGAAGATCGGCCTGATCCAGTGCTTCGCCATGATTCCCGGCACATCGCGCTCGGGTGCAACCATCGTTGGCGCGCTGCTGCTTGGTACAGACAAGCGCTCCGCAGCGGAATTCTCATTCTTCCTTGCCATGCCGACCATGGCGGGCGCCTTCGCCTATGATCTGTTCAAGAACCGCCATATCCTGACCTTCAACGACGCGTCGCTGATCGGCGTCGGCTTCGTCGCGGCCTTCATTTCCGGTGTTTTCGTCGTGCGCTACCTGCTCGACTATGTCTCGCGCCACGGATTTGGCCTGTTCGCCTGGTGGCGGCTGGTTGTCGGCACGCTCGGGCTGGTGGCGCTGATCCTCATGCGGTGATCGCCAACCTTACCCTAGAGTAAGAACGGCGATGAAGGTGCTTAAGCTCAAGTGGGGGTCTGGCTGGAATATTGTCCGTGAGCACGGAAGCGCCAGAGATAGGATGGCAGGATGGTTTCGATCGTCTGCGGATGAATGCCGAGGCCCTCGAGCGTGCGCTCCTCTTTTTTGGCGCCTTCGGAGACCACATTGTCCTTCTGCAAAAGGATAACCTGGTCCTTGGTCAGGGGCGGCTTCGGCAGATAGCCGAGAATTGTCCCCTGAATCTTCGCAACCCAGAATGGTATCGGCACGAACAGGCGCTTGCGCCCGATGACGCGCAGTACGGCTTCAAGGCACTGCTTGAAGGTCAGCACCTCGCCACCGCCGAGTTCATAGATCTCGCCGGGCTTCAGGGCGCCGTCCACTGATCGCGCGAAGACTTCGGCGACATCGCCGACATAGACCGGCTGGAATTTGGTCGTGCCGCCACCAATCAGCGGCAGGAATGGCGACAGCCGTGCCATGCTTGCAAACTTGTTGAAGAAGGCATCTTCAGGGCCGAACACGATCGACGGTCTGACAATGACTGCGTCGGGCAAGACGCTACGCACGGCGGCTTCAGCGCGGCCCTTGGTGCTGGCATAGGCAGAATGGGAACGCGCATCGGCGCCGATCGCCGACATATGGGTCAGCGGTACGCCGGCCGCACGGGCGGCTTCGGCCACCGCACGAGCACCAGACTCATGAACAGTGCCAAATCTCTGCTTGCCGCTTTCGAACAGAAGTCCAACGAGGTTGATGACGTGGTCCGAACCGGCGACAGCGCGATCCACCGACTCGCGAAAACGCAGGTTTGCCTGAACGGCCTGGATCTGGCCGACGCCGCCGAGGGGCTGCAGATGGAAGGCGAGATCCGGACGGCGCACGGCAACGCGAACGCGGTAGCCGCGCTTGGCCAGCGCACGCACCACATGACGACCAATAAAGCCGGAGCCTCCGAAAACGGTGACGAGTTTTGGCTTTGTGATTGTCATTGAGCTCTCCTATGGATCCAGCCAGGCATCCGCATGTTCCCATGCTGTTTAATGCCTTTTGCGCTGGAGGCAAAGGGTTGTTGGAGAGCAAATCTCGCGGCGCGTTGCCGCGCTGCGACGATCCGGTCAAGCAGACATGCGCAACATGATTTCGGCGTTGAGCAGAATTCGCGAATCCCCCGGCAATTCGATTTTCGAATCCTGATCTTCACCCAGCTTGTCGAACAGAAGCCCGATCGCGAGGCGGCCGATTTCATTGTAGTTCTGCGCGACGGTCGTCAGCGGCGGACACATATAGCGGGACAGCGGCTGGTCGTCGTGCCCGGCGACACGCAAATCGCAATCTTCGCCCCGTCCCACTTTCAAACCCGCCTGGAAGGCGGCGGCCAGAACACCGTAGGCGAGACGGTCATTGGCACAAAGCACGGTCTTGGTAGGAAAACCGCCCTCCCTCAGTATCTGCGCCGTTGTATCGAATGCGAACTTCTCGAATTCCCAATTGGCATGGGCTTCGGGCACAATGAAGCGGGGCTCGAGATTGAGGTTCTGCATGGCCGCGCTATAGGCTTCGCGGCGTTCGACCGCGTTGCTGTTGACGGGAGTCATGCCGAAATAGCACGGCTGATCGCCGGAGCGGATCAAATAATCGACAATCAGTTTGAAGCTTTGCCGGTTGTTTGTACCCACAAACGGCGATGTCGCGTCAAGCGGCGAGTCGATATAGACGAGCGGAATGGACTCGCCGAGCTTGGCCAATTTTTCATGGTGCGACTGCACGCCAAGGGGGCCGATGATGGCACCCGCGACATTCATGGACTTGAATGTCTCGATTGCCCGCTCTTCAAGCTCCGGCTTGCCATCCGAACTCAGGACAAAGGCGAGAAAGCCGGCCTGTTCGGCAATGCCTTCGATACGCCGCGTCAGCGACATGTAAAACGGGTCGGTCGAATTGGGAACAATAAGCCCAAGAATGTTGGTGCGGCGCCGATTGAGGTTGACCGCGAAAATATTCGGGCGAAAGCCGGATTGCTTGACGGCGGCGTCGATGATTTCGCGCGTCTTCTTGCGGACAGACGTGGGGTCATTGAAATATTTCGACACTGTGGGACGTGACAGTCCTACAAATGCAGAGAAATCTTCCATTGTCTTGATCGGCTTTTTCACCGCATGCATTCCTTTTTTAAGATTGCTCTGAAAATTCAGAAAAAACCGTTGCACCGGCAAAAAACCATTAAAGGACCATGTGCAATCATTGCTGAAAATTACGCCGGCGCAATACATCTCCTGATTGACATACGCCACTCCTATCGGTTGAAAAATTTACAGGGTGGGTGACATGCGTCAAGATTTTATTTAATCCGCAGCAACTCGATAGGGCTAATATTGCGGAAATTGTGGCGTCTCAAGCTGTTGTAATCATGGAGATTTCCCTATCGCATCGTTTAACTTTACGTGCGGAAACTTATGCGAAGCTGAATTTCGGATAAGGAAGGGAAATTGGCATTGCTTCTACACTCAAGTAGCATGGCCGCCGATTCCAGCCGTCCGGCAACAACGATGAGGAGTATGCAATGGAAGGCGGTATTCCGAACCCCGAAGTCTTCACCCATGTCCGGGTGATCATCGGCATCATTCTGGGTTTGAGTGTCTCACGGCTTCTGACAGGCATTGCCCGGATCATTCAGCATCCGCAGCGCAAGAATGTCTATGCGGTGCATCTCGGCTGGGTCTTCTTCGCATTTCTGACCGTCGTGCATTTCTGGTGGTTCGAATTCTATCTGCACCAGCTGGTTCTGTGGAAATTCGAGGTCTATCTCTTTGTCATTTTCTTCGCCAGCCTGCACTTCCTTGCCTGCAGCCTGCTGTTTCCCGACAGTATGGAAGGCTATTCGGGTTATGAAGACTTCTTCATGTCGCGAAGGGCTTGGTTTTTCGGCATCGTCATATCGATCTTCGTTTTCGATTTTCTCGACACGATGATGAAGGGGAGCGAGCACTTCCGTTCGCTCGGTCCGGAATACCCGCTGCGCAACCTGTTCCTGGTCGTGCTCTGCGCGCTCGGCATTTACGTTCGCCGGCAAAGGATACAGCTGATCCTGGTTGGCCTGGCGCTCGTCACGCAGGTGGCCTTCATCCTGATCCAGTTCGATACGATCTAGTTAAAGAAAAACCCGCCGGCTTGCACCGGCAGGTTTCGTTTGTTCGAAGGTTGGAAAAGAAACTTAGCTCTTTTCGCGGCCCTTCAGAGCGGCACCGAGGATGTCGCCGAGCGAAGCACCCGAGTCGGTCGAACCGTACTGGGCAACAGCTTCCTTCTCTTCGGCGATTTCCAGCGCCTTGATCGAGACCTGCAGCTTGCGGGTCTTCTTGTCGAAGGCGATGACGCGTGCGTCAATCTTCTGACCGACTGTGAAGCGTTCCGGACGCTGTTCGTCGCGATCGCGGGACAGATCAGCGCGGCGGATGAAGGTGTCGAGGTCGTGATCGACCAGGCGCACTTCGAGGCCGCCATCGGTGATGGCCGTGACTTCAACGGTGACAACGGCGTTCTTGCGCAGTTCACCCGAAGTTGCGGCTTCACCGACCTTGTCGCCGGTCAGCTGCTTGATGCCGAGCGAGATGCGTTCCTTCTCGACGTCAACATCGAGAACCTGCGCCTTCACAACGTCACCCTTGTTGTACTCTTCGATGACCTGTTCGCCCGGACGGTTCCAGTCGAGGTCGGAGAGATGGACCATACCGTCCACATCGCCATCGAGGCCAATGAACAGGCCGAATTCGGTCTTGTTCTTGACTTCGCCTTCGACGATCGTGCCGACAGGGAACTTGTCTGCGAAGGTCGTCCATGGGTTGTCGAGTGTCTGCTTGAGACCGAGGGAGATGCGGCGCTTGACCGGATCCACTTCGAGAACAACGACTTCGACTTCCTGTGTGGTCGAGAGCAGCTTGCCCGGATGCACGTTCTTCTTTGTCCAGGACATTTCCGAAACGTGGATAAGGCCTTCGATGCCCGGCTCGATTTCGACGAACGCACCGTAGTCGGTGATGTTCGTAACCGTACCGGTGATCTTTTTGCCGATCGGGTACTTCGCACCAATGCCATCCCATGGATCGCTTTCGAGCTGCTTCATGCCGAGCGAAATACGATGTGTTTCCTGGTTGATGCGGATGATCTGAACCTTGACCGTCTGGCCGATGGAGAGGATTTCCGACGGATGGTTGACACGGCGCCATGCCATGTCGGTCACATGCAGAAGACCATCAATGCCGCCGAGGTCGACGAACGCACCGTAATCGGTGATGTTCTTGACAACGCCTTCAACGACCTGACCCTCTTCGAGGTTCTGGACGATTTCGGAACGCTGTTCAGCACGGCTCTCTTCAAGAACGGTACGGCGCGAGACAACGATGTTGCCGCGACGCTTGTCCATCTTGAGGATTTCGAAGGGCTGCGGGTTGTGCATCAGCGGGGTTACGTCGCGGATCGGACGGATGTCGACCTGCGAGCGCGGCAGGAAGGCTACGGCGCCGTCGAGATCGACGGTGAAACCGCCCTTGACCTGATTGAAGATGACACCGTCGACGCGTTCGCCGCGGTTGAACTTCTCTTCAAGACGGACCCAGCTCTCTTCGCGGCGTGCTTTTTCACGCGACAGAACAGCTTCGCCGAGGGCATTTTCGATGCGCTCGACATAGACTTCGACGAGGTCGCCTGGCTTGAGCGAGCCGTCCTTGGCTTTTGCGCCGAATTCCTTCAGCGGAACGCGGCCTTCAACCTTGAGGCCGGCGTCGATGATCGCCATGTCTTTTTCGATGGCGACGATACGGCCCTTGACGACATAACCTTCTGCAAGGTCATTGGTGGCAAAGGACTCGGCGAGAAGAGCTTCAAAATCTTCGCGCGTTGGATTGGCTTCAGACATACATACTCCTGGAGTGTCCGGAATAGACATCGGACACAGCACCGGTGGTTCGTGTTACGGTTCACCTGCATGTCAACCCGCCCTTTGAAGGGCAATCCGGTGCGAGGGCTGACGGCAGATGCTGGTTGGGCTTCTAATGCTTGCTCTTGGCCAAAGCCTGGTCAATCAGGGTTTTGGCATTAAGAAACGCGGTCTCTATATCCATTTCCGTCGTATCTAGCAAGTGCGCGTCGGCAGCAGGCTTCAGCGGCGAGTCCGTGCGGCCCATATCGCGGGCGTCTCGGCGGGTAAGATCCTCGAGAATCTCCTCATACTGGGCGCCGCCGCCGTTGGATTTGATTTCATCATAGCGCCGTCTGGCACGCGCTTCGGGCGACGCCGTTATATAGAGCTTTACCGGCGCGTCGGGGCAGACGACAGTACCGATGTCGCGGCCGTCTAGCACCGCGCCTGGCGAACGCATGGCAAAACCCTGCTGCGCGGCAACCAGCGCCCGGCGCACGGCCGGCATGACCGCAACCCTGGAAGCCGCCTCGCCGACATCATGGGCGGAAAGCAAGGTCCGGTCGAGTTTGGACAGGTCGACCGTCCGGGCGGCCTTCTCGGCCAGGAACTCATCGTCGAGCGGCATGTTCTGGTCCATCAGTGCCTTGGCGACGGCGCGGTAGGTCAGGCCCGTATCGAGATGGTGATAGCCGTAGGCCTCGGCGATGCGGCGGGCCAGCGTGCCCTTGCCCGAGGCGGCGGGACCGTCGATCGCGATGGTGAAATGCGTCGGCGCCGCGGCATGGTCCTTTTCGTCCTTGTCGAAAAACCATTGTCCGAGCGCGAAAAGCAGATAGGCGGCGGCTAGAACCAGCGTGATGATCGGCGTGATGCCGATGGTGACGAAGGCGAAACCGCCGAGCGTCGTCAGCATCGATTCCAGCCAGTCCGGCAGGATCGCGGCAAGGTTTTGCAACAGGGCATCGATGGCCAGGATCAGCACGAACTGGAAGACGAACAGCCAGAACAGCAGCGCAAACAGGCCGAAGCGGACGCGCAGACCGATACGTTCGATCGCGTAGGGGACGGCGACGATGGCAATTGACATCAGCAGGAAAAACATCAGATGACCCTTCTCTTGCCCATGACGAAGCCTATGCCGTAGCCGGCGATCGATCCAAGTGCCGGCGGCAGCAGCAGAAACTGATAGGGCATCCATTGGCTGGTGCCTACCGTCTCCGCGTTCGATACACCGGAATTTGCGCTTTCAGAGACATTCCACGCATAGAGGAAGATGAGCAGCAAAGGAAGAAGCACGCGCATGATGGTGCTGAGGACGCCCGGCCAGGGTCGCGGAGCCTTGCTTGCCACCGTGCCGTCATAGGCGCCCCGTCCCGCCCAGACGATGAACGGCACGCTGGACATCGCATAGAGGAAATACACGGTGAGAACGGAAAGCATGCCTGGTATCTGTTCGTTTCAGTTTGCCGTGGTGCGTTCGGAAATCTCTGCGCCCATGCCTGTCATCATATCCATAAATTCCGGGAAGCTGGTGGCGATCATGGTCGAATCGTCGACGCTGACCGGTTTTTCCGCGGCAAGACCCATGACGAGGAAACTCATGGCGATACGATGGTCGAGATGGGTTTCGACCGTGCCGCCGCCAATGCCCTTGCCGTCGGGGCGCCCGCGAACGCTCAGGGTTTCCGGGCCTTCCGTGCAGTCGACCCCATTGGCCTTCAGGCCATTGGCAACGGCGGAGAGGCGGTCGGATTCCTTGACGCGCAGCTCTTCGAGCCCGTTCATCACCGTTTCGCCGGCGGCAAAACAGGCAGCGACGGCAAGCACCGGATATTCGTCGATCATCGATGGCGCACGATCGGCGGGCACGTTCACGCCCGTGAGCTCGGAGGCACGCACGCGCAGGTCGGCGACATCCTCGCCGCCGGCAAGACGAGCGCCCAGAATTTCAATATCGGCACCCATTTCCTGCAATGTGAGGATGAGGCCAGTACGCGTCGGGTTCATCAGCACGTTGCGGATGGTGATGTCGGAGCCTGGCACCAGCAGTGCGGCAACCAGCGGGAAGGCCGTGGAGGAGGGGTCGCCCGGGACGTCGATGGTCTGGCCGGTAAGCTTGCCCTGACCCTCGATGCGGATATGGCGGACATTAGCCTTGTCCGTTTTGACGGAAAGATTGGCGCCGAAGCCCTGCAGCATCTTTTCCGTATGGTCGCGCGTCATCACCGGCTCGATCACCGTGGTGATGCCGGGCGTGTTGAGACCGGCAAGCAATACGGCGGATTTGACCTGCGCCGAGGCCATCGGCACGCGGTAGGTGATGGGTGCCGCGACTTTTGGCCCGCGCAGCGTCAGCGGCAGGCGGTCACCCTCGGCGGCGGTGACCTGTACGCCCATTTCCCGCAAGGGATTGAGCACGCGGCCCATCGGCCGCTTCGACAGTGAGGCATCACCGACAAATGTCGTCTCCATATCATAGGTGCCGACAAGCCCCATGGTCAGCCGCGCGCCGGTGCCGGCATTGCCGAAATCGAGTGGCGCTTCCGGCGCAAGCAGGCAGCCATTGCCGGTGCCCTGGATGATCCAGACATCGCCATCCTTGGCGATTTTGGCACCCATGGCCTGCATGGCGCGGCCGGTATTGATCACATCCTCGCCCTCGAGCAGGCCGGTGATGCGCGTTTCCCCGGAGGCAAGGCCGCCAAACATGAAGGAGCGATGCGAAATCGATTTATCGCCGGGAATGCGGATATCGCCGGAGAGAGCCTTCGAGCGGCGGGCGGTGGCAGGTTTTGGCAGCACGGAGTGGGACATGGGCAGGGTCAATCGCAATAAAAAGCTGTGTTGGGGATACTCTTGACAGATCGGGCTCCTCGTAACACAGCTTGCCGGTGCGGTCATCTTGCAAATGCGAGCTTTTTCGCTTTGACAAATGCGCTGAATTGCGTTTATGGGACCACAAATCCATTTTGATGAGCGCTTGCATAAACGGATGGTCGGTGAGAGACCTGAATAAGCCGAATGCAGGCGCGGCCAGAAGACGAGGCAAAACGTGGCAAATCCAAAACTTGGCACCAAGCGAGTTGACCCGGAAACCGGGCAGAAATTCTACGATCTGAACCGCGATCCGATCGTTTCACCCTATACGGGCAAGAGCTATCCGCTCAGCTACTTCGATTCGACCGCTGCATCGGCGCGCGAGGAAGAGGAAGAGGTCGAGACGGAAGAACTGGATGTTGCTCTGGAGAAGCCGGAATTCGTTGCGCTTGAAGAGGCCGATGGCGACGTCGACAGCGATGTGCCGGATATCGGCGACGACGATGTCGAGGTCGATGATGCCGACGATGACGACACCTTCCTCGCAACGGACGAAGAAGACGAAGACGACGACGTCACCGATATTCTCGGCGGCGGCATTGGCGACGACGACGAGAATTGAGCTCGAACAGCGCATGATCCCAGGGGGCATGTGCCGAATAATCCTGTTCGCTGAAAATAACCCGCGAACAGGACTTGATCTTCACGGCGGCGGGAGATAAGAACCCGCCAACTTCGTGAAAGAAGGGCAAGGTTCCAGACCTTGCCGGACAGTTTGCCGGTTTACCCGGTCCGGCCTTTGCGGCCGATTGGAATGGGGCCATAGCTCAGCTGGGAGAGCGCTTGCATGGCATGCAAGAGGTCAGCGGTTCGATCCCGCTTGGCTCCACCAAATTTCCTCTTATATTTCAGTTACTTAAGTTTGTGAGGTCAGCGCAGTTTTTCGCTTGAATAGCTACGGGCACGGGCACTCCCGACCACGGTTTGGGGCTCTTTCTAAATTGCGAATAATCGCGCTGGTCGCTCGCGGACATTGGAGCAAAATGCGTTATATGTTAGGCTGTTCTTAAATTCGCTTCTGACGAAAGAGTGTCGTTCACTCCCCGAAGAAAAGGGCGCCCATGTCCCGCCTGAAACTGTTGCAGATCGCTCTGATTGCATTCGGTGTCGTGTTCTGTCTGGTCTATCCGATTGCGATTATCTGGCCGTCCGGTTGGGCCTGGCATGATGGCCCGCCCATGGCTTCGCACTATTTCATGATGATCGTAGGTATATACGCAACGCTTGGGATATTTCTAATCCGTGCGTCGCGCGACCCCATAGCACATCGGTCGCTAATCGACTTTACGATCTGGTCGAGTGTCGTGCATGCGCTGATCATGGCGATCCAGTCTTACAGCCCCGGCGGCGCGCATATGGGTCATCTGCTGGGCGACGTGCCCGCCTTGCTACTCGTGGCGGCGGTGCTCGGTGGGTTGACCTATTCCGGCGGCGCAAAGAACGAAGGATAACGAACTGCGGGGGGGGGAAGGTTCACAGAACCTGACGGCGAAACGCTGGGGAAACAGCGGCAAGAAAAACCCGTGTCGCAGCCGGGTTCACACCTTATACCGTTCATGCCGCTCAAACCCCAAAGGCCGGGCAGTACCCGTTACCTTGTAAAGGCCATTCCCTTCATGGTCGCTTCCTATGAGCACCCGAAGCGATTTCCCGTCATCTATGCTGTCGATTACGTCGTCGATCGCCAGTTTGATCGCTCTCAGCGTCTTTTTGACATTGCGTCGAAAGTCGGGCTGGCTCCTGTCGCGTGCGTAGAGATCGATTATGACGGTATCGTCCGATACGCCAATATCGCGGACGAGGACCACGGTTTCCAAAGTCGTGTCCGCGGCGAAGACTGTCCAAGGGTTTTCATCGAGTTGCATGGCCGTTCCTCCTTCCTGAAAAGCTACTCCTGGGAGGAAGGAGCCGCAACTGGGGTGTGCGCAGAGCCTCGCCTACCGCAACAGCGATCTCCGCGTCGGCGCCAATCGTGCAATCACCGGCGGGGCGATGAGATACCGCGAAAGCGCCTTCTGGGCGGACAGCCATGCAGAATTGCTCGCGAGGACGCTGGTGAAATCGGCTTGGGCGGCGACGCTGTCGAACCGCGAAAAGGCAACCACGACATTCTCGCCAAGGCGCACGGGCAGGCGCGTGAAGGTGTTCTCGCTGTGCTCGGAGGCGAAGAGGCCGATGCGGTCCTCGCCAGCCGTGTGAAGAACCGGTGCAAGTGCCTCCCTGTAAAAGGCGAGGAACCCTGCTTCGGCGGGTGACGCGAGCTTGTAGGTCACCGCCTGGATGATAGCGCGGGGCAAATCGCTGGAACCGAGACCAGGCCGCTCGCCCGGCAGCGTAAAGCCGCCCGCATCTTCTACCGGATGCAGCAGCAGGACGTCGTCCGAATCGATCATCGTGCCGTTGGCGGTATTGCTGTGTGCACCCCAGACAGGCCCGTCGTAAAAACGGGTCAGCGCTGCGTGGCGGGCCTGCATGTCATCGAAGCCACGCAGCCAGACAAAGGCATCGGGATCGTCCAGATCCCTGAACTGGCCGATGATCTTCATGCCGCAGGATTCCTGGCCTTCCAGGAAATGCGTGTCGAACAGGGCAATCAGATCATCCCGGCGCCCGGGGTGCAGCGTGTAGCGGCGCAATTCCGCGATCGGGCTGTAGAGCCGGGTTTCGTCGACTGGTGCAAGGTGGGTTTGCGGGGCTTTAACAGACATCAGTTCCTCCTCTTTATATAAAACAAACAGGTTGTCCTGTTTTGAATAAGACCGGTTGTCCTGTTTTGTCAATTTGCTATTCTGTGGCGAGGCGAGGTGAATGATGACTGAGGACAATCCGGTTAAACCCAAACGCACCAACAATCCGCAGGCCATGCGTTCGCGGATTCTCGATGTGGCGGCCGTTCTCTTCCAGCGGCAGGGCTACAACGCCACCAGCATGCATGATGTTGTGCGCGGGGCGGCAACGACCGGCGGTGCACTGCATCACCATTTTGCCACCAAGAAAGCGCTCGGTCTCGCCGTCATTGCCGAAAGGGTGGCGCCGGAGGTCGATGCAACGGCCATACAGCCCATTGCCACCGCTTCATCGGCGGCGGCTGGCATTCGTGCCGTGTTCAATGGTGTTGCCGATACGCTGGAGCGCAACCGGGCCGTGTCTGGATGCCCGCTCAACAATCTGGCGCTGGAGCTTTCCCTGTCGGATGCGGATTTCCGCGAGGCGGTCAATGGGGTCTTTGACCGGTGGCGGTCGGCTTTGTCGCTAAGATTGCACTCCGACAGGCCGGACATGGATGCATCGCGGGCGCACGATCTCGCCACGCTGGTGGTCGCGAGTTATTCCGGCGCCATGGCGATGGCCAAGGCCAGCCAGAGCGCCGAGCCGCTGCGGGCCTGCGCGGTGCAATTGGAGACACTGTTGCGCTAGGTCGCCACTCGGCCCGGAGCCTGAGCAAAAATCTCGGTGAGCCAGTCGGCGAAGGCGCGCACGCGCGATGAAAGCTGGCGGTTCTGCGGGTAGAGCACCGAGACGCTCATCGGAAGTGGCGGGCAATCGGGCAGCACCACGCGCAACGTGCCTTCCGCCAGCTCCGCGGCAATGCGGTAGCGCGGTACCTGTATGAAGCCGAGGCCGGCGACCGCCGAAGCCGTATAGACGTCTGCTCCCGTCACCGCGACAGGCCCCGCCAGCGTCACCAGCTTCAGGCCTTCGCTGGTGTTGAATTCGAGCGGGTAGGGCCTGCCCGTGGTGCTCGACACATAATTGACCGCAAGATGTCCGGCAAAATCCTTCCAGTCCTTCGGTTCGCCGTGGCGAGCGAGATAGTCGGGACTGGCACAGGTAACTTGCTCCATTTGCGCAACCCGGCGGCCAACCATGGATGAATCCTGCAGATCTCCAGCCCGCAACACGCAATCGATGCCTTCGCGCACCAGATCAACCAGCCGGTCGCCCTCGCCGATGCTGAGTTCAAGCGCCGGATAGCGTGCAAGGAAGGCGGGCAGGGCGGGAATGACGAAATGCCGGGCAAGGGTGCCCTGCAGGTTGACGCGCAGCAGGCCCTTCGGCGCGGCATCGCGAAACGAGCCTTCCGCCTCGTCCATATCCGCAAGAAGACGCAGGCAGCGATCGTAATAGGCCTCGCCATCAAGCGTTGGGTTGACCCGGCGCGTCGTCCGGTCGAGCAGCCGTGCTCCGAGGCGGTCTTCCATGCGCTTCATGGCGTTGGTGAGGGTGGCGCGGGGTATGTGCAGATCGTCGGCGGCCTTGGTGAAGCTGCGCCGCTCGATGATACGCACAAAGATCTGCATCTCCTGAAAGCGATCCATTGGTGAGACCCGTCTGATCTATTGTTGCCGAAATTCGAATAGTGATGCCAAATATTGACTAATTATCCCGAATTTCGTTTGGGACATAGTGTGGTCATTGTCAACACGAACACGGAGTTCAAAAACAATGACACAGGTTCAGAAGCAAGTTGCCATCATTACTGGCGCAGCCCGCGGCATTGGCGCCGCTGTCGCCCAGCGCCTTGCCGCCGACGGTTTTGCCGTGGTGGTCAATTATGCCAGCAGCTCGGGGGAGGCTGATGCGCTTGTCGAAAAGCTCGAAAAGGCCGGCCATACGGCGATCGCAGTCAAGGCGGACGTGTCGAAGGCGGACGATGTCCGCGTGATGTTCGACACCACGGAAGCCAAACTCGGCAAGATCGATGTGCTCGTCAACAATGCCGGCATCATGAAAGTCATGCCGCTGGCGGAGACAAGCGATACGGTCTTCGAGCAGACCTTCGCCATCAATGTGCAGGGAACATTCAACACATTACGCGAGGCCGCAACGCGCATGAACAATGGCGGGCGGATCGTCAATTTCTCCACCTCGGTCATCGGCACGAACCTGCCCGGCTATGCGGTCTATGCCGGTACCAAGGCAGCTGTCGAGACCTTCACCCACGTCGTCGCCAAGGAATTGCGCGGCCGCAACATCACCGTCAATGCCGTGGCTCCCGGGCCGATTGCCACTGACCTCTTCCTCACCGGCAAGAGCGACGAGCTGATCCAGCAATTCAGCAAGGCGGCGCCGCTCGAACGTCTTGGCCAGCCCGAAGACATCGCCAGTGTCATCTCGTTCCTTGCCGGTCCGGATTGCGGCTGGGTCAACGGCCAGATCCTGCGCGCTAATGGCGGCCTCGTTTGATCCCGGTCATTCCCTGAAAGGAAAGTCAGATGACAACGAACCATAACGCGTCGTCCTCGTCGCAATCCCCGCTGATGTCCGTGGCCTTCACGGCGACGGCCGCAGCCACTGCCGCTCTCGCCATTGGCGCGAGCGTGGCGCTGACCCTCCCGGCCTGGGCGGTATTCATTGGCTGGGTCGCGTTCTACACCCGCGGCCTCAGTGCAAGGGACGGCGCAGCCAATCTCGCCTGCGTACTGATCGGCATCGGCTTTGGCATGACCGCGGCGCTGGCAATAGGCAGTCTCGCGCCCTCCCTCGGCTCGCTTGCGCTGCCGCTGGTGGTGTTCGGCGCCGCCATGGTCGTCGTCTCCCTGCGCGCCGTACCGCCACTCAACAATCTGCTCTGCTACTTCCTCGGGATGATCGCCTTCTTCGCAGCGCACCTCGAACCCTCGCTTGTCGCAGCAGGTGAACTTGGCGGTGCCAGTGCCCTCGGATCATTTGCCGGCTGGGTCTCCCACATCTCGCAACGGCGCCTGCTGCAATCCGCGAACTGACCCCCCATTTCGCCAAATCCAAACACTGAAACCTAGAAGGAACAGGATCATGCAATCAGTTGTTCTCGTTACCGGCGCCGGAAGCGGCATTGGCAAGCTCACCGCTGAATCCCTGGCCGAAGCCGGTCATATCGTCTACGCCAGCATGCGCGACGTGGATGGCCGCAACAAGCAGCGTGCCGACGACGTCCGCGCCTGGGCCAAAGCCAGGAATGCCGATCTTCGCCCACTCGAACTCGATGTCCTTTCGCAGGAATCGGCCGATGCCGCGGTCGCAACCATCGTCAGTGAGCAGGGCCATCTCGATGTCGTCATGCAAAATGCCGGTCATCTGGTCATCGGCCCGACCGAAGCCTTCACACCAGAGGAAATCGTCAAGGTCTTCGATACCAACTTCCTTGGCGCGCAGCGGGTCAACCGGGCAGCCCTGCCGCAGTTGCGGGCGCAGGAATCCGGCCTGATGCTGTGGATCAGCAGCACGACGACCAAGGGTGGCTTTCCTCCCTTCATGGGCCCCTACGCGGCGGCAAAGGCAGCGATGGATTCGCTTGCGATCACCTTGTCCTATGAAATTGCGCGCTTCGGCATTGAAACCTCGATTGTCGTTCCGGGTGCCTTCACCAGGGGAACATCGCATTTCCCGACCGCCGGCAAACCTGCCGACGCGTCGCGCGCTGCCGCCTATGACCGCTATGACGGGATCATGGATCAGGTCGGTGAAAGGCTGAGCGCCCTGACACCGGACGACGCCGATCCCAAGGCCGTAGCCGACGAGATTGTCCGCATTGTCGGTCTGCCTGCGGGTTCGCGCCCAGCCCGTTCGGTCATCGACTTCGTCGGCGATGGCGCAAAGGAAGTCATCGAACTTGCCGAAGAGGTGCGCACCGATTTCGCCCGCCGCATCGGGATCGCCGATCTGCTGCAGGCCAAGGTCGTGCGCAAGGCCTGAATGTCACCTGCCGCGATCGAGAAAACAGGGCTGCCCATGCGGCCCTGTTTTCTTGCATTGAAGAAAAAACGCAATGGACCGCCGGGTTTTTCGCTTTCCGGCTGGATTGGCGGCGGAAAATGGCTCAAAGCAGTCGAAAAATATGCAATTTCAGGAAACGACTCCATGTCCACCGCCCCGGCAACGATTTTCAGCGCATCCGTACCCTCCGCCGCCCGCCGCGGCGTATTGCTGATGCTGCTCGGCATGCTGATGTTTTCGTTGAATGACGTCATGGGCAAATGGCTGGTATCGACCTATTCGGTCGGGCAGGTGGTGTTCATCCGCAGTGTCGCTGCCTTGATCGTTCTTGCACCGTTTCTATGGTTTGGTGGAGTGAAAAAACTTGTGCAGGTGGAACGGCCCGCCATGCAGGCTGCACGCGTCTTCATGTCCACGGCTGAAGTCTTTGCCTTCTATTTTGCCGTCTCCTACCTGCCGCTGGCCGATGTGATGACCTACTGGCTGGCCGTGCCCATCTATGTGGCGGCGATCTCGCCCTTCGTACTGAAGGAACCGGTCGGCTGGCGGCGCTGGAGCGCCATTATTGTCGGCTTTATCGGCGTGGTCATTGCGCTCGAACCATCCGCGCAGGCTCTCACACCGCAAGCGCTGATTTCGATCCTCGGCAGCATGACATTTGCCGCGATGCTGCTGCTTGGCCGCACCCTGCGTGGCACGCCGGACACGACACTGGTGTTCTGGCAGATTGTCGGCGCCGGGCTCGCCGGACTGGTTTCGGTGAGCCTCGAATGGACGCCAGTGAGCCTGCGCGACCTTTTCCTGCTGGGACTGCTTGGTGTCGTCGCCATGCTCGCCCACGTGCTGGTCAACAGGGCGCTGAAGCTGGCGGATGCGGCAACGGTTGCACCGCTGCAATACACGCTGCTGCTATGGGCGATTCTCTTTGGCTGGCTGGTTTTTGGCGACATCCCCCGGTTGCCGATGCTGATCGGCGCAGGCTTCATCGTTGCCTCGGGCCTCTTCATCCTTTTCCGCGAACAGCAGCTGAAGCGCCAGGGACGCATCAAGACCGCGGCGGAAACAGTGGTCACAGGTTCGGGGGATTAACAGGTCCTGACCCTAGTGCTGCCGCAGCGCAACACCAAGGCGGTCGAGCAATGCGTTGGTACCACGCTCGCGGAATTTGGGCTTGTCCTCGCCGTCAAGATAGGCGCCGTGTTCCGTCAGGATCAGCCGCGTACCTTTGCGATCGGGGCGGAATTCGACCGTCGTCAACGAAACGGATAGGCGCCGGTTTTTCATGAACATGTCATAGGTGTAGACGATGCGCTGGTCGGGAACGATATCCTGATAGAGCGCTTCGTAAGTGCAGATCGCCCCGCCCTTCACGGCACCGCGATTGATCTCCTTGCCTCCGACGCGGAAGTCGAGCTGGTACTGGCTGCGCCGCCAGCCGTCGGACCCGACAAACCAGTGCGCCTTCGCTTCCGGATTGGCCCAGGCCGCGAAGACGCGGGCGCAAGGGGCTGCGTACACGCGGTCGAGGATGAAAGTGTTGTGCAGCACTGAACGCTGCGTCATCGTCGGTTTCCTCAAGCGTTGACGGGAGCACCTTTCAAGGATGCGCCCAGGGCGTCGAGCAGATCTTCAGTCCCCTGCCTGCGCAGCGATGGATCGTCGAAATCGTCGAGATAGGCACCCTGTTCGGTGAAGATCAGCCTGGTGCCGGTACCTTCCGGTTTCAGCTCCATTGTGGCCAGAGAAACCGAGATACGCTTGTCATCCAGGTGCATGTCGTAGCTGTAGACGATGCGCCGGTCCGGCACGATATCCTGGTAGATTGCGTCGAACCTGTGCTGCGGCCCGTCTTTCGGCCCGCCTGTGCTCGTTTCGCGACCCCCGACCCGGAAATCCATTTGGTGCCCCTCGGGACCCCATTCTACTGGGCCCCGGAACCACTTCGCTTTCGCTTGCGGGTCGCTCAAGGCAAAGAAGACCCTGGAAGGGGCCGCTGAATAGCTGCGTTCAATAACAAAGGTGTCGTGCTTCACGGACCGTTTGGTCATTGATCTATCCCTTTTCCTGTTCGGCGAGAAAGTCGCCCAGCCTGTCGAGGCGTCGCTCCCAATTCTTGCGCCGGTCCATCATCCAATCCTCGGCCGTCTGCAGGGCTGCCCAATCGATGTGGCAGGTGCGAACACGTCCGACCTTTTCCGAGCGAACCAGCCCGCTAGCCTCCAGCACCTGTAAATGCTGCACCACCGCCGGAAGCGACATGGTGAGCGGCCTGGCAAGCTCACTGACGGAGGCCGGTCCGCGGCTCAGCCGTTCGACCATGATGCGCCGCGAAGGATCCGCGAGAGCCTGGAACATGAGGTCTAGTGGGGTCGTTTGGTTAAGCATATACTTAAGTATATTTATCCGAGGGAATTGTCAATCATCTTCATGCTGCCTGCCATTCCTAAACGGCTTCGTGCCTCGCATGAACAAGCGCGGCCTCGAAATGATTGATCGCCTTTTCGAACTTGTCGCGGCAGCCGGGATTGCAGAAGCCGACGACGGCGCCGTTGTAAAGGGTGAGGCTGTCCTCCTTGATCGGATCACCCGACCATGGACAGGTGGTGTTGATTGCATCGCTGATCTTGAGTTCCGACAATGTGTATCCTCCGCAGTGAGCAGGTTTCAGACCGGTTCAACTTCGATATGGGTGAGAACAGAATTGGCGATGAAACACTCTTCATGCGCGTCGTGGTGCATGTGCTCCTCGGTCTCGCGATCAGGCGCCGCGCCGGCATAGATCACATGCGGTTTCAGCGTCACGCGGCGGACATAGAGCTTACCCCGGTCATTCTTGGCGAGCTCGCCTTCCGCTGCATCCCTGTATTCGTCGATGACAAAGCCTTTCTTCGCGGCGCCTGCGAGAAAGAACAGCATGTGGCAGCTCGAAATAGAGGCTACATAGGCCTCTTCCGGATCGACATTCTCCGGCGCGGAAAAAGGCACGCGGACAATATGCGGCGAAGAGGAGGCCGGCACTTCCGCACCGCCATCGAACTGCCAGACATGCGCCCGGCTATATTTGTTGTCGGTGAAGGCTGTGCCTTCCGTCCGGGTCCAAAGCACTGTTGCACCGAATGTGGTCATCTCTTGCGTTTCCTGATTCTGATTTGTTTGGCGCGAGCTTGTCAAAGCGTACCGGAATTGTCGATAAGGGATCATCAGGATCATCATACAGGAATCGGCGAGGACATCATGGATCTGGGTATCAAAGGCAAACGCGCCATCGTCTGTGCGAGCTCAAAAGGGCTTGGCCGCGGCGTTGCAGAAAAGCTGGCGGAAGCCGGGGTTGATCTCACACTGAACGCACGCACCGAGGAAACCCTGCGTGCGACGGCCAAGGAGATTGCCGGCAGATACGGCGTCAAGGTGCAGATCGTTGCCGAGGATGTGACGACGGAAGCAGGACGTCAGGCGCTTCTGAGGGTAGAACCGCAACCGGATATTCTGATCAACAATGCCGGTGGTCCTCCTGCCGGCGTCTGGTCGGAATGGGGCGAGGAAGAATGGCTGAAGGCGATCAACAACAACATGCTGACGCCGATCCTTTTGATGAACGCCATCCTTCCGGGCATGATCGAGCGAAAATGGGGACGGGTGGTCAACATCACCTCGGGTTCAGTCAAATCCCCGATTGCGCAACTCGGGCTTTCCAATGCGGCTCGCAGCGGCCTGACCGGCTTTGTCGCCGGAACCGCGCGGCAGGTCGCCAAGCACGGCGTCATCATCAACAATCTGTTGCCAGGTTCGCACGATACGGATCGCACCAAGGGATTCATCGAACGGACCGCCAAGGAGAAGGGGATTTCCATCGAGGAGGCGCGGGCCGAAGCCCATTCTGGCAATCCGACCGGACGTTATGGTACGGCGGAAGAATTTGGTGCAGCCGCGGCTTTCCTCTGCAGCCAGTTTTCGGGCTTTATTGTCGGCCAGAACCTGCTGCTCGATGGCGGCGCATTCAATTCGACGTTGGGGTAGGCGAGTCACCCGGGCGGCTGCCAGCACCCCTCACTCCGCGATAAAACGATAACCAACACCGGCCTCGGTGCGGATGAACTGCGGATTGTTGGCATCGTCCTCGATCTTCGCGCGCAACTGGCCGACGAAGACGCGCAGATATTGCAGGTCTTCCACATGGGCGCCGCCCCAGACCGAGGCGAGAAGCTGGCGATGCGTCACCACCAATCCGGCATGCAGGACGAGGTGGACCAGCAACTGGTATTCCTTGCGCGTCAGGTGCACCTCTTCGCCATTGCGCGTGACAATGCGCTTGGTCATGTCGACGACAAGTCCGTTGGCCTCGAAGCGTGACGGGACGCTGGTACCCGCCACTTGCCGGCGCAGTGCAGTACGTACCCGCGCCAGCAATTCACCGATGCCGAAGGGTTTCTCGACATAGTCATTGGCGCCGAGATCAAGCGAAGCAATCTTCTCGGTCTCGCGGTCACGCGCCGACAGGACGATAATCGGCACGTCGGAAAAAGCCCGTACTGTCTCGATCACGTCCTTGCCATCCTTGTCGGGAAGACCGAGGTCGAGAATGACTAGATCGGGTGCGCTGGTGGCGATCAGCCGCTCGGCTTCGGCACCGGTCGAGGCCATGATGACCTCGTAACCCGAAGCGGTCAGCGCCGGATTGAGAAAACGCTGGATCTGAGGCTCGTCATCGACAACGAGGATGCGGTGCTGGTTCATGCCGATTTTGCCTCATCGTCGGGCGTGGCGGGAAGCCGGACGATGAACCGGGTTCCACGCTTGCGGATGGCGGGGCTTTCCGCCTTGATCGTTCCACCCATGGATTCAACGAAGCCTCGGGCGATCGACAAGCCAAGCCCTGTCCCCGGCGCGCGGCCATCACCTTTGGCGCGCCGGTAGAACTTGTCGAAAATCTTGTCGAGGTCCTTGGGCGGAATGCCCTTGCCCTGATCAGTGACGCTGATTGCAACTTCCGATTCATCCTGCCTTGCATAGATGGCGATGGGCCCATCTCCGGCATATTTGGCAGCATTGTCCAGCAAATTGAACAGCACCTGGCCGAGCATGGAGGGGTCGCCGCTCACCGTGGGAAGATCAGGAGCGATGCTGATCTCGATGGCGATTTCCGGTTTCAGTTTCTTCATTCGCTCGATGGACGAGGCAATGACGTCCGCCGCATCGACAGGCACATTCTTGACCTTGAGCGTCCCGGCTTCGATCCGCGTCATGTCGAAGAGATTGGCGACAAAACGTGTGAGACGCGCGGCTTCTTCCTCAATGGACAACAGGAGATCGTCGCGTGTGTCGGCTTTGATGCGGCTGCCAAGCTGGCGCAGGGTGGTCACAGCACCGGTGATCGATGCGAGCGGCGTCTTCAGGTCATGGGAGAGCGACGAGAACAGCGCGGTGTGAAGTTTTTCACTTTCCTGCAGTGCCGTGGTCTTGGCATTTTCCCGAACGAGCTGCGCGCGGTCGATCGCAATTGCTGTCTGATCGAGGATCGCGGTGAGCATGCGGTCTTCGTTCTCGGTCAATGGCGGATGGCGCTGCAAGGAGAGGCCCACTACACCGGCCACCCCATGCGAGGTGAGGATGGGGAGAAATTGCCAGTCGATCAGCGGCAATGTCGCCGTGTCATGGCCGGCACGTTCGTTTTTCTCATAAGCCCAGCGTACGGCGGTCATGTCCGTACCATCCAAGGTCATGTCCGGCGGCCATACGGCCTGTATCGCCAGGTCTTCGTCGTTTGGCAGCAGGATGGCGACGCCGGTTCCAAAGGTCGAATGCAGGTGCGTGGCCGTGGAAACCAGGACATCGTCCAGCCGCGCCGTACCGGAGAGCTTGCGTGAGAATTCGTAAAGCGCCTGAGTGTTCTTCGCCTGATTGCGCGAGCGGTCGACCTGGTCGCGCAATCGACCGGCAAGATCACCGATCATCAGGGCGACCGCCAGGAATATGATCAGCGAAAACAACTGATGTGGCTTGGCGATGCTAAGATCATGCAGTGGCTCGAGGAAGAAAAAATTGTACAGAAAAAAGGAGAGGCCGGCGGCGATAACGGCAGAAAGCCGACCGCTGATCATTGCCGAGAGGATCACGGCGACAAGAAACAGCATGGAAAGATTTTGCGGATGGACAATATTGCTTGCGCCGAGGCCAAGCAACGTTGTCACGCCCGTTGTAACAGCGGGAATCGCGATGGCGACCGCAAGTTCGCGGCGGGATCGCTTGCGCATTTTTGGCGGCACGTAGGGCGTACCCTGTTCTTCGCCGGTGACGATATGCACACCGATATCGGTAAAGCGCTTGATGATCTCGTCGGGCAGGGAACGCCGGAAGGGATTGGCAAATCGCCGCGACTTGGGACGCCCGACGACAATCTGGGTGACGTTTTCACGCCGGGCGATACGGAAGATTTCCTCGACGAAATCCTGTGCGATGACACGCCGTGTTTCTGCACCAAGCCGCTCCGCGAGATCGAGCAGTTCGTCGATGCGCCTGCTGGTCTCTGCGCCCGCATCATTGGTCTGGGTGAGTGAAACTACCAGCCAGCGGGCATTGAGCCCTGAAGCCAGGCGGCTGGCGGTGCGCACGACCTTGTCGGACAGGCTGTCGGGGCCGACGCAGACGAGCAGGCGCTCGCCGGTCGCCCAAGGTCCCTCGATGGCGTTCTGCCGCAACAGGTCGATCATCTGATCATCGACACGGTCGGCGGTGCGCCGCAGCGCCAATTCGCGCAGGGCCGTCAGATTGGCCGGTTTGAAGAAGCCTTCGGCCGCCCGTTCGGCATTGCCGGGCAGATAGACCTTGCCCTCCTTCAACCGTTCGATCAGTTCCGCCGGCGGCAGATCGACAAGCAAGACCTCATCAGCCCGTTTAAGGACCGTGTCGGGAACGATCTCGCGAACGGTAACCCCGGTAATGCTGGTGACCAGATCGTTCAGGCTTTCCAGATGCTGGACGTTCATGGCGGTCCAGACATCGATGCCCTGCCAGAGCAGTTCCTCGATATCCTGATAGCGCTTGGGGTGACGGCTGCCCGGCACATTGGTGTGGGCGAGTTCGTCGACCACGAGAATTTTCGGCTTGCGAGTTATCGCTGCGTCGAGGTCGAATTCTTCCAGCGAGCGGTCGCGATAGGTGACCTGCCGGCGAGGCATGACCTCAAGACCCTCCAGCAATTCCGCCGTCTCGGCGCGGCCATGGGTTTCGGCGAGACCAATGACGATATCGTCGCCATCTTCCTTCAGTCGGCGGGCGCGCAAAAGCATGGCGTAAGTCTTGCCGACGCCGGGCGCCGCTCCCAGAAAAACAGTCAGCTTGCCGCGCGTTTCACGGGCGGCAAGTTCCAGCAATTTATCGGGATCTGGTCGATTTTTTTGACCGTGATCGGCCATTTACGCCTCAAATTAATCATGCCGCCCGTCGATAACCGGCCGGGCACCAGAACGTTTAGCCCAGCTTGGCCGCAAATGCCAAGGGCAGACCCGCATCGTCGCTGAATTCATGCCTCTCATCAAGCTGCGACAGCGCATCTATTGACGGAGGGGGACTTCCTATGAAAAGTCCAGCGCAGTCAAATACAGCAGGAAATCAGAACGTGATCCGTCATATTGTATTCTTCAGCGCTCGTAACCCGGAAGACGTCGAGGCAATCGCCGCTGGCCTGCGGCGGCTTGGCGAAATTCCGCATTCCACCGTCTTTGAAGTGATGACGAACACCAAGACCGATCCGATCTCCGGTGAGATCGACGTGGTCGTCTATGGCGAGTTCAAGGATGCCGAGGCACTGGCTGCCTACAAGGCGCATCCGATCTACAGCGAGACGACAGCCGTCGTCCGCCCCTTGCGTGAACTGCGCATCTCCGCCGACGTGGTATCGACCCTGAGCTAACGAAAAGCCCGACAATTTGCCGGGCTTTCGAGAGCATACCTGGGAAGATGCGGTGCGAACTCAGCCTGCCTGGCTCATATCTGCTCCAGCGCTCAACTGACCTGCTTCCCAGCCGAGAATTGCCCGCTTGCGGGTCAACCCCCAGTGGTAACCAGTGAGCGCTCCGGACTTGCCGACCGCGCGATGGCACGGCACGACGAAGGAAACCGGGTTGGCCCCGACCGCCGCCCCGACAGCGCGCGATGCATTGGGCGAGCCGATATCAGCAGCAATATCCGAATAGGCGACGCATTTGCCCATCGGGATCTTGAGCAAGGCCTCCCAGACACGCAGCTGGAAGTCCGTTCCGATGGTGACGACCTTGAGCGGTCTGTCGGCACGCCATTCGGCGGGGTTGAAGATTCGGGCCGCATAGGGAGCGGTTGCGGCAAGATCTTCCACATAGGTGGCATTGGGCCAGCGGGACGACATATCGGCGAGCGCTTCACGCTCCTTTCCGGCGTCGGCGAAGGCAAGGCCCGCCAGACCGCGATCCGTCACCATGATCAGCGCCAGTCCGAATGGCGAGATGAGGAAGCCATAGCGGATGGTAAGGCCAGCGCCACGGGTCTTGTAGTCGCCCGGCGACATGCCTTCATGGGTGACGAACAGATCGTGCAGGCGACTTGGACCTGAAAGGCCCGTTTCATAAGCCGTTTCGAGCAACGGCATGCCCTCGTCGAGCAAGCGGCGGGCATGGTCGATGGTCACAGCCTGCAGGAAGCCTTTCGGCGAAAGGCCGGCCCAGCGGGTGAAGAGCTTTTGCAACGCTGTCGGCGACAGTCCGGTATCGCGGGCCAGCGTCTCAAGCGACGGCTGATCGCGGTAATCCTTGCTGATACGCTCGATGATATGGCTGACGATCGCATAATCGTCGCCGGTGGGGGTGATGTCCTTCTGAAGTATGGCCTGTGGTTTCATAGCTTTTAACCTCTCTATTGAGGATATATGACCACTCCAGTGCCGCTTCTGCCACCCGATTCTTGCAGGTAGCGAAACTATCGGCCCTTGGCCGTCGCGAGCGCCAGCTGAAACGCCGAAGCGAAGCTTTCGCGATCATCGGGATTGAGGAAGGAGCCGATGGTCACGGTCTTGCCCTGTCCCTCGACACGCATCGACGTGATGCCGATTTCCGCGTGGCGGGCGACGCTGAAGCGTGTCCAGAACGGATTGAACTCGTGGAGTTTTGCCCGGCCGGAGGGAGCAACCTGGCGAATCTGCAGTGCGATGCGCGAAACGCTTACCTCTTCATGGACCTTTCCGGAAGCATAGTTCATGCGGAAGGCGATGTAGACGATCAGCACATCCAGGCCGAAAAAGCCGAAGACTGGCCATGCACCGAGCGACAGGAAAAACAATCCGGTGAAGAAGCTGCTGACGCCAAGCGTGCCCATCAGAATGAGGAAACCTGTCTGGCCAAGCGACCTGTGTGGCACCAGAAGCGCGCGAAAGATTTCTTGCTCGTTCATGGCCGCAGGGTCAACAGGGTTCATTGTTTGGCTCATAGCGTTTGAGTATAGAGGGAGGATGGAAAATCCCAAGCGCAAAATTGATCAGATCAAAGCAACTCCAGGAAAAGTGGAAGCCGGTTTTCCGTCCGGAATTGCGGAAACACAAAGCGTGAGCATTGCCAAGCCCGCCAAGGCCCGGAACGTCACCGGTACACGGTATACGGCAGCGGAAATCCACGAAATCTTCCGGCGATTTTCGGTCCAGCGTCCCGAACCGAAGGGCGAACTGGAGCACGTGAATCCCTTTACCCTGCTGGTCGCCGTGGTGCTCTCGGCCCAGGCAACCGACGTTGGCGTCAACAAGGCAACGCGAGCCTTGTTCAAGGTGGCGGATACGCCGGAAAAGATGCTTGCGCTGGGTGAGGGGCAAGTCGGCGATTACATCCGCACGATCGGCCTCTGGCGCAACAAGGCGAAGAACGTCATCGCCCTGTCAGAAGCGCTGATCGATCGATATGGCAGCGTGGTTCCGGACGATCGCGACGAGCTGGTCAAGTTGCCGGGTGTTGGCCGCAAGACCGCCAATGTGGTGCTCTCTATGGCGTTCGGCCAGTCGACCATGGCGGTCGACACGCATATTTTCCGCATCGGCAACCGGCTTGACCTCGCGCCCGGCAAGACGCCGGAAGAGGTGGAAGCCCGGCTGATGAAAGTCATTCCATCAGAATATCTCTACCACGCGCATCATTGGCTGATCCTGCACGGGCGTTATGTCTGCAAGGCGCGCAAGCCGGATTGCCCTGCCTGTGTCATCGCCGACATTTGCAAGGCGGCGGAAAAAACCTCGGAAATACCCGCGCCGCTCGTGCCATTGCCGCCTCAAATTGTCTAGCCTACCGCGGCGCCCAGTTCCGACCGCGCTACCGCCTTGTGCAGGTGCACCATCATCGCGGCGGCGAACAGGGGTGTCAGCAGGTTCAGGATCGGGACTGCCATGAAGGCCGCGATAATCAGGCCGGCCAGGAACACCGTCGTTGAATGTTTGGAGCGCAGCGCCTTGGCTTCCATCTCGGGACGAAAGCGCATGGCGGCAAATTCGAAGAACTCGCGCCCGAGTAGATAGCCGTTGACGACGAAAAAAGCGATGATATTGACGCCGGGAATGAGCAGCAACAGCAATGCGACGATGTTGCCGGCAATGACCACACCCATGAATTTGACCGAGAGAACGAAAGACCGGATAGCGGCGAGAGGTCTGCCCTTGGGATCGAGCGGATAGTCCTCCTTTTCCACGACTTCGGCGACATCGTCGAGAAACAGTCCCGCCACGATTGCCGTAACCGGTGCGATCAGCAGTGCCAAGCCCAGGGCAAGCCCCAAACTGGCAAGAATGCCGGCAATGAGGCCGATCCATCCGGTCCAGGAGGGCAAATCCGGTACCATCTGATCGAAAAAGGGCAAGGCCAGAACTTCGAACAGTTCGCGCAGGCCGAACCACACGCCGATAAGCAGCAGGATAGTCAGTCCGATCGATTTCCACAGCACCGCGCGGAACTCCGGACGGAACAGATGACTGGCCGCGGCGCGGGCACTTTCTACGATCATTTGTCAGCTCGCTCTCCAGTGATACGAGTAACCGACATAGGGGCACGCACCGGACGAGACAAGGCAACGTGCGAAAGAAGGGGTAGTCAATCGACCGCTTACGCGCTAGAGCAAAGGCAAAACAACTGCCAACAGGTATGCGACCAGTTCAATCCCGGAGTTTTCATGTCCAGCTATGACGTGCTTTGCATCGGCAACGCCATTGTCGATATCATTGCCCGCACCGACGACGATTTCATCGTCAAGAACGGCATCATCAAGAACGCAATGAACCTGATCGATGCCGATCGTGCGGAATTTCTCTATGAACGCATGGGACCGGCGATCGAGGCTTCGGGCGGAAGTGCCGGCAATACGGCAGCAGGCGTTGCCAGTCTGGGCGGGCGCGCCGCCTATTTCGGCAAGGTGGCGGACGATCAGCTCGGCCACGTCTTTACCCATGATATCCGTTCGCAGGGCGTTGCTTTCGACACGCGCGTCTTGAATGCACCACCGCCCACGGCCCGCTCGATGATCTTCGTGACGCCCGATGGCGAGCGTTCGATGAATACCTATCTCGGCGCCTGTGTCGAGCTTGGACCGGAAGATGTGGAAAGCTCCAAGGTTTCCGAAGCCAAGGTAACCTATTTCGAGGGCTATCTCTGGGATCCGCCGCGGGCCAAGGAGGCAATCCGCCTTTCGGCAAAGATCGCGCATGAGCACAAGCGCGAAGTGTCGATGACGCTCTCCGATCCGTTCTGCGTCGACCGTTACCGCGAGGAATTCCTCGAACTGATGCGCTCCGGCACGGTCGATATCGTCTTTGCCAATGAGGCCGAGCTGAAATCGCTGTATCAAACGCATGATTTCGAAAAGGGCCTCGATCTGATCCGCAAGGATTGCAAGCTTGCCGCGATTACCCGCTCTGAAAAGGGTTCGGTTGTCGTATCCAGGGACGAAACGGTCGCCGTTCCGGCGATCGAGATTGCCGAACTGGTGGATACGACCGGTGCAGGCGACCTTTATGCGGCGGGCTTCCTGTTCGGTTACACCAATGGCCGCACGCTGACCGATTGCGCCAGACTTGGCTCGCTCACCGCAGGTCTGGTCATCCAGCAGATCGGGCCGCGCCCGCAGCTGAACCTCAAGCTCGCAGCAGAACAGGCCGGATTGCTATAGCAAGGTTCATTTGATTTTGACCGCCATTGGATGGGCGACCAGCCCACGATCAATCGTGACAAGGCGCAAGTCTTCCACTTGACATTGCGCCAGCAAGAGGCGGTCAAAAGGATCGCGTGTCAGCGGTTCGGGCTCAACTGCAATCAGAGTGTGGTGCTCGTTGATCGGAACGAGTTCGATCCCCATACTCGTTAGCAGGCTTGGCAATGTTTTGAGACCGGGAGTAAGTCGAAGCTTTCCCAGACGCCATTTGATGGCGATTTCCCAAAGACTGGCCACGCTCACATGGAACTCCCCTGCCGGGTCTGCGAGCAAGCCCCGAATGCCGGGAGTAAATTTTTCCAGCTGCTGCTCGATAATAGCCAACAGAATATGAGTATCCAGCAACACTCTCATGCGTCTGGTGGCAGCGGGTTAAGAAGAAAATCTTCCGGCAATGGGTCGTCGAAATCGTCCGCGATAAAGGGGACGATAGTCGTGATCCCGTGTATTTTCTTGAATTCGTCAATCGCCTCCAACCGCAGCCCCTTTCGGGGCTTGTGCGGTACAAGATCAAAAGCCGGACGACCATTGCGTGTCACCACAATGGTCTCGCCTTTTTCCACCTGGCGGGCGAGCTCCGTGAGGCGGTTCTTTGCGTCTCGGATCGATACAGTTGTCATATGTAGATAGTGGCCACATGTAGCCATTTTGTCAAGATAGATCTGCTGGCGCCGACCTTCAAGCGCCCAAGAGCAGATGGTGCTCAGCAAGTTCTACTCCGACCTGATATAGCCTTCGCGCTTGAGTTCCTCCGTCGTGCGACCGGGCTTGTGATAGGTCGGCAGTGCCCAGCCGAAATAAAGCGCGCCGCCGCGCACCGCAAAGGCGGCAAGCGCGGCGGGAAGCGCCGATAGCTCCAGCCCAACGGACAGGCCGTGCAGCAGGATGTAGACCAGCGAACCGGCGAGGGCGGCGGTCACGTAAATCTCTCGTCGCATCAGCACGGACGGTTCTCCGGAAATGATATCGCGCAGGATGCCGCCGAAGGTGGCGGTCATGATGCCGGTGACGACGGCGATAGTCGAATCGAAGCCCAGTGCCAGGCTTTTGGCAGCGCCAATGACGCTGTAGGCGGCAAGACCGACTGCATCGAGCCACAGCAGCACGCGATAGCGCGATTCCAACAGATTAGCGGAAAAGTAGACGAGGATGGCTGCAGCGGCGCAGACCAGCAGGTTGCCCGGGTCCTTAACCCAGAATACCGGCACGCCAAGGATAAGATCGCGCAAGGTACCGCCGCCAATGCCGGTTACCGCCGCGAGAAAGATGAAGGCGATGATGTCGAGCTGGCGGCGCGATGCCGCCAGGGCGCCGGTTGCCGCAAAGACGAATATCCCGGCATAGTTGAACAGCTGGATCATGGTCATCGGCAATTCCCCCTGCGCCCGAATAAAGGCACGATAGAGCATCACCCGCCAAAATGAAAAGAGCCGCATTCCATTGGCGGAATGCGGCTCTCAAACTCGATCTGCCGACCGGATTAGGCGTCTTTTTCCGCCTGCGGATTGATCGGGCCGGGTTCGGGTTGACCTTCACCTGCTGCAAGCTTGGGACCGCCCTTGGAAACGCCGACAAGCGCCGGACGCAGCATGCGGTCGCCGATGACGAAGCCTGCCTGGGCAACCTGCAGCACGGTGTTGTGCGGTACGTCGGCGTTCGGAATTTCGAACATCGCCTGGTGGAAGTTGGGATCGAACTTCTGACCCAGGGGTTCGATTTTCTTGACGCCGTGGCGTTCCATCGCCGTCATCAGCGAACGTTCGGTCATCTCGACGCCTTCGGCAAGCGCCTTGAAACCCGCATCGCCATTGGCCAGTGCATCGGCCGGGATGGCTTCCAGCGCACGCTTCAGATTGTCGGAAACCGAAAGAACGTCGCGAGCGAAATTGGCGACCGAATAGGCGCGTGCATCGTGCACGTCGCGGGCGGTGCGCTTGCGCAGGTTTTCCATGTCAGCCGCAAGCCGCAGCAACTGGTCCTTCAGGTCGCCGTTCTCGGCGCGCAGCCTGTCGAGCTCGGCCCAGTTGTTGGCCTGTGCTTCGATTTCGTCATCCTGAGCCATCGCATATTCTTCGGCCTTGCGCGATTTGAGAAAATCATCGGCAGCGCGCTTCAGCGCATCGCGATCGCGCGGATTCTTCAGGTCGCGCTGGTCGTGATCGGGTGTGTCGTGATTCTTCTTGTCTTCAGCCATGTATCCTGTCCGTTCATTATTCGTAAGTTGCGCTGGATATCGAGGTTTAGACCATAAAAATCAAGTGCAAATGACGTAGAGCATCGCACCGCACACGGCGCTCTAACGAAGCAGGCGTGACACAAGCTGGGCCGTATAGTCCACCATTGGCACGATGCGCGCATAATTGAGCCGCGTCGGCCCGATGACGCCGAGCGCGCCAATCACCCGCTGCTCTGAATCACGATAGGGGGCAATGACCAGCGAGGAACCGGAAAGCGAGAACAGCTTGTTCTCGGAACCGATGAAGATGCGCACTCCCGGTCCGGCTTCCGCCAGATCGAGCAATTGCAGCGTGCCTTCCTTGGTTTCGAGATCATCGAAGAGATGGCGTAGCCGCTCCAAGTCGGCCTCGGCACTGACCGATTCGAGCAAATTGCCGCGCCCGCGAACGATCAATCGCGCTGGTTGGCCGCCTCCGGCCCCGCCCCAGATGGCAAGGCCTTGTTCGACCAGAAGCTGCGACAAGGCGTCGAGTGCCTGCTGGGTTTCTTCCTTGAGCCGCGCGATTTCCTGCCGCGCCTCGGTAATGGTACGGCCCTGAATATGCGCGTTGAGGAAGTTCGATGCCTCGATCAATTGCGATGGCGTGACGCCAAGCGGCAGGTCGATCACGCGGTTTTCGATATCGCCGCTCTGGGTGACGAGCACTGCCAATGCCTTTGTCGGCTCGAGGCGCACGAATTCGATATGCTTGAGCGCACCTTCCGCCTTGCTGGCGAGAACCAGCCCGGCACCCCGCGACATGCCGGAGAGAATCTGGCTCGCCTGCGTCAGCACGCTTTCCGCGGACTGGGATTCGCCAGAGGCCCGCACCTGCGCCTCGATGGAATTGCGCTCGGCGGAAGAGAGATCGCCCACCTCCATGAAGGCATCGACAAAGAAGCGTAGTCCAAGCTGTGTCGGCAGACGTCCCGCCGAGACATGCGGGGCGTAGACGAGGCCGAGATGTTCGAGATCGCTCATCACATTGCGGATCGTGGCCGGGGAGAGCGACACAGGCAGGATGCGTGACAGGTTGCGCGATCCAACCGGCTCGCCATCGCCAAGATAGCTCTCGACGATCCGCCGGAAAATATCCCGCGACCGCTGGTCAAGCGATTGCAATGTTTCCGGGACAACAGCCTTGTTCATCGTACCTCATGCTTTGTTTCTGCGACGGATAGTATAGGGCCAGATATAAGCATTGTCCGGACAATCATCAAAGCCTTTGCTTCATCAACCGATCACGGCTAAAAGGCCGGGAAACATATCAACAAGAGGTTAGTCCATGCGTCCTTCCAAACGAGCCCCCGATGAAATGCGCGCCATTTCCTTTGAGCGCGGCGTTTCCAAACATGCCGAGGGCTCGTGCCTGGTCAAATTCGGCGATACCCACGTGCTGTGCACCGCCAGCCTCGAGGAAAAAGTGCCGGGCTGGATGCGCAATACTGGCAAGGGCTGGGTCACGGCCGAATATGGCATGTTGCCGCGCTCGACCGGCGATCGCATGCGCCGCGAGGCCTCTTCCGGCAAGCAGGGCGGCCGCACGCTGGAAATCCAGCGGCTCATCGCCCGTTCGCTGCGCGCTGTGGTTGACCTGCAGGCGCTCGGCGAAGTGCAGATCACCGTCGACTGCGATGTCATCCAGGCTGATGGCGGAACGCGCACCGCGGCGATCACCGGCGGCTGGGTGGCCCTGCATGAATGCCTGAGCTGGATGGAAACACGCCAGATGCTCAAGGTGGAAAAGGTTCTGAAGGATCATGTCGCAGCCATTTCCTGCGGCATTTCCGATGGCACGCCGGTTATCGATCTCGACTATCAGGAGGATTCGACGGCCCAGACAGATGCCAATTTCGTTATGACTGGCAAGGGTGGTATCGTTGAGGTGCAGGGAACCGCAGAAGGCGAGCCCTTCTCTGAAGAAGAGCTGCTCGCGCTGATGGGGCTTGCCCGCAACGGCATCACACGGCTGGTCTCGTTGCAGAAAATGGCCGTCAGCTAGAAGACAACGATCATGCAGCCATCCGGAATATTGGAAACAGCGCTTTATGTGACCGATGTCAAAGTGGCTGCGGGGTTCTACGCGGATGTGCTCGGGATGGAAGTCATCCTGCGCGCCGGTAATGAATCGGTGTTCTTTCGTTGCGGCCCAGGCGTGCTTATCCTGTTCAACGTTGAAAAGTTGAAGGAACGGCCAAAAGGCGGCCTGCCGATACCGTCCCATGGTGCAATTGGGCCGGGTCATGTGTGTTTTAGCGCGACGCGGGCTGAAATTGCCGGTTGGAAATCCCATCTGGAAGCGAACGGTATCGCCATCGAGAGTGAATTCGACTGGCCGAATGGCGCGCACTCGTTGTATTTCCGCGATCCGTCGGGAAATTCGATCGAGTTTGCCGAACCACAATTATGGAATCTGAAATGAGAACGCTTCAAAAGGGTAAGCTGCTGGTCGCCAGCCACAACCAGGGCAAGATCAAGGAAATGATCGACCTGCTCGGGCCGTTCGGCTTCGAAGTCGTATCGGCTGGCGATCTCGGCCTGCCTGAACCGGACGAGACCGGCACTACCTTCGAGGAGAACGCCTATATCAAGGCCTTTGCCGCGGCTAAGGCGACGGGTCTTGTGGCGCTCTCCGATGATTCAGGCCTCTGCGTCGATGCGCTGGGCGGAAATCCCGGCGTCTACACTGCCAATTGGGCGGAGCTGCCGGATGGCAAGCGCGACTTCGCCCATGGCATGGAGAAGGTCGAGAAAGCTTTGCAGGAAAAGGGTGCGAGCGCACCAGAGGATCGCAGCGGCCGTTTCGTTTCGGTTATCTGCCTGGCCTGGCCCGATGGCGAAGCCAATTATTATCGCGGAGAAGTGGAAGGCGAGATCGTCTGGCCGCCACGCGGCACGGCCGGCTTCGGCTACGATCCGGTGTTCAAGCCGCAGGGCTACGATACGACCTTCGGTGAAATGACCGCGGAACAGAAGCATGGCTGGAAGCCCGGCGACGCCGATGCGCTGTCGCACCGGGCTCGTGCCTTCCAGCATTTTGCCCGAGACTGTCTGGATGCGTATGAACCATCCTGATAAAGGCGAATCCGGCTTCGGCGTCTACGTTCACTGGCCTTTCTGCATGGCCAAATGCCCTTACTGCGATTTCAATTCGCATGTCCGGCATCAACCGGTGGATCAGCCGCGCTTTGCCGCGGCCTTTGCGCGTGAAATGGCAACGATGCGCCAGCGGACCGGCCAACGCACGGTTTCCAGCATCTTCCTTGGCGGCGGTACGCCGTCATTGATGCAACCGGAGACCGTGGCGTCGATCCTTAATGAAATCGGACGCAACTGGCATGTGCCGGATGATATCGAGATCACGCTCGAGGCCAATCCGACCAGCGTCGAGGCAGACCGCTTTCGCGGTTATCGCGCCGCGGGGGTGAACCGCGTCTCCCTTGGTGTGCAGGCGCTGAACGATCCCGATCTGCGCCGGCTTGGCCGCATGCACAGCGTCGATGAGGCGCTGATTGCGATCGGACTGGCGCGCGAGATTTTTCCGCGGCTTTCCTTCGACCTGATCTATGCGCGGCCGGAACAGACCATCGAAGCCTGGCGCGACGAACTTGCCCGCGCCATTTCCTATGCCGCCGATCATTTGTCGCTCTATCAGCTGACGATCGAGGAAGGTACGCCATTCTACAATCTCTGGAAGGCGGGCAAACTGATAACGCCTGACGGCGATCATGCGGCAGCGCTTTATGCTGAAACACAGGATGTGACCGCGCGGCACGGCCTTCCAGCCTATGAGATTTCCAATCACGCGGCGCCCGGCGCGGAGTCGCAGCATAATCTGGTTTACTGGCGCTATGGCGAATATGTCGGTGTCGGTCCGGGCGCGCATGGGCGCTTCATTGAAAATGGGACGCGCGCTGTGACCATCACCGAGCGTCATCCCGAAACCTGGGTGCAGAAGGTCGAAGCCGTCGGCCACGGGGTTGTCGAGGAAGAGTTTCTGAACGGCGAGCAGGAAGGCGATGAATTCCTGCTGATGGGGTTGCGGCTGGTCGAGGGCATCGATCTTGCCCGCTACGAACGGCTGACCGGACACAGCGTCAAGGAAAGCAAAGTGATTTCCTTGGCCGAGCAGGGGCTTATCGAATATATCGGCAATAGCCGTATTCGCACGACGCCCGAGGGCGCTATTGTGCTGAACGCCGTCATCGCCGATCTGGCAGCATAAGGGAAAAGTTTTGTCCGAGGGAGAAGCGCCAAAATCTACCGATAAAGAGCGCGGCTATCAGATCGGCAGCGCTTCATATCGCGCCCGCCCGCTGGAGCCGGCGCTCTACATCGTGGCGACGCCCATCGGCAATCTTGGCGACATGACGATACGCGGCATCGAAACGCTGGCGGCGGCAGACATTATCGCCTGCGAGGATACGCGGGTGAGCCGCGTCCTGCTCGATCGCTACGGCATTTCCCGCCGTCCCTATGCCTATCACGAACACAATGCCGACATGGCGGGCCCCAAGCTGATCGAGGCGCTGCTGGCCGGCAAGAGCGTCGCGCTGGTCTCCGATGCGGGCACCCCGCTGGTTTCCGATCCGGGCGGACGGCTGGTACCGGAAGCCAGGGCGGCGGGTATAAGGGTCGTTCCAATTCCCGGTGCATCGTCGGTTCTGGCGGCCCTTACTGCGTCAGGATTGTTCAAGGATTCATTTTATTTTGCCGGCTTCCTATCGTCGAAACGGGGGCAGCGCCGCGCGAAGCTCGAGCAGCTGAAATCTCTTGATGCGGCGCTGGTGTTCTTCGAATCGCCAAACCGCGCTGCAACCACACTGGCCGATATGGTCGAGGTCTTCGGCCCGCAACGGCAGGCCTCGCTGTGCCGCGAACTGACAAAGACCTACGAGACCGTCGTCACCTTGTCACTGAAGGACCTTGCAGCGGAATTCGATGGCGAAGACCGCATTCGCGGCGAAGTGGTGCTGGTGATTGGTCCACCACAAGAGGATGAGAATGTGCCACGCTCCGATGACGATATCGATGCGCTCCTGCGCGCGCTCGTCCTCGAAATGTCACCGGCCAAGGCAGCGGGCGAAGCCTCGCGCATGACCGGTCGGGCCAAGGGAGAACTCTATCAACGGCTTTTGGCATTGAAATAGGATCCGCGGGAAATGAGCGAATTGGGCAAGCGTCACAAGGCTTACCGTCGCGGCCATTCCGCCGAACGCCTTGCTGCCCTCGCTCTCATGCTGAAGGGCTACCGCATCGTTGATCGCCGCTATCGGACGAAACTCGGTGAAATCGACCTGATCGCAAGACGCGGCAACACCGTACTCATCGTCGAGGTGAAGGCGTGGGCAACGCTTGAACAGGCGATGGACTCGGTCAATGCCCTGACCATGCGCCGGATCGAGGCAGCGGCGGATCAATGGCTTGCGCGCCAGCCAGATCATGCCAGTCTGTCGCTGCGCTTTGATCTCGTCGCTATCCTGCCCTGGCGCTGGCCCGTGCATGTGCCGGCCGTTTTCACAGCCTGAGGAGGAAATCCTGTGAGCACGCAACAACTCGACCTGGAAGGACTGCGGAAATCGGCGCGCGAGGGAAATGCAAAAACATTGCTGATACTCGGCCTGTTGATTCACGTTCCTGCGTGGACACTGTATTTTTGGCAGGGCTGGCTCTACCTGGTGATCTTCGGGATTTGCGCGCTCGTGATTACCCGTTACTTTCTCAAACATGATCCAGCACTCATCGCAAGCCGGCTGAAAGCCGGACCAGGTGCCGAACGCGAGAAGTCGCAGAAGTGGATTCAGGGCGCGGCCAGTATAATCGGCTGTGTTATGTTCGTCGTGCCCGGGATAGAGCGGCATTTCACCGGGCTGCCCTTGCCGGTTTGGCTTGTCATCTTCGCCGAATTCCTTGTTATCGTCGGCTTCTGGATCATGTTTTTGGCCTTCTGCGAGAATGGCCACGCCTCGAGTATAATCGAGGTGAAATCCGGCCAGAAGGTTATTTCGAGCGGTCCGTACGCATGGGTTCGGCATCCGATGTATTCTGGTGCCGTGGTGCTCTTTCTGGCAACGCCTTTGGCCCTCGGCTCGCTTTGGGCGTTACCTCTTGCAGTCGTCTTGAGCGCTGTCATCGCCGTACGCCTGCTCGAAGAGGAGCGGTATCTCAAGGCGAACCTTCCGGGTTATGAGGGCTATTGCGGGAAGGTGAAGTCGCACCTCATTCCTGGGGTCTGGTAGCGAGATCTGGCCGTCTCGCGCTGCCGCAGGACGACCAATCGTTTCCACGGTTATTCTGCGGGCATGTCCATATGCATGACTTCCCAGACATGGCCATCGAGGTCCTGGAAACTGCAGCCATACATGAAGCCCATGTCCATGATCGGCTTCCAGGCCTTGCCACCGGCAGCAAGTGCCTTTGCCAGAACGTCATCTACCTCGGCACGACTGCCAGCGGACAAGGCGATCAGAACCTCCTGTGCCTTTGTGGCGTCGTTGATATCGTTGTTGATGAACTCCCTGAAACGTTCCTCCACAAGCAGCATGGCATAAATGTTCTCGTCAATGATCATGCAGGCAGTCTTGTCGTCGGAGAAATCCGGGTTGAAACTGAAACCGAGAGCGGCGAAGAAGCCCTTCGATGCTTCCAGATTCTTGACCGGCAGATTTACAAAGATCATGCGCATTAGGGTGTCTCCTCTCCATGTGACGGAGCCGTCTATACCGGATCGAGCTTGTCTTCGCCACGGCCGGCAAGAAAGGGGCTTGCATTTTTCCGGTAACCCGATAAAAGTAGTCGTGTATTGATTTGGCTGCTTGTTCGGCCAGATGCGGATGATCGAGCATGTCTCGCTTTGCCTCAAGGGGCGACGGCAGGGCGTGTGTCTCTTTGTATGTGATAGAAAGAGAATCCGCTTGTTCCGGCTTTTTCAGAAATTCCATGCTCCTGGGCGAGATTCGGCGCACTTCTGTTCCTTATAAACAGGTGCCGGATCATGGATAATCCCCTGAACCATTGGGATTGTCTTATTCATGTCCATCCATGCCAACCAGCTATCTGTCTTTCCAGCCTTTTTCCGCGTGCGGAATGAAGTGCTTGTGGTTGTCGGCAATGGCGAGGAAGCGCTCAACAAGGCGCGGCTCTTGGCGCAGACCAACGCGACAATCCGTGTTGTTGCTGACGGGCCTGAACTCGAGTTGGCCGATTTTCTCCGTGATGGCGGCCACGAACACATCGTAGAAAAATTTGCTCCCAAGCATCTGACCGGCGCAAAACTGGTCTTCGTCGCGACCGGCGATGAAGACCAGGACGGGGCGATTGCCGCTGAGGCACGCCGCCAGGCCATTCCCGTCAACGTCGTTGACCGTCCAGATCTATGCGATTTCTTCACGCCCGCCATCGTCAACCGTGCACCGCTCGCCATTGCCATCGGCTCGGAAGGCACTGGTCCGGTGCTGACACAGATGATCCGTGCGCGCATCGACGCCGCCTTCTCGCCGCGCCTTGGCGATCTGGCCCGTCTCGCCAATGCCTATCGGCCGGTGGTCGAGAAGCTGGTGAATAAGGGCCTGCCGCGCCGCCTGTTCTGGCGCTCGTTCTTTTCAGGCGATGTCGCCAGCAATGTCTACAATAATGACCTGACTGGCGCGCATCAGGCTGCAGCCGGTCTGCTCGAAAGCCAGGATGAGCCAAAGGGCTATGTCTGGCTGGTCGGTGCCGGTCCCGGTGCCGAGGATCTCCTGACCCTGCGTGCTCACCGTGTCCTCATGGAAGCAGACGTCATCGTCTACGATGCATTGGTACCGGAAGCTGTGGTTGCGATGGGCCGCCGCGACGCGACCCGCCTTTCCGTCGGAAAGCGCAAGGGCTGCCACACCAAGAGCCAGAGCGAGATCAACGATCTGCTCGTCTCGCTCGGCCGCGAGGGCAAGCGCGTCGTTCGCCTGAAGTCCGGCGACCCGCTGGTCTATGGCCGCGCCGGCGAAGAAATGGCTGCGCTGCGCAATGCCGGCATTGCCTTCGAGATCGTTCCCGGCATCACCGCGGCCTTTGCCGCGGCTGCCGATATGCAACTGCCGCTGACCCTGCGCGGTGTCGCATCCTCCCTCGTCTTCACCACAGGTCATGACATGGCGGGTGAAGTGCTGCCCGATTGGGCGCGCCTTGCCATTTCGGGTGCAACGATCGCCGTCTATATGGGCCGCAGCGTTGCCGCTTCCGTCGCCGAACGGCTGATGCAGGCGGGTCTCCATGCCGATACAGGCGTCGGCGTCATCGAGAATGCCGGACGTCCCGAACGGCGTATGTTCCACGGCACGCTCAATGATCTGCCGGCGCTGGAGCAGCGCAATGATCTCGACGGTCCGGTCATGGTCGTCATCGGCGATGCTGTTGCGGGTGCCGCCATCGACAAGGCCGAGCCACTTGCCGCCCAGAACAAGAATTCCGTGGCGCCCCGCCACCTTGAAACCAATGCTGCCTGAACGCGAAGGATTAGGATCATGAGTGTCAAAGTTCTCACTGCAAACCGCCTGACCGATGGTGAAGCCGTATGGCTCGGCGCCAATGGCGATTGGCTGGAGCAGATCGACGGCGCGCTGATCGCGCGTCATGCTGAAGCGGTTAGCGCCCTCGAGGAAGCCGGGAAGGCAGCGATCAAGTCGAACCTCGTTATCGACGTCAATGTGATCGATGTTGAAGAGCGCGGCACAAACCTTTATCCGCTGCGCCTGCGTGAGCGCATCCGTCAGCTCGGCCCCACCATCCGTCTTGATCTCGGCAAGCAGGCTGAAAAGCCAAAAGCAACCGCCGCTTAATAGTTAAAGGCCTGCACAGAATGTATCGTTACGATGAGTTTGATCACGCGTTTGTTTCGGCCCGCGTTGACCAGTTCAAGGATCAGGTTGAGCGCCGCCTTGCCGGCGAATTGACGGAAGACCAGTTCCGCCCACTGCGGTTGATGAATGGCGTCTATCTGCAGTTGCATGCCTATATGCTGCGCGTGGCAATCCCCTACGGTACGCTGTCCAGCCGCCAGATGCGCAAGCTCGCCCATATCGCCCGCCACTATGATCGCGGTTACGGCCATTTCACCACGCGCCAGAACCTGCAGTACAACTGGCCGGCGCTTAAGGACATGCCGAAGGTTCTCGACGAACTCGCCTCGGTTGAAATGCACGCGCTGCAGACCTCGGGCAATTGCATTCGCAACGTCACTGCCGATCATTTCGCCGGTGCTGCCGCCGATGAGGTCGCAGACCCGCGCCCCTATGCGGAAATCCTGCGCCAGTGGTCGTCGATGCATCCGGAATTTTCCTACCTGCCGCGCAAGTTCAAGATTGCCGTCACCGGTGCCGAGCGCGATCGCGCCGCGATCCAGGTGCACGATATCGGCCTGCATCTGAAGAAGAACGAGGCGGGCGAACTCGGTTTCGCGGTTTATGTCGGTGGCGGTCAGGGCCGCACCCCGATGGTTGCCAAGAAGATCCGCGATTTCCTCCCCGTAGAAGACCTGCTGTCCTACACGACAGCGATCATGCGCGTTTACAATCTGAATGGCCGCCGCGACAACAAGTACAAGGCGCGCATCAAGATCCTCGTGCACGAAACCGGCACGGAAGAACTGACACGTCAGGTCGAGGCTGAATGGCGTGTGCTGAAGGAAACCGATCTGAAGCTGCCGCAGAAGGATGTCGACGCCATCGACAGCTATTTTGCCCCTCCGAGCCTGCCTGTCCGCCCGGAAGGCTGGTCGGGGCTTGCCGCTGCGCGCAAGGCCGATCATTCGTTCTCCACCTGGGTGGATCAGAATGTGACGCCGCACAAGAATCCCGACTACGGCGTCGTGACCATTTCGCTGAAGCCGATCGGCGGCATCCCTGGCGATGCGACCGACGCACAGATGGATCTGGTTGCCGATATCGCCGAGAAATTCTCGCAGGACGAGATCCGCGTCAGCCATGAGCAGAACCTGGTTCTGCCGCATGTGGCGATCGCGGATCTGCGGATCGTCTATGACCTGTTGCTGACCGATGGTCTCGCGACCGCCAATGCCGGGCTTATCACCGACATTATCGCCTGCCCCGGTATGGACTATTGCGCCCTTGCCACTGCGCGGTCGATCCCTGTGGCCCAGCGGATCTCGGAACGTTTCGGCAAGCCGGAGCGTCAGGCGGATATTGGCGAACTGAAGATCAAGATTTCCGGCTGCATCAATGCCTGCGGTCACCACCATGTCGGTCATATCGGCATTCTCGGTGTCGATAAGAAGGGCGAGGAACTCTATCAGATTTCCCTCGGCGGCTCCGGCGACGAAATCTGCACGATCGGTGACATCACCGGGCGCGGCTTCTCCTCGGAAGAGATCGTCGATGCGGTCGAAACCATCGTCGACCGTTATCTCGAAATCCGCACCGACAAGGAAGAGAATTTCCTTGCCACCTACCGGCGTGTGGGCGCTGCACCGTTCAAGGATGCGCTCTATAGCGAGGCTGCAAATGCTGCTTGAATTCAACGAGAAAACCGTAGCGGATGAGGCGCGTGCGCTCGAAGCCCGCTATGGCAATCTCGAACCGATGGATGTGATCGAGCTTGCTATCGACCACCTGTTCAACGAGGAAATCGCCGTGGTTTCGTCGTTTGGGGCGGAATCCTCGGTGCTGTTGCACATGATTGCGCAGATAGATCGGGCGACACCGGTACTGTTCCTCGAAACAGGCAAGCATTTTCCGGCAACCTTGCGCTATCGCGACCAACTCGTCGGTGATCTCGGTTTGACGGATGTGCATGATATTCACCCGCTGAAGCAGAGCCTCAAGGATGAAGATCCCTTCGGTGCATTGTCGATGACCAATAAGGACCGCTGCTGCTATATCCGCAAGGTCGAGCCGATGGCACGTGCCGTGGCCCCATACCGGGCCTGGATGACCGGTCGCAAGCAGTTCCAGGCTTCGACGCGGACGGCACTGCCAGTGTTTGAGTCGGTCGGTGAGCGTGTTCGTATCAATCCGCTGGCCCACTGGACCTCGGCGGACCTCAAGGCCTATATGACGGCGCATGAACTGCCGCCGCACCCGCTGGTTGCCGAAGGCTACCGGTCGATCGGCTGCATGCCCTGCACGCAACCGGTCAAGGATGGCGAGGATGACCGCGCCGGCCGCTGGGCAGGCACGGACAAGATCGAGTGCGGCATTCACCTGACTGGCCTTACTGATCAATTGAGCAATATTTCGCTGACGGATTCGAATTTATGAGTGACATTTCCGAAAAGCCCGCAGGAGAGCTCTGGGGCAGAGAAGGGTTCCGCGAGGATCCCTATATCACAGCCGGGACACTGGACGAGGCTGGCGATGCGCCCGCGGTCATCCTGCCCCTGGCCGTATGGCTTGGTCTTGAAGACGACGTGCGCAACGCCACCAATCGCAAGATCGGTGTGTCGGTCGCCCCGGGCGAAAGCGTCGATCCGCTTTTGCCGTTACTCGATACCATGCCGGTGATTGCGCTGCAGTTTCCAGCCTTCAATGACGGCCGGTCCTATTCGAAGGCAGAAATGCTCAAGAGCCAGCATCAGTTCAATGGTGAGCTGCGCGCGGTAGGTGATGTGCTGATTGATCAGGTTGCCTATATGCTGCGTACCGGCTTCGACACGTTGAAGGTTACCCACGCGGTGACGCTGACCCGTCTCGCTGACCATAATTTGCACGATACGCCGGTTTACTACCAGCCCGGCAGGGGTTCGCACTCGGCGCCCGGAACCTATAGCTGGCGCCGCGTTCCTGGCGCCTGACCCTCGATTGAATCTCACGACATTTACTGGAAAGCACCATATGTCCGACACTATTGAAACAGATGTGGTTATTGTTGGCGCAGGCCCTGTCGGCCTCTTTGCCGTCTTCGAACTTGGCCTGCTCGACCTGCGTGCGCATGTGATCGATATTCTCGACCGTCCAGGCGGCCAGTGCGCCGAACTCTATCCGGAAAAGCCGATTTACGATATTCCGGGCCTTCCCGAGGTTACAGGTCAGGACCTGACCAATAATCTCCTGAAGCAGATTGCGCCCTTCGATCCGCAGTTCCACTTCTCCACGATGGTTACAGCGCTCGAGAGACTTGAAGATGGCCGTTTCCGCGTCGAGACCGATGCGGACGAAGTTTTCATCACCAAGGTCATCGTCATTGCTGCCGGTGGCGGTTCTTTCCAGCCGAAGCGTCCACCCGTGCCCGAAATCGAACTCTACGAGGGCACCAGCGTTCACTACGCCGTGCGCAAGATCGAGGCGTTCCGCGGTCATGATGTGGTTATCGTCGGCGGCGGCGATTCGGCGCTCGACTGGACCCTTAACCTGGAGCCGGTGGCAAAGTCCGTCACCCTCGTGCATCGCCGCCCGGAATTCCGTGCGGCGCCCGATAGCGTCAACAAGATGTGGGCGCTGGAAAAGGAAGGCCGTGTCAAGTTCCGCATGGGCCAAGTCGGCAGTCTCGAAGGCGCCGATGGGCAATTGTCCAAGGTCATCCTCAAGGGTGCCGAGGGCGAGGAAGTTCTTGAAGCCGGGCGCCTGCTGCCATTCTTCGGCCTGACCATGAAGCTCGGTCCGATCGCCGATTGGGGTCTCAATCTCGACCAGAACCTGATCGCTGTCGATACCGAGAAATTCGAAACGTCGGAGCCGGGTATCTTCGCCATTGGCGATATCAACACCTATCCTGGCAAGCTGAAGCTGATCCTGTCCGGTTTCCATGAGGCGGCGCTGATGTCACAGGCGGCAAAACGCATCGTGGCCCCTGGCGAACGGATCATTTTCCAGTATACGACGTCCTCCACCTCCCTGCAGAAGAAACTGAAGGCGGCATAGGTATAACCTGATGAGCTCAGAATCCCTCTATATCCACGTCACCGATCAGCACGGCACGCGCCATACGCTGGAAGCCCTCGAGGGTTTCCGCGTCATGGAGGTCATTCGTGATTGGGGTCTCGACATCAAGGCGGAATGCGGCGGCGCTTGCGCCTGCGGCACCTGCCATGTCTATGTCGATCAGGATTGGACGGAAAAGCTCTACGAGCCGCAGGACGAGGAAATCGACCAGCTCGACGTGACCTTTCACGTCGAGGACAATTCCCGCCTTTCCTGCCAGTTGATCATGACCGAGGAGCTGAACGGTCTGGAAATTACGCTCGCGCCTGATACGCAGAAGGAAAGCGTAGCCGCCTGACCATCAGGGTGAATTCTCAAGGATCTCAGAAGTCTCAAATCACCACGACGCGTGCGCCGACCGGCACACGGGCGTATAGATCCATCACATGCTCGTTGACCATGCGGATGCAGCCGTTGGATACGGCGCGTCCGATGCTCCAGGGCTCTGTCGTCCCGTGGATGCGGTAGTAGGTGTCGCGCCCGTTGCGATAGAGGTAGAGCGCGCGAGCTCCGAGCGGATTGTGGCTGCCACCTGCCACGCCATCGGCATATCGCGCATATTTTTCCGGTTGGCGTCTGATCATGTTCTTCGTAGGCACCCAGCGCGGCCACTTTTCCTTGCGCCCGATCTTGGCGGCGCCATGGAAGGCACGGCCTGCACGTCCGACGCCAACCCCATAACGCCGTGCGGTGAACTCGTCTTCAACGAGATAGAGGAACCGGCCGCGAGGATCGATTACCACCGTTCCTGGCGCATAGGATGAATCGAATGGTACATATTGCGGCTGAAATACCGGATTGATGACGAAGGGTTTCTTTCTGGGCTTTGCCAGCGCCGCTTTTGGCGCCAGCGCGGCGAAAAGCAGACCTGTCAAAACAACACGCCGTGTCAGCATAGTAACCCCCAAGTTTCCTGCTGTCCGTCCATCAGACACTACTCTCCTGGGGTGATTTTGTCCGGGAATTACTGATTGATGGTTTACGCGGGCTCAACTTTTCGTGATGAAACAAGGGGATAGGTCCGGCGATGTACCCCGCCGGACCATGGTGCAACTCAGGGCAGGTGCGAGATGCGATCGATCAAAAGGTCAAAGAAACCTTTATCGTCCACATCGCGAATATAGAAGGCGTTCTTCGAACGATCGGTAACGCCCCACCAGTCGACCACGGTCATGCCCAGCGTCAACTCATTGGCAGCATCGACGATTACATTGCAATGCCTCCCGCCATAGAGCTCTGGCTTCAGCAGCCAGGCGATCACATTCGGATCGTGCAGCGGGCCGCCATCGCTGCCATATTTCTCTTCGTCGAATCGCTCGAAGAACTCGAGCAGGGCAACGGAGGCGTCGCCTGATCGTGTTCCCATGGCGCGGAAGCGATCGACACGCTTGGCGGTAGTCAGCACCTTGTGGGTCACGTCCAGTGGCAGGATGACGACGGGGACACCCGACTGCAGCACGATTTGTGCCGCCTGCGGATCGACATAGATGTTGAACTCCGCTGTTGGCGTGATATTGCCGCCTTCGAAGAATCCGCCACCCATGAGGACGATCTCGCGGATACGGGGCGCCAGTTCCGGCGCGCGGATCAGTACATGGGCAATGTTGGTGAGAGGCCCGAGCGCGCAAAGGGTGACGCTCCCGGGTTCTTCGTCGCGCAGAGTCTCGATAATGAAATCGACTGCATGCTGCTTTTGCAACGGCATTGCCGGTTCCCGCAGATCAGGACCGTCAAGCCCGGTCTTGCCGTGCACATGTTCGGCCGTAATAAGAGGGCGCATCAGCGGACGGTCGGCACCGGCAAAGACTTTTGCATCGGGGCGGCCTGCCAGTTCGCAGATTTTCCGGGCATTCACCTCGGTCAGGGCGAGCGGCACATTGCCGGCCACCGCCGTAATTCCCAGGACGTCCAGCTCCGGGCTGGCAAAGGCGAGAAGGATTGCGAGCGCGTCGTCCTGCCCCGGATCGGTGTCGATGATGATTTTACGCGTCATTTCTTACTTTCTGTTGGCCTAAATCCGGCACTCTCTTGAACTCTGAGATTCTATCGACCATATCAAAGGACAGAAGTGAAATGCCATCATTGATCAGACGAGATCACGGGTTTTGCTTTTAGGTCGCTTTTCTCAAGGACTGCACAAATGACACGAATGACACCGTTTTCAAGCCCCTTGCTGCTTGGTTTCGATACGATGGAAAAGACGCTGGAGCGAATTGCCAAATCCGGCGATGGCTACCCGCCTTACAACATCGAGCGTATTCGCGGCAGCAATGATTGCGAACAGCTCAGGATTACTCTCGCGGTGGCCGGGTTCGCCAATGACGATCTCGAAGTCACCACGGAAGACAACCAGCTGATCATTCGTGGCAGGCAGGCCGATGAAGAGACGCGCGAATATTTGCATCGTGGCATAGCGGCGCGCCAGTTCCAGCGCATTTTCGTTCTTGCCGATGGAATGCGCGTCAGCGCCGCCACTTTGAAGAATGGGCTTCTGTCGATCGATCTCGACCGGCCGGAACCCGAACGATTGGTCAAACGCATCAACATTGCGGTACAGGACTGATCGTAGCTCTAACAGGACAGGGCCTGGAATGGACTGTCCGAATACGGAGGCTAGCATGCAAAACTCTGTTCACAAGAATCTCCTGAGCGAACTCGAATTCGCGCGTCTTGGCGCCGGACAGGTAGCCTATATGCGCAAGGTCAAAACCGATGACCTCGCCCACAGTTTTCCAGCGCTTCCGCCGATGACTCCGGGTGTGGAACTCTGGGCGCTCTTTGCCGCCAATGGCGATCCTATCGTGCTTTCCGATGAACGCGACAACGTCCTTGTCGGCGCGCAGGAACACGAACTGCGCACCGTAATGCTGCAGTAAGAATCGATCAAGACGCGTGGTTCAGACCTTGACGGCCTGTTCCACGCGGTCTTCCGCTCCAAACAACTCCAAATAGCGTTTGATTTCCGCCGGATCGCCTGTGGCCTTCTTGGGGTTGTCGGAAAGCTTGACTGCCGGACGGCCATTCGCCTCACTGACCTTGCATACCAGTGAAATCGCATTCAGCTGATCATTGTAGCGCGGCGCACAATCCTCGAAATCATTGGTGAGGTTGGTACCCCAACCGAAGCTCATGCGTACCTTGCCCTTGAAGTGGTGGTAGGTCTCCTCGATCGTTTCCACATCGAGCCCGTCGGAAAACACCAGCAGCTTCTGGCGCGGGTCCTTGCCCTTCAAAGTCCACCAGGCAAGGATTTTCTCCCCGCCCTCGATCGGAGGCGCACTGTCGGGACGGAAGCCCGTCCAATCGGCCACCCAGTCCGGCGCATCGCGCAGAAACGCCGACGTACCGAATGCGTCGGGCAGGACGATCAGCAGGTTGCCGCCATAATAGCGGTTCCAGTCCTGCAACACCTTGTAGGGTGATTTCAGCAGTTCAGCCTTGGTCGTGCTCAGTGCAGCCAGCACCATTGGCAGTTCATGCGCATTGGTGCCGAGCGCCTCCAGGTCATTGTCCATGGCCATCAGCACATTACTTGTGCCGGTGAAGGCTTCGCGTATGCCTTCTTTCAGTGCTTCGACGCACCAGCGCTGCCAGAGGAAGGAATGGCGGCGGCGCGTGCCGAAATCGGAAATGCGAATATCGGGCAGCGCGCGCAGGCGTTCCACCTTTGACCACATCTTGGCCTTGGCACGCGCATAGAGAACGTCAAGCTCGAAGCGGCCCATCTTCTTCATGGCAGCACGCGAGCGCAACTCGTTGATGATTGTCAGCGCCGGGATCTCCCACATGGTGGTGTACATCCACGGCCCATAGAAATTCAGCTCATACTGGCCGTCACGCCTGGTCAGCTCATATTCCGGCAGCTGGAAATTCGACAGCCATTCGAGAAAGTCCGGTTCGAAAATCTGCCGCTTGCCATAGAATGTGTTACCGCCGAGCCAGATCATCTCCTTCTTGGAAAAACGGATCGTGCGCGCGTGATCGAGTTGCTCGCGCAGCTCCTGTTCGTCGATTTCATCGGCAAGCCGCACTCTGGTCGTGCGGTTGATCAGGGTGAACGTCGCATCCACCTTCGGGTAGACGCCCCAGATCATCTGCAACATCAGCAATTTGTAGAAATCCGTATCGAGCAGGCTGCGGACGATCGGATCCAGCTTCCACGTGTGATTGAACACGCGCCGTGCGATATCGGTCCTGGTCGCCATTAACTGCTTTCCTTGCGAATTCTTCGTCCGCCATGTTGCACGGCAGAAACGCACCATCAAGCAGAGACCGGCGAATCCGGCTAAATTTGGCCGCCCGCACGATCCTCTTCGCTTCCATTAAATCTTTGTAACCTCACCGAATTGTCATTAACGGTGGCATCAAAGCCCTTTATCCTGAACTCCAACGACATGTTCGCGCTGTAACGCGCGTTGAAGTATAATCAAAGTGACGCTGGCTCTGCTTTGTGTGCGGAACCGGCGTTTTGGAGTGATACATGAAGGTCTGGAAGCAATTGGCTTTGACGTTGGTAATCCTGGCTGCCGCCGGGGCTGGCTGGCTGCATTTCTTTCCAGGCGCGAACGATCTTCTGAAGAAGGCAGGCATAGACCGAAATTCGACCGCAGCGACAGAACCTGCCAGCCGTCAGGGCCAAAGGCGCAGCGGACAGGCACTGCCGCTGGTCGTCGTGCGTGCGGCGGCAGAGGCCAAGATCAATGACAGGCTGACGGCGATCGGTACAGGCAAGGCGAAGAGTTCCGTTGCTGTCACCCCGTTCACAGCTGGGCGTCTGACCGAGATTCTTGTGACATCAGGAACCAAGGTGCAAGGCGGCGATGTGATTGCCCGGCTCGATTCGGAAGCCGAAGTCATCGTCGTCGACAAAGCGCGGGTGGCACTGAAAGACGCGCAGACCAAGCTCAACCGCGCGGAAAGCTTGCGCTTGAGCAACACAGTGTCTGCCGTTCAGCTTTCCGAAGCTGCGCTGGCAGTCGATAATGCTGCCCTCAACGTTCGTGAAGCCGAACTCGCGCTGGATCGCCGTGCCATCAAAGCACCAATCGGCGGTATTGTCGGCATCTTGCCGATCAATGCGGGTAACTACATCACGACATCGACGACGGTCGCAATGATTGATGACCGCTCCGACCTGCTGGTCGATTTCTGGGTGCCGGAACGCTTTGCGCCGGCTATCACCATCGATCTGCCGGTGACAGCGACATCGATCGCCCGTCCGGGTGAAACGTTCAAGGGCGCGATCAGCGCCATCGACAACCGCGTCGATCCGGCGAGCCGCACGCTGCACGTTCAGGCAAAAATCACCAATCCCAACGATGCCTTGCGCGAAGGCATGGCGTTTCAGATGTCAGTAGGATTTCCCGGAGACACCTATCCAACGGTTGATCCCCTGGCCATCCAGTGGGGCACCGAAGGCGCCTATGTCTGGAGGATCGCTGACAACAAGGCCGAGCGCGTGCCCGTGCGAATCGTGCAGCGCAACACGGCCACTGTACTGGTCGATGCCGCAATAAAGCCCGGCGATCAGATCGTGGCTGAAGGCGTACAATCGGTCCGGCAGGGCGGTCTTGTGCAGATTCAAGGTCAGCCAGCGCCTGAGGAAACCGAGGCGAGGCCGCTGGCGTCCGTTGGCGAGCAGGGTTGAGGTTCCGCTGATGAGTGCACGCGGTCAAGCTGATTTCACCGCCCTATTTATTCGCCGGCCCGTCATGGCGCTGGTGCTCAATGCCTTGATCGTCGTTGCGGGCCTTGCTGCCTATTACGGGGTCGATGTGCGCGAGCTGCCGGATGTCGACCGCCCCGTGGTCACGGTCTCCACGGATTTCGAGTCGGCCGCCGCCGAGACGGTCGATCGCGAATTGACGTCTGCCATCGAAGGCGCCGTTTCGCGCGTTTCCGGCGTCAAATCCATTTCTTCCAGTTCCTCGTTCGGCAACAGTCGCGTTACCGTCGAATTCAATGACGACGTGGATCTCAATGTCGCTGCCGCCGACATGCGCGACGCGATCAGCCGCATCGCCAACACGCTGCCCGACGACGCCGATCCGCCACGCATCGTAAAGGCAGACGCGAACTCAGACGCGGTCATGCGTCTTGCCGTCACCTCCGACACCATGGCGGTGGAGGACATGACGGTTCTCGTCGAGGACCAGATCGAGGACGTGCTTGCTTCGGTACCGGGCGTTGCCGATGTGCAGATCAATGGCAATCGCAGCAAGATTTTCCGTATCGACATCAATCAGGGTAAAGTCGCCAGCCTCGGCATGAACATTGCCGATATCCGCAATGCGCTGAACACGATGGCCTTCGACACACCGGCTGGACAGCTCAACAGCAACGATCAGAGCATCGTGGTGCGAGCCCAGGCACCGGTAGCGACGCCGGAGGATTTCGAGAACATCATCATCAAGGGGCAGACCAAGATCCGCGATGTGGCAACGGTGACGATGGGTCCCGACATCGGCACCTCGACTCTCCGTGCCAATGGCAAGACCGGCATCGGTCTCGGCATTATCCGCCAGGCGCAGTCGAACACGCTGGATATTTCGACGGGGGTTCGCGCTGCCGTCGAGCAGCTGCAGAAGACCTTGCCCGAGGGCGTCGATATCCGTGTCACCAGCGACGACGCCGACTTCGTCAATGGTGCGGTACATGAGGTCGAGATCGCGCTCGGCGCATCAGTAATCATCATCATCCTGATCATCTATCTGTTCCTGTGGGACATTCGAGCCACACTGATCCCCGCCGTCAGCCTGCCGGTCGCGTTGATCGGCACGATCTCGGCCATCTATCTCGCCGGGTTTTCGATCAATATCCTGACGCTGCTCGCGCTGGTGCTGGCGACGGGCCTGGTGGTCGACGATGCGATCGTCGTGCTCGAGAATATCGTGCGCCGGCGCAACCAGGGTATGGGTCCACGCGCCGCAGCAGTGCTCGGCACGCAGGAAGTGTTCTTCGCGGTCGTTGCGACCACTGTCACGCTTGCAGCCGTCTTTGTGCCGCTCTCCTTCCTGCCGGGGCAGACTGGCGGTCTTTTCCGCGAGTTCGGCTTCGTGCTTGCAATCTGCGTGCTTCTGTCCGCGGTGGTTGCACTGACCCTTTGCCCCATGCTTGCCTCGCGGCTCCTGAGCGTGAGCGAAGCCAAGCATGAGGACGTTACCCACGCACCGGGGCTGGTGAGTCGCATCGGCGGATCGTTAGGCGGGCTCTATCGCCGCCTGCTGCATGCCTGCCTGGCAGGTCCATGGATTGTCGTCTTGATTTCGCTGCTGTTTGCCGGCGGGGCATTTGGCGCCTTTTCCCTGCTCAAGCAGGAATTGACGCCGCCTGAGGACCGGGCATCGGCCTTCCTGCGCATTACTGCTCCGCAGGGCGTCAGCCTTGAATATCTCGGTGATGAGATGCGGAAGATCGAGACCCTGATCCAGCCCTTGCGCGATTCCGGTGAAATCCAGAACACCTTCTCCATCGCCGGACAGAACGGCAATACCAACCGCGGCTTCATGGTGCTCAGCCTCGCGACGTGGAAGGAACGCGCGAGAAGCCAGCAGGAAATCATCACGGATGTATCCAGGCGGGTCCGCAATATTCCCGGCATCCAGGTTTTCGCCGCGCAGCCGAACTCACTCGGGATTCGCGGTGCCGGCAATGGCCTGCAATTTGCCGTCGTCGGCACGAGCTATGCTGAACTCGGCACAACGGCCGCCAAGATCGTATCCGAGCTTGAAAAGGACAGCCGCTTCGATCGCCCGCGCCTGACCAACGAGCCAACGCAACCGCAATTGGCCGTGTCGATCGACCGCGAACGGGCTTCGGATCTCGGGATTGATATCACCGGCCTTGCTCAGGCGCTGCAGTCGGTGCTCGACGGCTACAAAATCGGTTCCGTCTATATCGAAGACCGCAGTTTCGACGTCAAGCTCGTCTCGACCACCAATCCGATCAACGATCCCACGGACCTGGAAAACGTCTTCCTGCGGACCGGAGACGGACGTTTTGTACCGATGTCGACCATCGCCAAACTGACCGAGGTTGCGGTTCCCCCGGCACTGACCCGCGAACAACAAATGCGCTCCGTCGCCATTACGTCTGGCCTGAGCCCTGACTTCGCCCTCGGCGATGCCTACAGGGTCGTGCAGGAGGTCGCGGCGCCATTGCTGCCGCCAGGATATCGCATCATCCCGCTCGCCGAAGCGGCAACGCTCGGCGAAAACTCCTCCAGCATGGCAATCACGTTCGGCTTCGCCCTTCTCATCATCCTTCTCGTTCTGGCAGCCCAGTTCGAGAGTTTTCTCAGTGCCGTCATCGTCATGGCCACTGTGCCGCTCGGCCTTGCCTGCGCGGTCTATGCGATGCTGCTGACGGGCACGAGCATGAACGTATACAGCCAGATCGGGCTGGTACTGCTTGTCGGTATCATGGCCAAGAATGGCATTCTCATCGTTGAATTCGCCAATCATCTGCGCGATCAGGGCAGGAACGTTCGGCAGGCGATCGAGGAAGCATCGAACATCCGCCTGCGGCCCGTCGTGATGACAATGCTCTGCGCCATCCTTGGCGGCGTCCCGCTGGTACTCGCCAGTGGTGCAGGCGCCGAAGCCCGTATCGCACTCGGCTGGGTCATCGTCGGCGGCCTTGGCATGGCAACCGCCTCGACGCTGTTCCTCACGCCGGTCGCTTATCTGCTGCTGGCCGGGTTCTCCAAGCCCAAGGCGGAAGAGGAGGCGCGGCTCAACCGCGAATTGCTGGAGGTCAGCTCGCAGCCGCCACTCGCGGCAGAGTAAACGCCTCCAAAGACGGTTGCGCCTGTTCGCCCGTTCGCCCCGGGGCGATCCTGATTCCTTAGACGATTGTCGAATTGACGCGTCTGCGGCTGACCTGATAGCCGCAGATGAGGAGGTCTTGCAGCAAGGCGATCTTCCCCCTGGGTTGCATTTCGCGCTTGAGCGAAGATGTTTTTGCAGGCGATACCGCCCGCTGCTCGATGAAATTTTCATAAGCGATATTTGATTTATTGGGAGGAATTCATGGCATTGTACAGGCTGCATTTGGCGGCCGCCCTGCTTGGCGGCTTGTTTCTTACCGGTTGCAACGGATCATCTGAGGAAGCTGGCAGCAAGGGCGGAGTTAGCCCTGAGGTCGCCACCGAATGCAGCGGCGGTACCTTTACCGATGGCCAATGCAAACCCGACACACGGGTGATCGCGGAGCCTGAGGTTGTGTGCAAGGATGGCACGGTCGTCGATGGCAAATGCGTGCCGAACACGCTTGTGACGAAAGAGCCTGAGGTTGTGTGCGAGAACGGCACCGTCGTTGACGGCCAGTGCGTGCCGAACACGCTTGTGACGATAGAGCCTGAGATTGTGTGCGAGGATGGCACGGTCGTCGAAGGCCAGTGCGTGCCCGATCCCGATCCCGAGCCCAGTCATGGCATGAGCAGCATCAACGGCCGCAGCTTTGAAGCTGGAGTAACGATAACGGATGCTGCTGCTCCCTTCCGCACCTATCAACTGACATCGTCGCAGCCAGGACGTCCGGCCAAGAATGGGCAGCCGGCTGCCAAGAAGACTGGGCCCAACGGCGGAACCTTGACCGTTACAGAAACAGCGGGTCGCCCGGTTGTCCGCACGAGCAGCCCGCTGTTCGACGCGCTCTTTGCGCTTTCGCTTCAGGAAGCAGCGGATCTGACGGTGACCTCCATCTCAAATGATGCCTACAGTCAGGGAAATCCGATCCCTTGCGGCGGGACAGTGGGCTGCTTCAAGACCGGTGATCTATGGACCTATGTGTGGACGCGCGACACCGCCTATGCGATTGATCTTGGCCTCGCCCAGATCAATCCGCAGGCTGCCAGGAACAGCCTCTTGTTCAAGACCTCGGTCCGCCGCGATGCTGCCGGGACGAAAGGCCCGGAAACGAGAGAAATCATACAGGATACGGGCAGCGGCGGCAGCTGGCCGGTCAGCACCGACCGGGTGGTGTGGGCGCGCGCCGCGTGGGAAGTGTTGAAATATCTCGACGGCGACGAGCGTACCACCTTTCTGAACGATGCGTACACTGCGATCCGCAACACGATCGAAAATGACCGTTTTGCGGTCCATGACGTACGCGACGGTCTCTATCGCGGCGAATCCTCCTTCACCGACTGGCGCGAGCAGACCTATCCCGCCTGGGTTGCGAACGAAGTGGTGGACATCGCCATGTCAAAGACCCTGTCGACCAACGTCAACTTCTATAAAATTCTCGACGTTGCGTCGAAGCTGGCGAAGGAGCTGAAGAAGGACGACGACGCCAAGAATTACGAAAGCTGGGCAAACGCGCTGAAAACTGCGATCAACAACGAACTGTGGCTGCAGGACGCCGGGCTCTACAGCTTCATGAAGACGACTGAGCTCGATCAGGTTCCGGTGCGCCGCTTCGAACTGCTCGGGGAAACCTTGGCCATTCTCGACGGCGTTGCCGATCAGGACAAGTCGGAAAAAATTCTGGCCCTCTATCCTCACGCCCAGGCGGGAGCGCCAGTGGTCTGGCCGCAAATGCGCGATATATCCGTATATCATAACCGGGCCATCTGGCCATTCGTGTCCAGTTATCTGATCAAGGCAGCGGCCAAGGGCGGCAATGCTGCCGTGGTGAACAAGAACTTCACGATGCTGATGATGGGCGCAGCACTCAATCTCTCCAATATGGAAAACTTTGACTTCGTCACCCTTTCGCCGAACGACCCCGAGATCAATTCGGAAGCCCAGTTATGGTCCGTGGGCGGCTATATCGGGGTGGTGCTGGATACGGTGTTCGGCCGCGAGGTGGAAATGGATGCCGGCATTCGCTTCCGGCCGTTTATCACCAAGCAGATGCATGGCGACGTCTTTGACGGAGCGCGCGAACTGACCTTGAGCAATCTCGACTACCGTGGCCGCAAGATCGACGTGAAGGTCAAGCTGCCGGCAAAGGCTGTATCAAACGTTGGGGCCTATCAGGTGAGCACCGCATCGCTCAACGGTGCGACGATCGACCCCTACCGCTTCACACCGGCCTCCGATCTCAAGACCGACGCGCGCAATATCTTCGAAATCGGCCTGATCGATACGACGAATGTCGAGGACAAAATCACGATCGCATCTGAAGCCAACGATCTGTACGGTCCGGATCCGGTGAATATAAACAGCTTCGTGACGGCGAGAGGCCCCGATGCTCAGGTGAGGCTGAACTTCGATTCTGTTGCTGGAACCGCCGTCAATATTTACCGTAACGACAAACTGGTCGCATCCAATGTGACAGGCAATAATTGGCAGGATACCGGAAGCCGCGGGCTCGAACAACGCTTGTGTTATACGACCGAGCGGTACTACCTGACAGGTTTGGGCAATGTGTCGCAGCGCACCTCTCCAAGGTGCTCTTTTATAGCGGGCAGGAATCCGGTGATCACTCTTCAAGCGGATGCGGCGAGCAACAACTCGGTCAGCGGGTCAGCCGCGCAGCTCAAGACTGATCACAGTCGGCGGTCATGGTCTGATTGGGGCGTGCCAGGCGAGGAACTGACGTTCACCGTCACCCCAAACAAGAGCGGTCCACACCATGTGCTGGTGTCATATGGCAACGCGTTTGGCCGGATCAACACCGGCATAACCGCGGCTGTCAAGCAGGTGGAAATCAGCACCGCCAGTCAACCCCCAATAAAGGGCGTTGTGGTGATGCCGCATCGGTCGAGCTGGCCTGATTGGGGCGCGTCCAGCCTGCTTCCGGTAAACTGACCGCTGGCACACAATATACGGTCAAGCTCAGCGACTACTACAACATGTCCTACCTTTACTCGAACAGGCTTTACAATGACGAGGGCGGAGTTGGAGGGCCCAAGAATCGAGCAAACATAACCGAACTCTTACTGCAATACGCTGCAAAATAGGCAGTCCCGATTGGATTGTGCCTTCGGATCCATCCGAACAAAACGAGAGCCTTTCCGCGAGACAATACGGAAAGGCTCTCGGCTTTTGCGGGAAATGGTATCGGAGCATGCCGGGTCAACCGGCCTTGCCAACTTGCCCTTCGACGGAATTTCTTGACCGTTTGATAAAAAATTTGACCTTTTATGAAAATCTGCCATTCTTTTCCTTGAGAGGTGCCGGACGAACCGGCCCATCATGAAAATGACTGCGATCCATAGGGAACCGGACGCAAGTCAATAGAGGAGATGCGATTTCATGGGATCGATCGATTCTGGAATCCGGGACGTCAGAGCCGGGCGGCTCGCTTCCGACGCCTACGCGGATGTGTTTTCCGATCTTCACCCGCCGCTCACCCGGCATGAAGCCTTTGTCGAATCGGACCGGTGCTATTTCTGCTACGACGCGCCATGCATGAATGCCTGCCCGACGGGCATCGACATTCCGCTGTTCATTCGCGAGATCAATGCGGACAATCCGACCGGGTCGGCCAAGACCATTCTTTCGGAGAACATCCTTGGCGGCATGTGCGCCCGGGTCTGTCCGACGGAAACCCTGTGCGAACAGGCCTGCGTCCGTGAAGTTGCCGAAGGCAAACCGGTGAAGATCGGCCTGTTGCAGCGTTATGCCACCGACCATTTGATGGCGAACGGCCAGCATCCATTCAAGCGCGCCGAGCCAACCGGAAAATCGGTCGCCGTTATCGGTGCCGGACCAGCGGGTCTGTCCGCCGCACACCGCCTGGCCATGCATGGCCACGACGTGACGATCTTCGAGGCGCGCCCCAAGGCCGGCGGTCTCAATGAATATGGTATCGCCTCCTATAAGAGCGTCGATGATTTCGCCCAGAAGGAAGTCGACTTCATTCTCGAGATTGGCGGCATCACGATCCAGAACGACAAGGCACTTGGCCGCGATATCAGCCTCGATGCATTGAGGGCGGGTTTCGACGCAGTCTTCCTTGGTATGGGTCTGCCGGGCGTCAACGAACTCGGCCTGGAAGGTGAGGATGCCGCGGGCTGCATCGATGCGGTGGACTACATCTCGGTCCTGCGTCAGAGCAACGATCTTTCCGAGATCGCCGTCGGCCGCGATGTGGTTGTCATCGGCGGCGGCATGACCGCGATTGATGTTGCGGTGCAGACGAAGCTGCTGGGCGCTGAGAACGTCATCATCGCCTACCGCCGCGGTCCGGAAAACATGAACGCCAGCGCATATGAGCAGGAACTTGCGCTGAAGAACGGTGTGATCATCCGCCATTGGTTGCAGCCGCGCGCCCTGACCCGCAACGCGCACGGTGAGGTCTGCGGCATCACGCTGGACTATACCGTCATGGCCGACGGCCGTCTCACGACCTCGGGTGAGAGCATCACGCTTGCCAGCGACCAGATATTCAAGGCGATTGGCCAGACCCCGGCCGAAGCCGTTCTGACGGAAGCGGGTATCGCGCTCTCCAAGGGCCGCATCAGTGTTGATGATGAAGGCCGCACCTCGATCCCGGGCATCTGGGCGGGCGGCGATTGCATTGCCGGCGGCGAAGACCTGACGGTCGCTGCGGTGCAGGACGGCAAGCTTGCCGCTGAATCCATTCACCGCACCCTGATGCAGCAACCGGACAAGGTCAGCGGCTTCGTCGAAGCCGTCATAGCCGAGAATTCCGACGGCGCATCGGCACCGGCGCAGCACCCCAATCATCCAAGCCAGATTGCTGGCTGAAGGAGATCGACATGGCTGATCTTTCATCGAATTTCCTTGGCATCAAATCGCCAAACCCATTCTGGCTGGCCTCTGCACCGCCTACCGACAAGGCATACAATGTGGAGCGTGCCTTCAAGGCGGGCTGGGGCGGTGTCGTGTGGAAGACCCTCGGCGAAGAGGGCCCGCCCGTCGTCAATGTCAACGGTCCGCGCTATGGCGCGATCCATGGTCCGGACCGGCGCTTGCTCGGCTTCAACAATATCGAGCTCATCACCGACCGCCCGCTCGAGGTGAACCTGCGGGAAATGACCGAGGTGAAGAAGAAGTGGCCGGATCGCGCCCTGATCGCCTCGATCATGGTGCCCTGCGAGGAGGAATCCTGGAAAGCCATCCTGCCGCTGGTCGAGGCCACTGGTTCCGACGGCATCGAGCTGAATTTCGGCTGTCCGCACGGCATGTCCGAGCGCGGCATGGGTGCCGCCGTCGGCCAGGTGCCGGAATATATCGAGATGGTCGTACGCTGGTGCAAGCAATATACCCGCATGCCGGTCATCACCAAGCTGACTCCGAACATCACCGACATCCGCAAGCCCGCGCGGGCGGCGAAATCAGGCGGAACAGACGCTGTCTCGTTGATCAATACCATCAACTCGATCGTCTCCGTCGATCTCGACAATTTCGCGCCGGTTCCTTCCATCGACGGTCGCGGCTCCCATGGCGGCTATTGCGGCCCAGCCGTGAAGCCGATTGCGCTGAACATGGTAGCGGAAATTGCCCGCGATCCCGATACCCGCGACCTGCCGATTTCAGGTATTGGCGGTATCACCACCTGGCGCGATGCGGCGGAATTCATCGCGCTCGGCTGCGGCAATGTGCAGGTCTGCACCGCGGCGATGACCTACGGCTTCAAGATCGTGCAGGAGATGATTTCCGGCCTCTCCGACTGGATGGATTCGCGCGGCTTCAGAACCATCGAGGATTTCCAGGGACTCGCCGTACCGAATGTTTCGGACTGGCAGTATCTCAACCTCAACTACATTACCAAGGCGCAGATCGATCAGGACCTGTGCATCAAATGCGGCCGCTGCCACATAGTCTGCGAGGACACGTCACATCAGGCGATTACGTCCATGGTCGACGGCGCGCGTCACTTCGAGGTGATCGACGAGGAATGTGTAGGCTGCAATCTCTGCGTCAATGTCTGCCCGGTCGATAATTGCATCAGCATGGTGCCAATGACGTCTGGGGTCGATCCACGCACCAAGCTGCCGATCCAGCCGGAATATGCCAACTGGACGACGCACCCGAATAATCCGATGGCAAAGGTGGCGGCAGAGTAGGATTTTCTTTTAGACAGCGCGCGGGCGGATGCCGTTGAGAATAATGCTCAGCACCGCCTGTGCGGTCTGCTCGCGAAAGCCGGGGCGTCCAACCTGGCTGCCCATGATCGCCCGCACCTGCACGTCGAAATCCGCATAATGCTGCGTTGTTGCCCAGATCATGAAAATCAGGTGGTAAGGATCGACCGGGGCAAGCTTGCCTTCGCCAACCCAGCGGCGAATGACAGCGGCCTTTTCATCCACAAGCGGCTTCAGGTGCTTGGAGAGAAAGTCGCTGATCGCCGGTGCACCATGCAGCACTTCGTTGGCAAACAACCGCGATGCCTCCGGATGGCTCTCCGACATGTTGATCTTCAGCGTGATGTATTTGCGCAATTGCTCGATCGGATCGCCCTCTGGATCGATCTCGGCGAGTGGTGCCAGCCATTCCGCCAGCGTCTCTTCAAGCAGCGTCACATAGATGTTCTGCTTGCGCGGAAAATAATAGAGGAGGTTCGGCTTGGACATGCCGGCTTTGTCGGCGATCTGGTCGATCGTGGTGCCGCGAAACCCGTAGGTGGAGAAAACATCGAGTGCCGCATCCAGAATGAGGCGACGATTGATCTCCTGTATCCGGGTTGTCTTTTCCGGGGTTTCGTTCGCCTTCTTCTTCGCCGCCCTTGCCATTCCCTCGACCTCTCCTGTGCCCGCGACAAAATGGCAATTCCGCCGCTGCCGGCAACGACCGGAAAAACCTACAAAGCGCTTGACCGCTTTCCTATGCTCTTCTAGCCTGCATTTTGACCAAGTAGTCAAGTTTTTGATTGTGCCAGAGGTTCAATCATTCGGGAACATAAAACAAGCGGTAACATCCGCAATCAGGAGGCTTAGTCACATGTCGAAATCGGCATTGGGGACCAACAATCTCGACGCGTTCTGGATGCCGTTCACGGCTAACCGGCAGTTCAAGCAGAATCCCCGTCTCCTGGTCAGCGCCAAGGACATGCATTTCAAGTCGCATGATGGCCGCGAGATCCTCGATGGCACCGCTGGACTCTGGTGCTGCAACGCCGGTCACGCCCGCCCGAAGATTGTCGAGGCCGTGCAGAAGCAGGTTGCCGAACTCGACTACGCGCCCGCCTTCCAGATGGGCCATCCCAAAGTATTCGAGCTTGCCGCCCGGCTTGCTGCCATGCTGCCATCGCCGATCGACCATGTATTCTTCACCAATTCCGGTTCGGAATCGGTCGACACGGCGCTGAAGATTGCGCTTGCCTATCACCGCGCCAAGGGTAACGGCACCAAGACCAAGCTGATCGGCCGTGAGCGCGGCTATCACGGCGTCGGCTTCGGCGGCATTTCCGTCGGTGGCATTTCCGGCAATCGCAAGACTTTCGGCAATGCGCTTGGCGGCATCGATCACATTCGCCATACGCACGATCCGGCGCGCAACGCATTCACGCGCGGCGAACCGGAATATGGCGTCGAGTTCGCCGACGATCTGGAGAAGGTCATCGCCCTGCACGATGCCTCCAACATCGCTGCGGTCATCGTCGAGCCGGTGGCTGGATCGACCGGCGTGCTCATCCCGCCGAAGGGTTACCTGACGCGCCTGCGCGAGATCTGCACCAAGCACGACATTTTGCTGATCTTCGACGAGGTCATCACCGGTTTCGGTCGTCTTGGCACACCCTTTGCGGTCGATTATTTCGGCGTCATTCCCGATCTCGTCACCACGGCCAAGGGCATCACCAGCGGCGTGATCCCCATGGGCGCGGTCTTCGCTACGAAGGATATCTATGAAGCGTTCATGACCGGTCCGGAAAACATGATCGAGCTGTTCCACGGCTATACTTATTCGGGCCATCCGATCGCCTGCGCCGCGGCGCTGGCAACGCTCGATACCTATGAAGACGAAGGCCTGATGACCAGAGCCGCCGAGCTTTCGGACTACTGGGCCGATGCACTCCACGCGCTCAAGGGCCTGCCGCATGTCATCGACATCCGCAATCTCGGCCTGATAGGTGCCATTGAACTGCAGCCGATCGACGGCGCACCGACCAAACGCGCGTTCCAGGCCTTTCTCGATGCCTATGAAAAAGGTGTGCTCATCCGCACGACCGGCGATATCATCGCGCTATCGCCGCCGCTCATCATCAGCAAGGGCCAGATCGAGCACCTTTTTGATACGCTGGCCGACGTTCTGAAGAACCTCGCATAAGTTGAAAGGCGCTAACATGACGCTCACGGGAAATCTCAGGATCAACGGCGACCGTCTCTGGGACAGCCTGATGGAGATGGCGAAGATCGGGCCGGGCGTGCGCGGCGGCAACAACCGCCAGACGCTGACCGATGAAGACGGCGAAGGCCGCCGCCTGTTCCAGTCCTGGTGCGAAAAGGCGGGCCTCTCCATGGGCGTCGACACCATGGGCAACATGTTCTTTACCCGCAAGGGGACAGACCCGGATGCACTGCCTGTCTATGTCGGCAGCCATCTCGATACGCAGCCGACCGGCGGCAAGTATGACGGCGTCCTCGGCGTCCTTGGCGGGCTCGAACTGATCCGTACGCTGAACGACCTCAACATCCAGACCAAGCATCCCATCGTCGTGGTCAACTGGACCAATGAGGAAGGCACGCGCTTTGCACCGGCGATGCTGGCCTCCGGTGTTTTTGCCGGCATCCACGAACAGGATTGGGCCTACGACCGGGTAGACGCCAAGGGCAAGAAGTTCGGCGACGAACTGGAGCGTATCGGCTGGAAGGGTGATGAGCAGGTTGGAGCGCGCAAGATGCATGCGCTGTTCGAGCTGCACATCGAGCAAGGTCCTATCCTCGAAGCCGAAGGCAAGGATATCGGCGTCGTCACCCATGGCCAGGGCCTGTGGTGGCTGCAGATCACACTGACGGGCAAGGAAAGCCATACCGGTTCGACGCCGATGCCAATGCGCAAGAACGCCGGGCTCGGCATGGCGCGGATCACCGAGCTCGTCCACACCGTCGCCATGGCGCATCAGCCAAGCGCCGTCGGGGCGATCGGCCACGTGGATGTCTACCCGAACTCGCGCAACGTCATTCCGGGCAAGGTGGTTTTCACCGTCGATATCCGCTCGCCAGACCTTGCAACGCTCAGTGCTATGAAGGCGGAAATCGAGGACAAGGCGCCAAGGATCGCCAAGGAGCTTGGCCTTGAGATTGCAATCGAAGAGGCCGGTCATTTCGACCCGGTCACCTTCAATGAAGGCTGCGTGGCCGCCGTTCGTAGCGCCGCTGAACGGCTGGGCTACACACACCGCAATATTGTTTCAGGTGCGGGTCATGACGCCTGCTGGATCAATCGCGTTGCGCCGACCGCCATGGTCATGTGCCCATGCGTCGACGGGCTCAGCCACAATGAGGATGAGGATATTTCGAAGGAATGGGCTGCCGCGGGCGCAGACGTCCTGCTGCATGCGGTTCTGGAGACGGCGGAGATCGTGGCGTGAGGACCCCTTACCCTCCCACTTGTGGGGAGGGGCGGAGCGAAGGTCCGGGGAGGGGTCTTCCCTACAATCTGAAGAGATCAACGCCATAGCAAGACTGGGTTTCAAAATACCCCTCCCCACAAGTGGGAGGGTAAGGGGAGACCAAAAAGGGGAACGGACATATGGCTACGAAAGTGATCAAGGGCGGCACCATCATCGCCGCCGACCGCACCTACAAGGCGGATGTTCTGATCGACGGCGAAACCATCGCCGCCATCGGTGCTGATCTTTCCGGCGATGAGACTATCGACGCGACGGGCTGCTATCTGATGCCGGGGGGCATAGATCCGCATACCCATCTCGAGATGCCTTTCATGGGCACCCATTCCTCCGACGATTTCGATACGGGCACGGCTGCCGCTCTCGCGGGCGGCACGACCATGGTGGTCGACTTCGTTCTGCCAGGCGCCGATGGCCTGCTCGTTGCCCTGCAGGACTGGTTCCAGAAGGCGGGCAAGGCTCGCACCGACTATTCCTTCCACATGGCGATCACCAGCTGGAACAAGCAGGTTTTTGACGAGATGCCGAAAGTGGTCGAGCGCGGCATCAACACCTTCAAGCACTTCATGGCCTATAAGGGCGCGCTTATGGTGGATGATGACGAGATGTTCGCCTCGTTCATGCGCTGCGCCGAGATCGGCGCCATGCCGCTGGTGCACGCTGAGAATGGCGATGTCGTTGCGCATCTCCAGCAGAAGCTCTTGGCTGAAGGCAATACCGGTCCGGAAGCCCATGGCTATTCGCGCCCGCCGGAAGTCGAAGGCGAGGCGGCCAACCGCGCCATCATGATCGCCGACCAGGCGGGGGTGCCGCTCTACATCGTGCATGTCTCCTGCGAACAGGCGCATGAAGCCATTCGCCGTGCCAGGGCAAAGGGCATGCGGGTCTATGGCGAGCCGCTGGTCCAGCACCTGACGCTCGATGAGAGCGAATACAAGAACGAGGACTGGGACTATGCGGCACGCCGGGTGATGTCGCCGCCCTTCCGCGACAAGATCCATCAGGATGGTCTGTGGGCCGGCCTTGCCTCGGGCAGCCTGCAGGTCGTCGCCACCGACCATTGCGCCTTCACCACGCAGCAAAAGCGTTTCGGCGTCGGCGATTTCACCAAGATCCCGAATGGTACGGGCGGGCTTGAGGATCGCTTGCCGGTGCTATGGACCAAGGGTGTGCGTACCGGCCGCCTGACGCCGAATGAGTTCGTAGCAGTCACCTCCACCAATATTGCCCGCATTCTCAATATCTACCCGCGCAAGGGGGCGATCCTCCCGGGTTCCGATGCGGATATCGTCATCTGGGATCCGAACGCATCGAAGGTTATTTCGGCCAAGACGCAGAAATCCGCCATCGACTACAATGTCTTCGAGGGTATCGAAGTAACCGGCCTGCCGCGCATGACCCTGTCACGCGGCCAGATCGCTTTCAAGGATGGCGAGGTGCTGGCGCCGACGGGCAGTGGCCGCTTTGTCGAACGCGAAGCCAATGCGCCGGCAAATCGTGCACTTTCCACTTGGAAGGAATTGACGGCACCGCGTAGAGTAGAGCGCGATCCGAAGAATATTCCGGCAGGCGTCTGATGACAGTCGTCGCGCTCCGACCCAAGGCGAAGACGATGGCAGATGCGGCGCCGAAAAATGTGATTGATGTGAAGGACCTATCGCTGGTCTTCCAGACCAATGATGGGCCGGTCAACGCTCTGGCCAATATCAATCTTTCGGTCAATGGCGGCGAGTTCGTCTCCTTCATCGGCCCGTCCGGCTGCGGCAAGACCACGCTGCTGCGTGTGATCGCCGATCTCGAACAGCCGACCTCGGGCACGATCTCCGTCAATGGCATCACACCCTCCGAGGCGCGGCAGAAGCGTGCCTACGGCTACGTGTTCCAGGCGGCCGCGCTCTATCCATGGCGCACGATCGGCGGGAATATTTCCCTGCCGCTGGAAGTGATGGGTGTGCCCAAGGCGGAGCGCAAGGAGCGCATTGCCAGGAACCTGGAGCTGGTCAATCTTTCCGGTTTCGAGAAGAAGTTTCCGTGGCAATTGTCCGGAGGCATGCAGCAGCGCGCCTCCATTGCCCGCGCGCTTTCCTTCGACCCCGATTTGCTGTTGATGGACGAGCCCTTCGGCGCGCTCGACGAGATTGTCCGCGATCATCTCAATGAGGAACTGCTGAAGCTTTGGGCGAAGACGCAGAAGACTGTGATTTTTGTCACCCACTCCATTCCGGAGGCGGTGTTCCTTTCCACCAAGATCGTGGTCATGAGCCCGCGGCCCGGCCGGATTCACGAGATCATCGATTGCGATCTCGGCCCGGAACGCACGCTCGATATCCGCGAAACGCCGAAGTTTCTGGAGATTGCCCACCGGGTGCGTGAGGGGCTGCGCCACGGTCATTCCTACGACGAGGCGCATCTATGACGCCGGAGCGGGGCGCAGAATGATCATCCGTGCCGCCAAACTGCGCGACATGTCCGAATGCGCGGAGATCGTCAACGCCTGGATTGATGCCACGAAATGGATGCCGCGCGTCCACCCCAAGGGAGATGTGGCCGAATTCTATCGCGACACCGTCTTTTCGCGGTTTCAGGTCTTTGTGGCCGAGAATGACAATCACATCGCCGGCATGATCGCCCTGTCCCCGGACAATACTGTGAGTGCGCTCTACGTGCATGGCGATCATCGCCACAGGGGTGTTGGCAAAGCGCTGCTCGATCACGCGAAACATGAAGCCGATGGGCCGGTTGAACTCTGGACATTCGTCGCCAACCGCGATGCGCAGGCGTTCTATAAGCGCGAGGGATTCAAGGAAATTGGGCGAACAGACGGCGACAATGAAGAGAAGCTGCCGGATATTCTCTACCGCTGGCAACCGGGTAGCGCTGAGGTGGAGCCATGAACTTCATCCGCAACAACGTCATTCCGGTGGGCACCGTTCTCCTTGCAATTATTGGGCTCTGGTATGTCTTCGCCGTCATTCTCAATGCACCTTTCGAACGCGATCAGGCGGCGCGTGCCAACACGACGATTTCGACGCGCCATTTGATCGCCAATACCATGGCGCAGGAGCGTCCGGTCCTGCCTGCTCCGCACCAGGTCGCGGCGGAGATACGCAAGACCGTCTTCGATATCAGCCCCACGTCGAAGCGCAGTCTTGTCTACCACGGCTGGGTGACACTCTCCTCGACGCTGCTTGGCTTTGGCCTCGGTACGCTTCTGGGCGTTTTGCTGGCGATCGCCATCGTTCATTCGCGCACGCTCGACAAGAGCCTTATGCCGTGGATCATCACCTCGCAGACCGTGCCGATTCTTGCCATCGCGCCGATGATCATCGTGGTGCTCAACACGGTCAACATCACCGGGCTCCTGCCCAAGGCGATGATCTCGACCTATCTGTCGTTCTTCCCCGTCGCCGTCGGCATGGTGAAGGGCCTGCGCTCGCCGGAGATCATGCAGCTCGATCTGATGCGCACCTATAATGCCTCGAAGGCACAGGTGTTATGGAAGCTGCGCTGGCCGGCATCCATGCCCTATCTCTTCACCTCCATGAAGATCGCTGTTGCCATCAGCCTTGTCGGCGCCATTGTCGGTGAATTGCCGACAGGCGCTGTGGCGGGCATTGGCGCGCGTCTGCTCGCCGGTTCCTATTATGGCCAGACTGTGCAGATCTGGGCGGCACTGATTGCGGCGGCCTTGATGGCGGCTGTTCTCGTCAGCCTGATCGGGTTGATAGCCAACATGGTCAACCGGCGCATGGGAGTGCGGCCATGAAGCGCTCACCCCTTGCAATCATCGCCTTCATCCTCGCAGCGGCTTCCCTGGTACTGCCGACAGGCGCCGACGTGCCCGGGCTCTTCTTCTTTTCCGCACCCGCCATTCTCTTTGCTGCGGCGGCTGTGGCGTTGTTTGTGCCAGCTTCAAATACGTCATTGGTCGCCCTGCTTGTGCTGGTTCACACCGCAGCGTTCTGCCTGATAGGCCTGCTTGGCTCCTTTACGATAACCGGCCCTGCGATTGGCTACTGGTGTCTTGTGGTCGCCGCGTGGCTTCTGGCCTGGCTCAGCGTGCAAAGACTTGCCGCACTGAGACTGGCCTCCCCCGACGCACAACGCCTGGTCAATCTCGCTCTGCCCGTGCTGTTCGGGGCATGGCTCTTGATCCTGTGGGAAATCGTCGTGCGCGGCTTCTGCGTCCCGACAATCCTCCTGCCGCCGCCTTCTATGATTGCATCGCGCATCGCGTCGTCGGTGCCGACGCTGTGGGCGGACTTCCAGCAAACCTTCCTGAAGGCCGCGATTGCCGGTTATGTCATCGGCTGCGGCTCCGGCTTTCTGGCGGCGATCATCGTCGACCGCGTGCCCTTTCTGCGCAAGGGCCTGCTCCCGATCGGCAATCTCGTTGCTGCGCTCCCCGTCGTCGGTATCGCCCCGATCATGGTCATGTGGTTCGGCTCCTACTGGGAATCGAAAGCCGCTGTGGTGGTCATCATGACGTTCTTCCCCATGCTGGTGAACACGGTGGCGGGGCTTGCCGCATCGGGAGCGATGGAGCGCGATCTGATGCGCACCTATGGCTCGAGTTACGGCCAGACGCTGCTGAAGCTGCGGCTGCCCGCGGCAATGCCGTTCATCTTCAATGCGCTGAAGATCAATTCGACGCTGGCGCTGATCGGTGCCATCGTCGCCGAGTTCTTCGGCTCGCCCATCGTTGGCATGGGCTTTCGCATATCGGCCGAGGTCGGACGCATGAATGTCGACATGGTCTGGGCTGAGATCTTTGTCGCAGCGCTTGCCGGTTCACTGTCCTATGGACTGATTACCCTTGTCGAACGGGCTGTCACGTTCTGGCATCCGTCGTATAGATCATAACAAACAAGAACAGAGGAGAACTAAAACATGAAGAAAACGATCGCACTGTCACTCGGCCTTGCCATGACCTTGATGGCAAGCTCGGCACTGGCTGCCGACAAGCTTGTCCTGCAGCTAAAATGGGTCACGCAGGGCCAGTTTGCCGGCTACTACGTGGCAAAGGACAAGGGCTTCTACGAGGAAGCCGGACTCGATGTCGAGATCAAGCCGGGCGGTCCGGACGTGGCTCCGCCACAGGTGATCGCCGGTGGCGGCGCTGACGTGGTCATCGACTGGATGCCCTCGGCGCTGGCAACGCGCGAAAAGGGCCTGCCGCTGGTCAATATCGCCCAGCCCTTCAAGCGCTCGGGCATGATGCTGACCTGCCGCAAGGAAACCGGCATCACCAAGCCGGAGGACTTCAAGGGCAAGACGCTCGGTGTCTGGTTCGGCGGCAATGAGTATCCGTTCCTGTCCTGGATGAACCATCTCGGTCTCAAGACCGATGGCGGGCCGGAGGGCGTGACCGTTCTCAAGCAGGGCTTCAACGTCGATCCGCTGATCCAGAAGCAGGCCGATTGCATCTCCACGATGACCTACAATGAATATTGGCAGGTCATCGATGCGGGGATTCCAGAAGACCAACTGGTGACGTTCAAATATGAGGACGAGAAGGTCGCCACGCTGGAAGACGGGTTGTACGTGCTGCAGAAGAGCCTGGATGATCCGAAGATGGTCGACAAGCTGGCTCGTTTCGTCAAGGCCTCGATGAAGGGCTGGGAATATACCCGTGCCAATCCGGATGAAGCCGCAACGATCGTGCTCGACAATGATGCCAGCGGTGCCCAGACCGAAAAGCACCAGAAGCGCATGGTTGGCGAGATCAACAAGCTGACGGAAGGCTCAACAGGCGTGCTGGACGTGGCGGCAGCTGATCGCACCGTGGAAACGCTGCTTGGCGGCGGTTCCGATCCGGTCATCACCAAGAAGCCGGAAGGCGCCTGGACGACGAAGATCACTGACGCCGCGAAATAAGGTTCGCTCTAGCCTCTTTGCTAAATCCTTAGAAAATCCAAGAGAGGGGATACTACCATGATTGCAAATCCCCTCTCTTGCGATTTCTAGCACTTAGCAAGAGCTAAGATGCTGAAATCGCTTTCTCTCCCACAAGGGGAGAGATAATTGGCACCCTACTCAGTTCCACTCATCCGGGATCTGCCGCACCGCACCCCTAGCCGCACTCGTCGCCATGGCGCCATAGGCGCGCAACGCAGTGGTGATCTTGCGCTTGCGCTTCTCCTCCGGCTTCCAGGCGGCATTGCCCTTGGCTTCCATCTGCGCGCGCCGGTCGGCGAGAACTGCATCATCGACGGCAAGATGGATCTTGCGGTTGGGGATGTCGATATCGATGATATCGCCTTCCTCGACGAGGCCGATCAAGCCGCCTTCCGCCGCTTCCGGCGAAACGTGGCCGATGGAGAGGCCCGAGGAACCGCCTGAAAACCGGCCATCGGTGATCAGGGCGCAGGCCTTGCCAAGGCCTTTGGATTTCAGATAGCTGGTCGGATAGAGCATTTCCTGCATACCGGGTCCGCCGCGTGGGCCCTCGTAGCGGATCAGCACGATATCGCCCGGTTTGATGCCGCCATTGAGGATGCCGAGCACGGCACTGTCCTGGCTTTCGAAGATGCGGGCAGGGCCGGAGAATTTGAGGATCGAGTCGTCGACACCTGCTGTTTTGACAATGCAGCCGTCTTCGGCGAGATTCCCATAAAGCACTGCCAGTCCGCCATCCTTGGAATAGGCATGTTCCGCATTGCGGATGACGCCCTTCTCGCGATCGAGATCGACATCGGCGAAGCGGCGTTCCTGGCTGAAGGCGACCTGCGTCGGCACGCCGCCTGGTGCTGCCATGAAGAAATCATGCACGGACTTGTTCTTGGTGCGAACCACATCCCAGCGATCGAGCGCCGCGCCCAGATTGGCCGCATGTACCGAATAGACCGACGTATCGAGCAGACCGGCGCGGTCGAGTTCGCCGAGAATGCCCATGACGCCACCGGCATGGTGAACGTCTTCCATGTGCACATTGGCGACCGCAGGCGCCACTTTGCAAAGCACTGGAACGCGACGTGAAAGCCGGTCGATATCGCTCATGGTGAAATCGACCTCGCCCTCATGGGCTGCGGCCAGCAGATGCAGGACCGTATTGGTCGAGCCGCCCATGGCGATATCGAGGGTCATGGCGTTTTCGAATGCCGCAAAGGATGCGATCGAGCGCGGCAGCACCGTTTCGTCGTCCTGCTCGTAATAACGGCGGGCAAGATCGACGACCAGATGACCGGCCTCGACGAAGAGGCGGCGACGATCCGCGTGGGTTGCCAGCGTCGAGCCATTGCCCGGCAGCGACAGTCCGAGTGCCTCGGTCAGGCAGTTCATCGAGTTAGCCGTGAACATGCCGGAGCAGGAACCGCAGGTCGGGCAGGCCGAACGCTCGATGGCCTTGACTTCCTCGTCTGATATATGGTCATCCGCAGCCGCGACCATGGCATCGACCAGGTCGAGCTTCTTTTCCTTGTCTTCCCAGACAACCTTGCCGGCCTCCATCGGGCCGCCGGAAACGAACACAACCGGGATGTTGAGGCGTAGCGCTGCCATTAGCATGCCAGGGGTAATCTTGTCGCAATTGGAAATGCACACCATCGCATCGGCGCAATGGGCGTTGACCATATATTCGACGCTGTCCGCGATGATCTCGCGGCTCGGCAGCGAATAGAGCATGCCGTCATGGCCCATGGCGATGCCGTCATCGACCGCGATCGTGTTGAATTCCTTGGCGACACCGCCTGCGCTTTCGATTTCACGCGCCACGAGCTGGCCAAGATCCTTCAGATGCACGTGGCCGGGTACGAACTGGGTGAACGAGTTGACCACAGCGATAATCGGCTTGCCGAAATCCTCGTCCTTCATGCCGGTCGCGCGCCAGAGCCCGCGGGCACCAGCCATGTTGCGACCATGTGTGGTTGTGCGTGAACGATAGGGAGGCATTTGTGAAAATCCTGATGGTGAATTGCGAGAGAGCAGCATCTCTACAGAAAAACCGCTTCCATGGCAAAGAATGGAATTTTGTTACCCGGATGAGAGCTTTTTATTGCGATGATTACATAGGGGAGTTCATTGCCGCATGAAACGGGACGTAATGTCTCGGTCCAAAATACTGCGTGCCCTTAAAACGCGGTGAAGGTCATTGTCGTTAGCGAGCGGGCAATGCCCTGGATGTCGAGCACATTGTCATTGATGAACTTGCCGATATCCTGGTCCTCGGGAATGTAGATCTTCATCAGGAGATCGTAGTCGCCGCTGGTCGAATAGAGTTCCGAGACGATTTCGCGTTCGAAAAGCGCAGCCGCGACTTCATAGGTTTTGCCGGGGAAGCATTGCAGCTGCAGGAAGACGGGTTTCATGAATTTACTCCGGAAGGACAGGTTTGTGCTTCGCCAACATAATGGGTTGGCTCGCTCTTAGCCAGTTGTTCTCGTCTCGCAACTGCGATATAAGCGGCACCGTTCGCACAGGCTATCTGGGAGAGACCGGTAAAACCGGCGCCGATGGAGCAACCGCCCCGGAAACTCTCAGGCAAAAGGACCAGACTAGCGTCGGACATCTGGAGAGAGGCGAAATCGACAAAGGTTTCGCCCACCGAAGGAGAAAGCCCTGCCCGGTGATGCACCGGTTACGCTGCCAACGACATGGGTGACAAACACCCGGCGGGCGCGTGAGGGCCAAACTCTCAGGTTCCGTGACAGATGGGGTTTCGTGCCGTTTTGAACGGCGAAACTGAAACCATGTGTTGCTGAAGGACCTCGTCTGTCATGACCAATATTGCCATTATCGGCGCCGGTATCACCGGCGTTACGACCGCTTATGCGCTTGCCCGTCAGGGTTATTCCGTCACCGTTTTCGACCGCAACCGCTATGCCGCGATGGAAACCTCCTTCGCCAATGGCGGGCAGCTTTCGGCGTCCAACGCTGAAGTGTGGAACAGCTGGTCAACCGTTCTCAAGGGCATGAAGTGGATGCTGCGCAAGGATGCCCCGCTGCTGATGAACCCGAAACCATCCTGGCATAAATATTCCTGGATGGCGGAGTTCGTGATGAATATTCCGCACTACGAGAAGAACACGATCGCGACGACGAAGCTCGCCATCGAAGCGCGCAAGCGTATGTTCGAGATCGCTGCCGAAGAGAAGATCGATTTTGATCTCGAAAAGCGCGGCATCCTGCATATTTATCGCTCGAAATACGGCTATGACCACGCCGTTAAGGTCAACAAACTGCTGGAGGCTGGCGGCCTTGATCGTCGTGCTGTGACCAATGAGGAAATCAGCTCGATCGAGCCAGCTCTTAATGGGTCGTTCTATGGCGGCTTCTTCACTCCATCGGATTCCACTGGCGACATCCACAAATTTACCCGCGGCCTTGCCGATGCATCGGTGCGGCGCGGCGTCCGCTTTGTCGGCGATGCCAATGTGCAAACGCTAGCGCACGGTGCGGACGGCGTCGTTGTTTCCTGGAACAAGGCTTCCGTCACACCCTCGGAAGTCGAGACGGAACGCTTCGATGCGATCGTCATTTGTGCAGGCATTGCCAGCCGAAAGTTCGCGGCGCAGCTCGGCGACCGGGTCAATATCTATCCGGTCAAGGGTTACTCGATCACCATTAATCTCAATGATGATGAAAGCCAGGCGTCGGCGCCCTGGGTCAGCCTGCTCGACGATGATGCGAAGATCGTCACGAGCCGCCTCGGCGCCGGACGCCTGCGCGTTGCCGGTACCGCCGAGTATAATGGCGAGAACCGCGACATCCGTCACGACCGCGTCAAGCCGCTGGTCGATTGGAGCCGCGATCTTTTCCCGGGGATGGACACGTCCAACGTCGTGCCATGGGCGGGCCTGCGTCCGATGATGCCGAACATGCTGCCGCGGGTTGGCAGTGGCAAGCGTCCCGGCGTTTTTTACAATACCGGTCATGGTCATCTGGGCTGGACATTGTCAGCGGCGACGGCGGAGATCGTTGCAGGTCACATCAGCGCCGCGATGCCGGTTGATCAGCAGCCGCAAACCGAATGGCTGGCGGCTGCTGAGTAACAAGATGCGAGTGCCTGAGGATTCAGGCGCTCTTGTTGCTGTTACGCAGCCTCAATATCTGTCTTGGAAAAATCATTGCCCTTGTAGAGCAGGGGCAGGCGGTAGTGGCGCGCGCACGCATAGGCAAAACAGTCACCGAAATTCAAATCGGCGGGATGGCGTTTCTTGCCATAACGATCAAACGCCGTGATGGCCACGAATGCTGCCTCCGGCGGTATTGAAACCAGCTGGATATTCACTGCAGTGAGAAACGCCTGTACGGCACTCGACGCCTCGGTGATCTCAATTCCAAGAATATGAGCAACATTGATCGCGGTTTCCCAGACTGCCGATGGCGAGGTCATACGATTGTTGGAAGATTGTAAGCGCGCTGCGAGTGTACGTGCATCATCCTCGTCGGTCATCATGGCCACCATGGCCGAAGCATCTATGAACATCAGCTGCCCTGTGCGTTAGTCGTAAAGACTGTCTCGAAATGCCTTGTCTGCGGGCAGGCCCTTATTGAGATTAGCCTTAGACCTAAGGTTCCGGCAAAAGCCCGCGGCTACCTCGGCCAGCGTAGGCTGACCAAGCTGTTCGTCGAGTGCGCGTTGCAAGGCAAGCCTCACGGCCTCGGTTTTGGAGGGCGCCTTGACTGCGGCCTGATATCGGCGTGCTAGGTCGTCTATCCTGTCGTCTTTGATATAGAGCGGCATAAGTATATCCTTTATGGTATATCACGTATATAAGTAAGGGATATCCTTTGTCAGGGCAAGAGGGAATGAAATTACATGTGAATAACAAAAAGTGATCCGTAATTGAGGCAGGGAACAGGCGGTTCTGTGGCCATATGGTCACAAGTCGCCCCTTGCGGGACCGCCTCAAGGCCGATACGGGTTGGCCTGCCTGCACCACCATGTTATCGTTTTCTTAAGCTCGGGAGGCGAATTTTATCGATCGCAGGATATGGTTCTCCGTTTTCTGCGGCGTGTTTGTGTGTTCAGTGAGTGGGGAATTTGCTGGTTGATGGACTTCAGGCGCCCACAGGCCAGTTTTTTTGGCGCCGCTCTGCTGGCTTGCACAGCTCTTGTCTCGCCCGCCCACGCGTTCGATCTGTTCGGGATTCATCTCTGGGGTGAAAAGAAGGACGCCGATGCCGATGCGGTGATCGCCGATCCGCACAAATACACCGTAGAAATTTCAGCCACCGAAAATAAAGAAACGAAAAAGCTCATCGAGGGCGCCTCTGGCCTTGTCGCCGACAAGGACAAGCCGGCGTCCGGCGCCGCTGGTCTGCTTGCCAAGGCAAGAGGTGACTATCGCCGCATTCTCGGCGCTCTCTATGCCGATGGCCGTTATGGCGGCACGATCAGCATCAAGGTAGATGGGCGGGAAGCCAGCGATATTCCGCCGGATGCAACGCTGCCGAACCCTGCCCCTGTGACGATCTCCGTCGATCCGGGTCCCCAGTTCCTGTTCGCCACTGCGCGCGTCGAGCATATGGCGCCGCCGCCGGTCGATCCGAAGGACGTCGTGGATCGGCCGGAAAATCAAGGTTTTGCCCCCGGTGATATCGCCAGATCCACGACCATCGTCAAGGCTGAACGGCTCGCTGTCGATGCGTGGCGTGAACAGGGCCATCCCAAGGCAAAAATCATCTCGCGCGAAGTGCTTGCCGACCACGACAACAACAAGGTTGACGCCACGATCGATGTCGATCCGGATCGGCGCGCATCTTTCGGTCCGGTCCGGGTGACGGGGACGGAGCGTATGGATCCGGAATTCGTCGCCTTCATTACCGGCTTGCAGCCCGGGGTGGAGTATGACCCCGATGAGATCGAACGCGCCAGGAAGCGTCTGTCGCGTCTGGAGGTCTTCCGGTCGGCCCGCATCGAGGAGGCCGATGCCATCACCAACGACGGCCTCCTGCCGATTACTGTCGCCGTGCAGGAACAGAAGCTGCGGCGTTTCGGCTTGGGCGGTTCGTATTCGACGCTCGACGGTGCCGGTTTCGATGCATACTGGCTGCACCGCAATCTGTTCGGCCGGGCGGAGCGTTTGCGCTTCGACGCCAAGATCGGCGGTATCGGCGCACAGTCCTACAGCCCGCAGGATTATAATTATCTTCTCGGCGTGAGCTTTACCAAGCCAGGTGTCTATACGCCCGATACGGATTTCATCGCGTCGCTCATCGGGGAACGCAAGGTTCTCGACGCCTATACGCAGACATCGATCACCGCCGATGCCGGTTTCACCCAAATCTTCTCGGATGAATTGACCGGAAAGCTGACGGCGAACATATCCAAGTCGCGTTTCGACGATGATTTCTTCGGCAAACGTGATTTTCTGACCGTCGGCGTCGTTGGCGGTCTTACTTACGATAGCCGCGACAGCAAGGTCGATCCGGCCAGCGGCTATTTTCTCGAAGGCCTGCTGTCGCCGTTCTACGAAATCGAATACGGCAATTTCGCCACCAAGTTCACCGCGGAAGGCCGCACCTATTACGGGTTCGGTGCCGACAATCGCTTTATTCTGGCCGGGCGCCTGAAACTTGGAACCATCGTTGGGGCCGAAGTGGCCGAATTGCCGCCGGACCAGCTGTTCTTCGCTGGTGGCGGTGGTTCGATACGCGGCTATGCCTACCGCAATGTCGGCGTCAATGTGACAAGAGATGGCGAGAATTTCGTCATTGGCGGCCGTTCGTTGATCGAAAGCTCAGTGGAGGCACGTGTCCGCATGACGGATACGATCGGTGTCGTCGGCTTCGTCGATGCGGGCTATGTGGGCGAGGAATCCTTCCCGGACTTCGCCGAACAGCTGAGGGTCGGCGTCGGCGCGGGTCTGCGCTATAATACCGGCCTCGGTCCCATCCGGCTTGATTTCGCCGTACCGCTCGACCGGACCGATGATGATCCAGATTTTGCTTTCTACGTTGGCATAGGACAGGCGTTTTGACCCGGATTCTTGCAACCCTCTTCCTCCTGCTCTTTGCTGCCCCTGCCTTGGCGCAGGACAGCGCCGAGGCTGAGAAGTCCTACTTCCTGAGCTTTGTCCAGAATCAGCTTTCAACGCCCAATCGTCAGATCGTCATTTCCAACATTCAGGGCGTCCTCTCCTCCGAGGCCAGCATCGGCAGCATTACCGTTGCAGACCGCGAAGGCGTCTGGCTCAGGGTCACCAATGCGAAAATCGTCTGGAGCCGTCTCGCCTTGCTGCGGGGTCGCCTTGACGTCAACACGCTGGCTGCCGAACGTATTGACATTCTACGCAAGCCGCTGCCGGATGAAAGCCTGCCTTCGCCCGAAGCCAAGGGATTCAGCCTGCCGGAACTGCCGTTGGCGGTGATCCTTCAGGACTTGCAGATTGGGCGCATAGCTTTCGGGGATGGCGTTTTCGGCCTCATGTCCGAAATATCGCTGGCAGGCAATTTGAGGCTGGAAGGAGGATCGCTCGATTTCAGCCTGCAGGTGCGTCGCCTCGATGGTCCGGGCGGAGAATTCCAGATCAAGGCGGCCTATGCCAATGAAAGCCAGCAGCTCGACCTCGACCTGACATTGAATGAGCCGGAAAACGGTATTGTCGCCAATCTTCTCAGTATCGAGGGCAGGCCGCCGGTAGCGCTGGCGCTGAAAGGCTCCGGTCCCCTGAGCGATCTCGCCTTGCAGCTGACGCTCGATGCGGCGGGCAAGCGCGTGCTCACTGGCGAAACCAAGCTCGACCGCCAGAGCGACGGCCTCGGTTTCAACACCACGCTCAATGGCGAGATCGCTGCGTTGATCCCGCCGGTTTTCCGTGACTTCTTCGGCAATGAAACGGCGCTCATCGTCAATGGTGTGTTGCGCGATGCCGGCGGCGTGGCACTTGACCGATTGAACATCAAGAGCAATGCGCTCGCGCTTGATGCGACCGGCGAGACCACCAATGATGGCTTCCTCCGCCGTTTGAAGGTCGATGCGACGATTGCGGATCCTACTGGAAAGAAGGTTATCCTGCCGGTGAAGGGTGGGCAGACGACCGTCGACAAGGCGGTGCTGGCGGTGGCTTTCGGCACCAGCACCAATAGTGACTGGACCAGCAGCCTTGAGGTAACGAATCTCACGACCGACAGCTTCGCCGCAAAATCCGTCAATCTCATCGGCAAGGGCCTTGCCGAGAACATCGACAATCCGGCCGCTCGCTCGCTGACCTATGATGTGACCGGCGACGTCTCGGGCATCACCGCCAAGCGCGCGGATATTGCCGAGGCGCTCGGCGAACTCATTCAGCTCAAGATCAATGGCGACTGGAAGGCCGGAACGCCGGTCAACCTCAAGCAGGCGCTGATCGCCGCCAACGGCCTCAGCGCGTCGCTTGCCGGTACCATCAACGAATTCGCCTATCGCGGTGACATTCTAGTCAAGGCATCGAGCATCGCGCCGTTCTCCGCCCTGGCGGGTCGCGATCTCGCCGGCTCGATCGATCTGAAGGCCAATGGCCTTGTCGAGGCATTGACGGGCGGCTTCGACCTGATGCTGGACGGGTACGCTACCGGCATGCAGTTCGGCATTGATGCCGCCGACAAGGTGCTTGCGGGTGAGACACGCATCACCGGCGGGCTGGCACGCAACGCGAACGGCCTCACTGCCAGGGATTTCAAAATTGTAAACCCGCAGACGCTGGTCACTGCCAACGGCACTTTCGCCAGCGGCGCGGCAAACTTTGATTTCGGCGTCGATCTCACCGATCTCGCGCTGCTTTCCGAGAAGGCCGGCGGTGCACTCAAGGTCAAGGGCAGCGCACGCGGCCAGGATAATATCATCGCGCTCGCCTTCAACGCTGGTGTAGCCGAAGGCACCTTGTCCGGCCGCAAGCTGACTGAGGGCGACCTGACCTTCAACGGCACGCTGTACAAGGGTATTGTCGACGGCAAGGTATCCGGTCTTGCCTTCCTCGATGGGATACGCGCCGACCTTGCAACGGAGATCGCCATCCACAAGGATGATAAGCGACTCACCAACATCCAGTTCATCGCAGGCGGCACCCGGCTTCGCGGCGATGTCATGCAAGACAAGAAGGGTTTGCTTCAGGGTAATCTGACACTCGCCTCCAGCGATGTGTCGACTGCTGCGGCGCTGTTCCTCGTCGAAGCGACGGGCAGGGCCGATGCAACCATTGCGCTTTCCCACGACGAGGAAAAGCAGAACGTCGATATCAAAGGTCAGATCGACGGGCTGAAAGCCAACGACATCATTATCGGCAAGGCTGCAATCGCGCTGGCAGCGCAGGATATTTTCAAGGTGCCCTCCGCCAATGGTTCAGTGACGGCGTCCGATGTATCGGCAGCGGGCATCGACATTACCAGCCTCGACGCGCAGGCGGCGCAGGACGGCAAGACCACCAACTTCAAGATGAATGCCGGCCTGAAGAACGGTGCCAGGACGTCTGTTGGCGGCTCGTTGCAGCCGACGGACACGGGTTATCTCCTGTCGTTGGCCAATGCAGATTTGACGCGCGGGACGCTTGCAGCCCGGCTGGTCCAGCCTGCCGCGATCAATGTGGCGGGCAGCAATGTCTCCTTCGGTGACATTATTCTCGACGTCGGCAAGGGCAAGGTGACGGTCAGCGGCGAAGTTGCCGAAACGCTGAACCTCGCGGTTGCCATCCAGAAATTGCCGCTCGACATCGCCAACACCATCAAGCCGGACCTTGGGCTCGGCGGAGAAATCAACGGCACGGCAAAGATCGGCGGCACACGCGTGAAGCCGGATGTCAATTTCGACATGCAGGCCCGTGGCATCACCGCTGCCGCGTTGAAAAAAGCCGGCCTTGACGCACTCAACCTCGATGCGAAGGGTACTTCCACCACGGACCAGCTCAATGTCGATGCGCATTTGACCGGAGCCGGTGGGCTCGATGCCTCCGCCAGGGGTTCCGTGCCGCTAGCGCAGGGCCAGCTCGGCGTGGATTTCGATCTCAGGAGTTTCCCACTCAACGCTTTGAACGGCGTTGTGAAGGGCCAGAACCTGGCTGGCAATATCTCCGGCAGGGGCCGCGTCACCGGCACGCTGCAGAGGCCCAATGCCGAGTTCGATCTGAAGGGTACTGGTCTTTCTGCCAAGCCCTTGCAGGAGGCCGGGCTTGCACCATTGCAACTCACAGCGGCCGGACGCTTCGCCAACAACATGCTGACACTCGCCTCTGCCAAGGCAGACGGGCCCCAGGGCTTTACCGTCTCTGCCAGCGGCAAGGTTCCCCTGAGCGGGTCGGGGCTTGGCATCAACGTCACCGGCAATATTCCCCTTTCGCTTGCCAACCGCTTCCTTGCCGATCGTGGCACCCAGGCAAAAGGCGTGATCGACGTGACGGCGTCGATTACGGGGAGCTTCGCGCGACCGCAGATCCGCGGCATGTTCTCTACCAACGGAGCCGAGGTCCTCGATCCGGAAGCCAATATAAGGCTGCAGCGCATCACGCTCCTCGGCAGCATGGAAGGCACGACCGTTACCATCCGCACCCTGAATGCGGCGCTCTCGACCGGCGGCACGATCAGTGCGACCGGGACGATTTCAACGGATGCGGCCGCCAATTTCCCGGCGAATATCGATATCAGGCTCGACAAGGCGCGCTATGCCGACGGCAATCTTGTGGTTGCTACCGTTACCGGTGCACTCGCCGTCAAGGGTCCACTTACCCGCGATCCCGTTATCTCGGGCAACATCAATATCGACCGCGCCGAAATCACCGTTCCGGAAAGTTTTGGCGGCTCCTCGGCGGTCATCGATGTCAAACACAAGGATCCGTCAAAGGCTGTTGCGCAGACTTTGAAGCGCGCCAGGGCGGATCAACCCAAGGTGGCGACGCCGACGGCCCGCCCAAGCGTTGTTCGGCTTGATATCAACGTCACCGCACCCAACAGGATTTTCGTGCGCGGTCGTGGGCTCGACGCGGAAATCGGCGGCTCCGTGCGCCTTACGGGTCCGGCCACCAATATTCAGCCGGTCGGTGCGTTCGATCTGATCCGCGGCCGTCTCGGCATTCTTGGACAACGTATCACCTTCACCGAAGGTCAGGTTACGCTGGTCGGGGATCTCGACCCCGAACTCAATTTCGTCGCCAGCACGCAAGGCACTGATATCACCGTAAACGTCACAGTCAGAGGCCGTGTTTCGGACCTGCAGATCAGCTTCTCGTCGCAGCCGGAACTGCCGCAGGACGAGGTCATGGCGCGGCTGATCTTCAACCGCTCGATCAGCGAATTGTCACCGTTGCAGGTTGCACGGCTGGCCGCTGCTGCGGCGGAACTTGCAGGCGGGTCGAACTCCTCGCTGCTCGACAGTTTGCGCAAGAACACGGGCCTGGACGATCTCGATGTGGTCACCGACAGCCAGGGCAATGCCGGCGTGCGTGCCGGCCGTTATATCCGTGACAATGTCTATCTGGGTGTCGAAGCCGGCGCTGGGGGCAAGACCAAAGGCACGATCAATCTCGATATCACGCCGAACCTGAAGGCCAAGGGCGCGGTCGGCAGCGATGGCGATTCCGGCGCGGGCCTGTTCTTCGAGAAGGATTATTGAGTCTCACGCCGGCTACCTTCCCCCCTTGCGGGAAGACGCGGAGCGCAGCAACGGGAAACAGCCCTTCTTGAATTGCTACCCAAGAAGAGTGTTTTCCTCGCGGCCGCTCGCAGGCACCCTCCCCACAAGCGGGAGGTCAAGTCCGGCATCATCTCGCTAAAGTGGAATGAAAAACCTTACCCCTGCACAACGTCCTGCCGTTGCTCGCCCAGACCTTCGATGCCGAGCGTAACTACATCGCCGGCCTTTAGGAAGACATTTGGCTTTTGGCCAAGTCCGACGCCAGGCGGTGTTCCGGTCGAAATGATGTCGCCCGGATGCAGGCTCATGAACTGTGACAGGTATGACACCAGATATTTGACGCCGTAGACCATCGTTGCGGATGAGCCGTTCTGGTAGCGGTGGCCATTGACCTCCAGCCACATCTTCAGGTCTTGCGGATCCTTGATTTCGTCCTTGGTTACCAGCCAGGGTCCGGTCGGGCCAAAGGTGTCGCAGCTTTTGCCCTTGGTCCACTGGCCCTGACGCTCCGCCTGGAAAGCGCGCTCCGACACGTCGTTGATCAGGCAATAGCCGGCGACATAATCCAGCGCCTCGTCTTCGCTGACATATTTCGCATGTTTGCCGATGACGATGCCGAGCTCGACTTCCCAGTCGGTCTTCTCCGAACCACGCGGGATTTCGACATTGTCGTTCGGCCCGACGATTGCCGACGTTGCCTTCATGAAGATGATCGGCTCCGGCGGCACCTTGGCGCCCGTTTCCGCCGCATGATCGGAATAGTTGAGGCCGATGCAGATGAACTTGCCCGTTCCCGCAACACAAGGGCCATAGCGAGTGACTTCGACCACAGGCAGCGATGCCGGGTCGAGCGCCGCGAGCCTCGATAGGCCCTCTGGCGAAATTGCGTCACCGGCAATGTCTTTCACATGGCCGGACAGGTCGCGGACCTTGCCATCCTTGTCGACAAGACCGGGCTTTTCCTGACCGGCAGGACCATAGCGCAACAGTTTCATGGGATAACCTTCTCTATCTTGGGGGCTCAGTAAGTGGCGCGGCCACCGGAAATGTCGAAGACAGCGCCGGTCGTGAACGAGCATTCCTCGCTGGCGATCCAGGTAATCAGCGACGCCAGCTCTTCGACCTTGCCGAAGCGCTGCATGGGAATCTTCGACAGCATGTAGTCGATGAACGAGGGCTGCAGCTGTTGAAGGATCGGCGTATCGACAGTCGCCGGGGTGATGGCATTGACGGTGATCCCATCACCGACAAGCTCCTTGCCGAGCGATTTGGTCAGCCCGATCACCGCTGCCTTCGATGCGCTATAGGCGGAGGCATTGGGATTGCCCTCCTTGCCGGCAATGGACGCGACATTGACGATGCGTCCATAGCCACTTTTCTGCATGAACGGCACGACGAAGCGGTTGCAATAGAACAGTCCATTCAAATTGATATCGAAGACGCGCTTCCATTGGTCGATCGGGTAGTCGGTAACTTTGGCGTTCGGACCGGTGATACCGGCGGAACAGATCAGCACGTCGATCTTGCCGAATGCCTTGGCCGTTTCCTGCGCTGCCTTTTCCACCTGGTCCGGGTCGGAAACATCGAGCCTCACTCCATGCGCCGCACCGCCAAGTGTGCCCTTCGCCTCATCGATCTTGGCGGCATCGACATCCCAGAGACTGACCGTGCCACCTTCCGACACGATCCGCTCCGCCGTCTTGAAGCCGATACCCGAGGCGCCACCGGTAATGACCGCATGCCGCCCCTCATAGCGCCTGATGGAATTCGCCATGATTCCTCCCGAATGTCTGGCTTCAGTGATTGTCGCGCGGCAATCCCTTCGTCTGGGCGATGCGCTGGTAGCTGACGGCCGGCTTCAGAACCATGCCTTCGTCCAGCTGGCCGACCATGCCGCGCTGGATTTCCTGCCATGGCGTCTGGCTGGCCGGGTATTTATAGCCGCCTGCCGCAATCAGGTCTTCCTTGCGCTTTTGCAGTTCCTCATCGTCGATCAGGATATTGGCCGTACCTTTTTTCAGGTCGATGCGCAGGTGGTCACCGGACTTCACGAGTGCCAGCCCGCCATTGACCGCCGCTTCCGGCGAAGCATTAAGGATGGAAGGCGATCCGGAGGTGCCGGACTGCCGCCCGTCGCCGAGACAGGGCAGGGCATGAATGCCTTTTTTGAGGAGATATGCCGGAGGCTGCATGTTGACGACTTCCGCAGCGCCCGGATAGCCGATCGGGCCGGTACCGCGCATGATCAGAATGCTGTTCTCGTCGAGCGCAAGCTTCGGGTCGTCGATGCGGTGATGATAATCCTCCGGTCCGTCGAAGACTTCGGCAATGCCTTCGAAAGCCTCGGGATCATCCGGATTGGAAAGATAGCGTTCGCGGAACTCTTCAGAGATCACGCTCGTCTTCATGATGGCGCTGTCGAAAAGATTGCCCTTCAAATTGATGAACCCGGCCTTCTTCTTCAGCGGCGCATCGTAAGGCTTGATGACGTCGGTGTTGAGATTTTCCGCATTCTCGCAGTTCGTGCCGATGCTCTTGCCATTGACAGTCAAGGCACCGGGATGCGGCAGCTTGCGCGCCTTCATCAGTTCGGCAACGACGGCAGGCACGCCGCCAGCGCGGTGATAGTCCTCGCCAAGATATTCGCCTGCCGGCTGCAGATTGACCAGCAGCGGCACGTCGTGGCCGATCGTCTGCCAATCATCATTGTCGAGCGGGATGTCGAGGTGGCGGGCTATGGCGTTCAGATGGATCGGAGCGTTCGTCGAGCCGCCGATGGCGGAGTTGATGACGATGGCGTTCTCGAAGGCCGCGCGCGTCATGATATCCGATGGCTTCAGGTCTTCGCGTACCATGTCGACGATGCGCTTGCCGGTGTCGTAGGCGGTCTGTCCGCGCTCGCGGTAGGGTGCAGGGATCGCGGCGCCGCCGGGGAGTTCCATGCCGAGCGCTTCGGCCAGGGAATTCATCGTCGTTGCCGTGCCCATCGTGTTGCAATAGCCGACCGATGGCGCGGAGGAGGCGACGATATCCATGAACTGGTCATAGTTGATTTCGCCGGAGGAAAGCTTCTCGCGCGATTTCCACACAATGGTGCCGGAACCGGTGCGTTCGCCGCGATGCCAGCCATTGAGCATTGGGCCGACCGAGAGTGCGATGGCCGGTATATTGACGGTCGCCGCGCCCATCAGCATGGCGGGCGTGGTCTTGTCGCAGCCGATGGTCAGCACCACGCCGTCGAGCGGGTAGCCGAACAGCACTTCCACAAGGCCAAGATAGGCGAGGTTGCGGTCGAGCGCAGCGCCGGGGCGCTTGCCGGTCTCCTGGATGGGATGCACTGGAAACTCGAAGGGAATGCCGCCCGCCGCAATGATGCCATCGCGCACGCGCTTGGCGAGCTCGATATGGTGACGGTTGCACGGCGAGAGATCGGAGCCGGTCTGGGCGATGCCGATGATCGGCTTGCCCGACTGCAGTTCTTCGCGAGTGAGGCCGTAATTCAGGTAGCGTTCCAGATAGAGTGCCGTCATCCCCGGATTGTCAGGATTGTCGAACCATTCCTGCGAGCGAAGCCTTTTGGTTATTTTTGCGGTAGTCATAATGTGCTCCTGGAGTGGCTATTCCTTGACCGCGCCGGTCATGGAAGAGACGTAATAATCGACAAAGAACGAGTAGAGAATGACGACGGGCAGCGACCCGAACAGTGCGCCTGCCATCAGCGAACCCCACTCGAAAACATCCCCTCGCACCAGCTCCGTCAGGACACCGACCGGGACAGTCTTGTTCTCCGAGGATTGGATGAAGGTCAGCGCATAGATGAACTCATTCCACGACAAAGTGAAGGCAAAAATGCCCGCCGATATCAATCCCGGCACCGCCAGCGGCAATATGACCCTGACGAGGATTTGCCAGCGCGACGCGCCGTCGACGAGGGCGCTCTCTTCGAGTTCGAAAGGGATCGAACGGAAATAACCCATCAGCAGCCAGGTGCAAAACGGAATGAGGAAGGTCGGGTAGGTGAAGATCAGCGCCAGCCTCGTGTCGTAAATCCCGAATTTGAACACGATCACAGCAAGGGGAATGAACAGAATCGAGGGCGGCACGAGATAGGCGAGGAAGATCATCAGCCCGACCGAGCGCGATCCGGTAAAGCGGACGCGCTCGATGGCATAGGCGGCAAAGACCGACGCGGCCAGCGACAGCACAGTCGCGCAGACCGAGACGACCAGCGTATTCCACAGCCAGCCGGGATAGGAGGTCTCGAACAACAGGTACTTGATATGGTCGAGTGTCGGACCCACCACCCAGAACGGGCTGTAATTGTTGTAGTCGGTCAGCTGTGAATTGGGCTTCACCGCCGTGATTGCCATCCAGTAGAACGGAAACAGCAGCACGAAGATGAAGACAGCGAGCGGCAGGTAAAGCACCATGATCCGCCGCGGCAGCCGGTTGAGATAGCTCATGCCCTGCACGTCGTCCGTGAGCGGCTGGCTGTTGGTCTGTTCGGATATGGTCATGATTGCGCTCCTCCTTGCCGCACTCAGTCCTGGCCGCCCTGCTGCCATTTACGGCGCTGCAGGCCGAAAAATGAGAACAGGATCGAGGCAAGCAGGAAGGGGATCATGGCGACGGCAATCGCCGCGCCTTCGCCGAGCTGGCCGCCGGGAATGCCGCGCTGGAACGAGAGTGTCGCCATCAGATGGGTGGCGTTAACCGGTCCGCCCTTGGTCAGGACGTAGATCAGCTGGAAATCGGTGAAGGTGAACAGCACCGAGAACGTCATCACCACGGCGATGATCGGCGTCAGCATCGGCAGCGTGATGAAGCGAAAACGCTGCCAGCCCGTGGCGCCGTCGAGCGAGGCGGCTTCATGCAGCGACTGCGGAATGGTCTGCAGACCGGCGAGCAGCGAGATGGCGACGAAGGGGATGCCGCGCCAGACATTGGCAGCGATCACCGAAGCGCGCGCATTGTTTGGATCGCCGAGGAAATTGATCGGGCTATCGATCCAGCCGAGTTGCATCAGCGACCAGGAAATGATCGAGAATTGCGCATCGAAGATCCACCAGAAAGCCAGCGCCGAAAGCACGGTCGGAACGACCCAGGGCAGCAGGATGATCGCGCGGAAGAAGGATTTGAAAGGCAGATGCTCGTTGAGGATCAGCGCCAGCCAGAGACCGAAGGCGAATTTCAGGACCGATGCGATGAATGTGTAGAGCACCGTATTGTAGACGGCCATCCAGAAAACGGAATCGCGGGCCAGCGCCTGATAGTTTTCGAGGCCGATGAAAATGCCATCCCGGCCGATCTTCGCGTCGGTGAAGCCGAGCCATACACCGAGACCGAGCGGATAGGTCAGGAAGCACAGGAGAAAGGCGGCCGCCGGCAGCATGAACAGTGCGCCGATCGCCGTGTTGCTCCGGGCTATGGAGCCGAAGGCGGATACCTGCTTAGCGGATGCCGTCATTGTCATCGAATGTCCCTTCTTCCTCGTCAGCGCTTGATTGACTTTCCGCCGTCCAGAGAACGGCGGAAAGCCTCTCGACTTGCCTAGACGCTGTAGTAGCGGTTTGCGCGCTTCTCAGCCTGGGCGATGGCGTCTTCCGGCGTCATCTGGCCGGTCACGGCCGTGGCATACATGTCGACCAGCACATAATCGGCCATGACACCGGCGGAAGCCGTTCCGAGCGGGCCTGCATAGCCGTTCGGCCGCAGGGTTCCCGAAGCCTTGGCGTAGGCAGCGTGGATGGGATTCGACGTCCACACCGGGTTGGATGCGAACTCCTTCAGCGGCTGGCAGCAATAGGCGCTGGCGCCTTGGATCCACGCATTCATGTTTTCGGCCTGGTACATGAATTGCAGATAGGCTTTCGCTGCTTCCGGATATTTGGTGTGCTTGAAGATGGAGATCGTCGAGGTCTGGTGCAGTTCGACCGACTCGCCGACAGGCCCGATCGGCAGGTTGGTCGAGCGCATGTCGTCGGCGATGGCTTTCATGGCCGGATCCTTCACGGCGGCATAGTAGACCGAGACGCCGTTGGCCGTCAGCGACACCTGTCCGGCGAGGAAGGCACGGTTGTTGTTGACGTCCTGCCAGCTTTCCGTGCCAGGAATGAAGGTCTTGTAGAGTTCCTGCGCATATTTGACCGATGCCAGCGTCTCGGGGCTGTTGATTACCACCTTGCCGCCCTCATCGACTATCTTGCCGCCATGGCTCCACAGCAGCCAATGCGCGTAATTGTTGCCGTCGCCGACCGCCTTGCCATGCGGGAAGCCTGCTGGTGTGCCCTTGGCATGCATTGCCTTGCAAAGCTCCAGGAAGCCTGCCGTATCCTTCGGAAACTCGCTGAAGCCGGCAGCCTTCATGTGGCTGTCGCGATAGACCACCGCATTGCCGATAGCACAAAGCGGCAGGGCGATGAACTTGCCGTCGCGCTTGGCATAGCCTTCGAGACCCGGATACCAGCCACCATGCGCCTTGCCGAGATATTCGCCAAGCTCGGACACCTCGATCAGCTTGTCCGGATATTGCTGCGGATCGTCGAACCAGCTCATGACCATGTCCGGTCCTGAGCCGACATTGGCGGCAACTGCAGCCTTCGGGCGGACGTCTTCCCAACTTTCCTTGTCGATGCGCACCTGCACGCCGGTGGCCTCGGTGAACTTCTTGGTATTTGCGAGCCATGCCGCCTCTTCGGCCGGCACGAACGGCACCCAGCGCAGCAGGCGAAGGGTTGCACCTTCCTCGGGCTTGTAGGCGGGGGCGGCTTGCGCGAAAGCAGGGCTGAGGCCGAACCGGTTCAGTCCGGCGGCAGCGACGAGCCCGGCAGATGCGCCGAGAAGATGTCTTCTGTTGATAGTCATTGATACTCCTCCTGGGTTTCCATGGACATACGGCCTTGTTCAAAACGCTCCCACATTCTGGGCCATGCTGTTCTCGGGTATATTATGACCAGCATCTGCTCCCCGACTGGCGGATGCGGCTTAGACAACTCTCAGACCAGCCGCTTGCCCGTCTCCGCGTCGAACAGGTAGGTCGCCTCCGCATGGATCGACAGGCCGACGATTTCGCCCGGGTGGGCATTGATGCGCTGGTGGAAAACGCCGGTAACCAGATCACCGCCAACCCGCATGATCATCTGCGTTTCCGAGCCGGTCGGCTCGATCACCACGACCTCGGCCGGGATGCCGTCAGGAGCGATGGTCATATGTTCCGGGCGCAACCCGTAGATGAGCGTGCGGCCCTTGGCGCTTTCCGGCGCCTTGGCCACCGGTAGCACCACACCCTTTTCGGTGACGAATTTCAGCGCGTCGTTCGGGTCCATCGTCCCCTTGATCATGTTCATCGCAGGTGAGCCGATAAAGCTCGCGACAAAGAGATTAGCCGGCTGATCGTAAAGCTCGAGCGGCGCACCGATCTGCTCCACGATGCCGTCATGCATAACCACGATCTTGTCGGCCATGGTCATGGCCTCGATCTGGTCGTGCGTCACGTAGACGGTCGTGGTTTTCAGCCGCTGGTGCAGTTCCTTGATTTCCGCCCGCATGGCAACGCGCAGCTTGGCATCCAGATTGGAAAGGGGTTCATCGAAGAGGAAGACCTGGGGATCACGCACGATGGCGCGGCCCATGGCGACACGCTGGCGCTGGCCGCCGGAAAGCTGGCGCGGAAACCGGTCGAGAAGATGCGTGAGACCGAGAATTTCCGCTGCCGGTTTGACCCGTTTGTCGATTTCGGATTTGGGCGCACCCTTCAACGTCAGCGAGAAGGCCATGTTGTCGGCGACAGTCATGTGCGGATAAAGCGCATAGTTCTGGAACACCATGGCGATGTCGCGCTCTTTCGGTGCAAGGCCATTGACCACCTGCCCGCCAATGCGGATTTCGCCGGCGGAGATATTCTCCAGCCCTGCCAGCATGCGCAACAGCGTTGACTTGCCGCAGCCGGACGGCCCGACCAGAATGACGAATTCGCCATCGGCAATCTCGATATCAACGCCCTTGATAACCGGATGCGTCCCGAATGATTTTCGTACATTGGCGAATTCGACTGATGCCATGCCTTTTCCTCCCAAATTATCCTAGATCCTGAACGGCGCTGCTCCCGAATCGCCGTCGCTTCGTTCCTATCCGCGTCCGACAAGCGGCATTTTCGTCGCCATGATCGTCATGGTCAGAACATTTGCCTCGAGCGGCAGGCTGGCCATATGAACCACCGCGTCGCCGATATGGTGCGCCGGTATTGTCGGCTCGCTGGCCGTCTCGCCATTGGCCTGCATCACCCCGCTTGCCATCTTCGATGTCATCTCGGTTGTCGCATTGCCAATGTCGATCTGCCCGCAGGCAATGTCGAACGGTCTGCCATCCAGCGCCGTCGACTTGGTCAAGCCGGTGACTGCATGTTTCGTTGCCGTATAGGGTGCGGAATTTGGACGCGGTGTCTGCGCCGAGATAGAGCCATTGTTGATGATGCGCCCGCCGCGGGGCGACTGCGCTTTCATCAGTTTCATAGCCTGCTGGGTGCAAAGGAAAACACCGGTCAGATTGGCGCCAACGATGGCATTCCAGTGCTCGAAGCTGAGCTCTTCCATCGCGATGTTCGGCACATTGATCCCGGCATTGTTGACGAGAAGGTCGAGCCGTCCGAATTCAGATTTGATTGCATCGAACAGCGCGGCAACCGATTTGGGGTCACTGACATCGGCCGTGATCGCCTTTACATTGCCTTTGGTCTCGGCGCCCAGCGATTTGGCGGCGTCATCGAGAACATCCTTGCGCCGGCCGGAGATGATGACCGTATAGCCCGCGTCAAGCAGCGCGGTGGAAATCGCCTTGCCAACGCCAGTACCGCCACCTGTCACCAGTGCGATTTTGCCTTTGCCTGAATCCTCTTTGAAAGCCATGACTTAGATATTCCCGCCCAATTCGTCTTCGATATGTGCCTTGATGATTTCGTCGAAAGCCGTCTCCGCCCGGAAGCCGAGCTCCGTTGCTCGCTTTGTATCGAAGTCTGTGGCCCAGCCGGCAACGATCTTCTGGATTGTTGCGTCCGGTTCACGCCGGATCAGCTTTACCGCCTTGTCGCCGGCGACACGCTTCAGTGCGGCGATCTCCTCGCCGACCAATGCCGAGAGGCCCGGCATGGACAGATTACGCCGGGAGCCAACTTTGTCCAGATCGAGCGTCGCTGCGTGAACGAAGAATCCGACTGCCGAGCGCGGGCTGGCAAACCAGTGGCGGACATTTTCATCGACCGGCAAAACGGCTTCGTGCCCGACCAGGGGTTCGCGCAGGATATTGGAGAAGAAGCCCGACGCAGCTTTGTTCGGCTTGCCGGGACGAATGCAGATCGTCGGCAGGCGAATGCCGATCCCGTCGAAAAAGCCGCGGCGGCTGTAGTCGGACAGGAGAAGCTCGGAAATCGCTTTCTGCGTCCCGTAGCTGGTTAGCGGCGTCGTGAAGAACTCATCGCCGATCTTGTCAGGAAAGGGTGTGCCGAACACGGCGATCGACGAGGCAAACACCACGCGCGGCCGGTATGGAGCCTTCTTGCCTTCGAGCCGGATTGCTTCGAACAATTCGCGTGTGCCGTCGAGATTGACCTTGTAGCCTTTTTCGAAATCGGCTTCCGCTTCACCAGAGACGATGGCTGCCAGATGGAAGATCATATCGGGGCGGCTGGCGATCAGCGCTTCCGCAACGCCAGCATCCGAAAGGTCCGCAGCCTTGGTTATGGAAATACCGGCGAGAGCGGCGGGCGCGACAGGCTCGATCACGTCGACAAGCGTCAGCCTGTCGATTTCTCCACCCAATGCACCCGGTTCGGATGCGATTCTGTCAAGCAATTTACGGCCAACCATTCCGGCTGCACCGATAACAAGCACATGCATAGGCGATGAACCTCCCTGTAAGCCTCTCCCGGGCTTATGGCAGCAATGTCAGAAATAGACGGATGACAGCGCTGTCATAAAGTTATGCATACTGACTAGCGTTCATCAAGCCTTTTATGGTAGCGCTGTCATTATTCTTGTCAGATGCACTGGATGGGGGTCCATGCCGCGCAAACGCAACGCTAACCGAAGTCCGGACATGCCGACCCTGGCCGATGTCGCACGGCTGGCTGGCGTGAGCGAAATTACTGCTTCACGCGTCGTTCGCGCCCAGGGGCCGATTGCTGATACGACCCGTGAACGCGTGCTTAACGCCATTGCCGAGCTTGGCTATATTCCCAACCGCGCCGCAGGCAGTCTTGCTTCTGCCGGATCGACATTGATGAGCGTCCTCCTGCCATCGCTCTCCAACATTGTCTTTCCCGATGTCCTGCGCGGTATCCACACAGCTCTCACAGAAACGGCGTTTCAGCCAGTGATCGGCGTGACGGATTATGATCCGCTGATCGAGGAGCGCATTCTTGTCTCGTTCCTTGCCTGGCAACCGGCAGCGGTGATACTCGCCGGTCTGCACCATACACCGACAGCGCGCCGGCATCTGGAGCATGGAAGGTTTCGCGTCGCCGAGCTCATGGACATCGATGGCGACCCCGTCGATATTGCCGTTGGCATGTCGCATCGGCAGGCTGGCTATGACACCGGGCGGCATCTTATCCAGCGTGGTTATCGACGCTTCGGTTATGCCGGGCATAATGTGGTCACCGATGATCGAGCCAGCGCCCGCTATGAGGGGCTCTGCACCTCGCTGCGAGAGGCGGGGCTGTCGTTGACGGCCGAGCATCGGTATCCCGGACCAAGCTCGACCAAAGCCGGACGTGATTCGCTGGAGATTCTTCTTGCCGCCCACCCCGAGCTCGATGTGGTGGTCTTTCCCAATGATGACATGGCGATGGGCGGTATCTTCCATTGCATGCATGCGGGAATCGCCGTGAAGCAGCAGCTCGGAATATTCGGCTTCAATGGACTGGATATCGGTCAGGCCATGCCCCTGCCGCTTTCGACGATCCTCTCGAAACGGTTCCTGATCGGCAAGACGGCCGCGGAAAAACTGCTCGAAAGCCGCGATCGGCCTGCCGAAAAGACCATCATCAATACCGGCTATGAGGTCATCGAAGGGGCCACGGCCTAGGTCGAAATCGGCCGTTTTCGCTTTCCTGCCAATTGACATAAGTTCATTTTCGTTTTCGTATGATGGAACAGAAAACGAAAATGAAGGCTTGCGCGATGTTCCTGCCGCCCAGACACACCGAAATTCTGGAAATGGCCAAGGAGCATGGCCGCGTCCTGGTGGATGATCTCGCCGTCCATTTCAACCTGACGCCGCAGACCATCCGCAAGGATCTCAACGATCTGTGCGACCAGCGTCTGCTCACCCGAATTCACGGCGGCGCGCTGTTTCCTTCCGGCGTGCAAAATCTCGAATACGAGGCGCGAAGACTGATTGCCGCAAGCGAGAAGGAAGCAATCGGCCGGGCGGCCGCCAATCTCATTCCTGACAATGCCTCGCTCTTCGTCAATATCGGCACGACCACTGAAGCGGTGGGCCAGGCACTGCTTGATCGCAAAGGTTTGATGATAATTACAAATAATATCAATGTTGCCAATAAGTTGCGCATTTACCCGGACATTGAGGTGGTCATCGCCGGCGGTGTGGTTCGTGGTTCCGATGGCGGTATCGTCGGCGAGGCGGCCGTCGATTTCATCCGCCAGTTCAAGGTGGATTTTGCCGTCATCGGCACCTCGGCCATCGACAGCGACGGGGCGCTGCTTGATTTCGACTTTCGCGAGGTCAAGGTGGCGCAGGCCATCATGGCCAATGCCCGCCATGTGATTCTTGTTTCTGATTCGACCAAGTTCGAGCGCACGGCGCCGGTGCGCATTGGCCACCTGTCGCAGGTCAACACCTTCATTACCGATCGCTGCGAAAGCGAAGCAATCCGCCGAATCTGTGCGGACGCTGACGTTCGATTGATCGAAACATCCGTCTGAAGACCCACTTGTGCGGGATTGTGAAGCGCGTTATAGTTCTTTTTAGTTTCGTATTGCTTTCGTAATTAGTCCGTGTATCTTTCGCAATTGCGAAGAAATGGTGCGTTGCGAAATGGGGAGGATGGGATTGCCGGGTTTGGCTGAACAGATCTACGACATCTTCGTTATCGGTGGCGGCATCAATGGATGCGGCATCGCACGTGATGCCGTTGGCCGTGGCTATTCGGTGTTCCTTGCCGAGATGAACGATCTTGCCAGCGGCACCTCTTCCGGTTCGACCAAGCTGATCCATGGCGGGCTGCGCTATCTCGAATATTACGAATTCCGCCTGGTGCGCGAATCGCTGATGGAGCGCGAAGTGCTGTGGGCCAATGCACCGCATATCATCTGGCCGATGCGTTTCGTCCTGCCGCATCATGCGGGCCTGCGTCCGGCCTGGCTCCTGCGGCTCGGTCTCTTCCTCTATGACCACATCGGCGGACGCAAGAAACTCCCGGCAACGAAGACGCTCGACATGACCCGCGATCCGGCTGCCAAGCCGCTGAAGTCGCTCTATACGAAGGCCTTCGAATATTCCGATTGCTGGGTCAACGATGCGCGCTTCGTCGCGCTGAATGCCCGCGATGCGGCAGACCGCGGCGCGGTCATCCGCACCCGCACCAAGGTCATCAGCGCCCGCCGCGACGCCAATGCCTGGACGCTGATCCTGCAGGATGGCCTGACCGGTGCCACCGAGGAAGTCCGATCACGCCTCGTGGTCAATGCCGCTGGTCCCTGGGTGGATGAAGTGCTGACCGGCGTGGTCGGTAGCAACAACGCGCATAATGTGCGCCTCGTTCAGGGCAGCCATATCGTGGTGAAGAAGAAGTTCGACGATCCACGTGCGTACTTCTTCCAGAACACCGACGGCCGCATTATTTTCGCCATTCCCTATGAGCAGGATTTCACCCTGATCGGCACCACCGATCAGGATTATCACGGCAATCCAGCAGAGGTGAAAATCACCGATGCCGAGATTGACTATCTTTGTGCGGCGGCCAGCGAGTATTTCGTCGAGCCGGTCAAGCGTGAGCACGTTGTCTGGACCTATTCGGGCGTGCGTCCGCTTTATGACGATGGGGCCTCGAAAGCGCAGGAAGCCACGCGCGATTACGTGCTGAAGGCCGACGCGCCGGAAGGCCAGGCGCCGCTGCTGAATATTTTCGGCGGCAAGATCACCACCTACCGGCGCCTGTCCGAGCACATGCTGGAAAAGATCGAGGACCAGCTTGGCAAACGCGGCAAGCCGTGGACCGCCAGCGGTACGCTGCCGGGCGGTGATTTCGCCGCGACTGCCTTCGATGCAGAATTGCAAAAATTGAAAGCGGACTACCCGTTTCTCGAGGCACGCCATGCGCACCGCCTCTTCCGGCTTTACGGCACCAAGGCGCGCGTCCTTTTGGGCAAGGCGGCGTCGATCGACGATCTCGGCAAGCATTTCGGTTCCGATCTCTACGAGGCCGAAGTGCGCTACCAGATCGAACATGAATGGGCGGTGACAGCGCAGGACGTGTTGTGGCGCCGCACCAAGAAGGGTTTGCATTTGACCGCTGACGAGGCAGTCGCACTTGATCGCTTCATGGAAGATGCGGTCGACCGGCGGCGCAAGCTTGCGGCCGAATAGATTGAATTGAAGGAGAGGCGGTGTGGGCGGAGGGTCCACATTGTCTCAGGGAGGAGTTGGAATGCTGGAATTGCGGAATGTATCCAAAGTTGTGGGTGGCAAGCCCCATCTCAGCGATATTTCGCTGACTTTGGAACATGCGACGCTGAATGTCCTGCTTGGGCCTACCCTGTCCGGCAAGACCAGTCTCATGCGTATCATGGCGGGGCTCGATGTGCCCACCTCCGGTTCGGTCTGGTTCGACGGCAAGGACGTGACCGGCGTGCCGGTGCAAAAGCGCTCCGTCGCCATGGTCTACCAGCAGTTCATCAATTATCCGGCTTTCACCGTCTATGAGAACATTGCCTCGCCGATGCGCGTTGCCGGTGCCGACAGCGCGACCATCGACCGCGAGGTGCGCAAGGCTGCCGAACTGCTGAAGCTCACGCCCTTCCTTGGCCGCACGCCGCTCAACCTCTCCGGCGGCCAGCAGCAGCGCACCGCGCTGGCGCGCGCCATCGTCAAGAACGCCAAGCTGGTGCTGCTTGACGAACCGCTGGCCAATCTCGACTACAAGCTGCGCGAGGAATTGCGGCAGGAACTGCCGAAGATCTTTGCCGAATCCGGCACGATCTTCGTCTATGCCACCACCGAACCGCATGAGGCATTGCTGCTCAGCGGCAATACAGCGACATTGTCCGAGGGCCGGATTACCCAGTTCGGGCCGACCATCGATGTATTCCGCAAGCCGGACGACCTGATCACCGCGCAGACTTTTGCCGATCCGCCGCTCAACACCATTGCGCTGGCCAAGTTCGGTAAGGCGTTCCAGCTGGAGGGCGGCGTCGCCCTGCCGGTCCCGGCGCATCTCGCCGATATTGCCGACGGCACCTACACGATCGGCTTCCAGCCGCATCATGTGGCCACAGTTCGCACCAATCCTGATGAAATCGGCCTGAAGGCCACTGTCACCGCGACGGAGATCACCGGTTCGGAAAGTTATGTGCATCTCTCCTTTGCCGATGCACGCTGGACCATGCTGACGCACGGCATCCATATCTATTCGCCCGACGAGTCGATCGACATCTTCATCGATCCACGCAATCTGATGATTTTCGACGCGGGCGGCAATTCCGTCACCCGCCGCCAGAAACTGGCGGCATAGGGGGAACCATGGCACGCATCGACCTCAACCATATCCGCCACGCCTACGGTCCCAATCCGAAATCGGACAAGGACTATGCGCTGAAGGAAGTGCATCACAGCTGGGAGGATGGCGGCGCCTATGCGCTGCTCGGGCCATCCGGCTGCGGCAAGACCACACTGCTCAATATTATCTCCGGACTTATCCATCCCTCGCACGGTCAATTGCTGTTCAATGGCGAGGATGTAACGAACCTCTCCACCCAGGAACGCAACATCGCGCAGGTGTTCCAGTTCCCGGTCATCTACGACACGATGACCGTCTACGACAATCTTGCCTTTCCGCTGCGCAATCGCGGCGTGCCGGAAGCGGAGATCGACCGCAAGGTGCGCGAGACGCTTGAAATGATCGATCTGGCCAGTTGGGCCAAGAAGAAGGCGCGCGGCCTCACCGCCGATCAGAAGCAGAAGATCTCGCTCGGTCGCGGGCTGGTGCGCTCTGACGTCAACGCCATCCTGTTCGACGAGCCGCTAACCGTCATCGATCCGCATATGAAATGGGTACTGCGCTCGCAGCTGAAGCAGCTCCATCAGCGCTTCGGCTACACCATGGTCTATGTAACGCACGACCAGACGGAAGCGCTGACTTTCGCCCAGAAGGTCGTCGTCATGTATGATGGCGAGATCGTGCAGATCGGCACGCCCGAAGAACTGTTCGAGCGGCCAAAACATACATTCGTCGGCTACTTCATTGGCTCGCCCGGCATGAACGTCATGCCGGTGAAGCTTTCCGGTGGTATGGCCCAGATCGGCAGCCACCAGATCCAGCTGCCTGCGCCGGTGATGCCCGCTGGGGCCAAGACCGTCGAACTCGGTATTCGTCCGGAATACGTGCGGCTTGGGCGTTCCGGCATGCCGGTGGTTATCGCCAAGGTCGAGGACATCGGCCGCCACAAGATCGTGCGTACCCGTCTTGAAAACCAGGATATCGCCGTCATCGTCGGCGAGGGGGGCGACATCCCGGCCGAACCGCACATCGCCTTCGATCCAAAGGGTATCAACATTTACGCCGATAGCTGGCGCGTGGGAGGGCTATAGCTGTGGAAAAAACCTGGAACAACAAAGCCTGGTTCATGGTCCTGCCCGTGCTGCTGCTGGTGGCATTTTCGGCCGTCATCCCGCTGATGACCGTGGTCAACTATTCGGTGCAGGACACCTTCGGCAACAACCAGTTCTTCTGGGCCGGAACAGATTGGTTCGATGAAATTCTGCATTCCGAACGCTTCCATGCCGCTCTCGGGCGCAACCTGATCTTTTCGGCGATCATTCTGCTGATCGAAATTCCGCTTGGCATCATCATCGCCCTCAATATGCCGCGCAAGGGCTGGGGTGTTCCGGTCTGCCTGGTGTTGATGGCGCTGCCATTGCTCATTCCGTGGAATGTGGTCGGCACGATATGGCAGGTTTTTGGCCGTACCGACATCGGTCTGCTTGGCCATACACTGGCGGGGCTGGGTTTTCACTACAATTACGTCCAGAACCCAATGCACGCCTGGTTTACTGTCATTCTCATGGATGTCTGGCACTGGACGAGCCTTGTTGTGCTGCTTAGCTACGCCGGTCTCGTATCGATCCCCGATGCTTTCTATCAGGCTGCAAAAATCGATGGTGCCTCTCGCTGGGCCGTGTTCCGCTACATCCAGCTGCCCAAGATGAATCGCGTCCTTTTGATCGCCGTTCTGTTGCGCTTTATGGACTCGTTTATGATTTACACTGAACCCTTCGTCGTCACGGGCGGCGGTCCGGGCAATTCGACGACGTTCCTTTCCATTGATCTCGTCAAGATCGCCGTCGGTCAGTTCGACCTCGGGCCAGCAGCGGCAATGTCGATCGTCTACTTCCTGATCATCCTGCTGATGTCATGGGTGTTCTATACGATCATGACCAATTACGATGCGGAGCGCTGAAATGAGTGTGAGACAAGAAACGCTTGCACGCACGAGCGAACGGCCGGGAGCCGAACAGCGCCAGATCGACAAGGCGCTGGCCCGCAAGATGCGTAAGCGCGGCGACGAGTCGAAGTTCTGGTGGTTGATCCCGACGGTTTATATCATCTTCCTGATGCTGCCGATCTACTGGCTCATCAATATGAGCTTCAAGACCAATCAGGAAATTCTTGGTGCCTTCTCGCTCTGGCCGCAGAACCCGACGCTGCAAAATTACGCGGTCATTTTTACCGATCCGTCCTGGTACAAGGGCTACATAAATTCCATCATCTATGTGGTGATGAATACGGTGATCTCGGTGCTGGTGGCATTACCAGCTGCCTATGCATTCTCGCGCTACCGGTTCCTCGGCGACAAGCACCTATTCTTCTGGCTGCTGACCAACCGTATGGCGCCACCCGCCGTGTTTGCTCTGCCGTTCTTCCAGCTCTATTCGGCATTCGGGCTGATTGACACACACATCGCTGTGGCGCTGGCGCACTGCCTCTTCAACGTGCCGCTTGCCGTGTGGATCCTGGAGGGCTTCATGTCTGGCGTTCCGAAGGAAATCGATGAAACCGCCTATATCGACGGTTATTCCTTCCCGCGCTTCTTCGTGAAGATCTTCATTCCGCTGATCGCGAGCGGCATTGGTGTTGCCGCGTTCTTCTGCTTCATGTTCTCCTGGGTGGAATTGTTGATCGCCCGCACGCTGACGACGACAGCTGCAAAGCCGATCGCCGCCATCATGACCCGCACGGTTTCCGCCTCGGGTCTGGACTGGGGCGTACTGGCGGCAGCCGGCGTTCTGACTATCATTCCGGGCGCAATCGTCATTTACTTTGTCCGCAACTACATCGCCAAGGGCTTCGCCCTGGGGAGGGTATAATGGAAACGACCCGTCGTTGGCCCGTGGTGTTGGCGGTCGTCGCCGTCGCTTTCGCAATCATGGTTGGGCTTCTTGTTGCGGCTGTTCCTGTGAAGGATGGCGCGCGTGACTGGTTCGCGCCTTTGGTTGCCGGCGGTTGGATGGCTTGGACGTTCCCGACCGCGCTGTTCTTCCTCACCATCTTCGCGCTCATGTCGCTTATGGCCGTGTGGGAATATGCCTCTCCGGGTGGCAACCCAAGGGTTGGCATTCTGCGCTTCGAGACCACGCGCGGCGACCGGTTGTTCGTGTCGCTGCTCGGCAGTGCATTCATTCACCTCGCCTGGCTGGGACTTGTGGGTCCCAATCTGTGGTGGGCTCTGGCTCTCTCTGTGGTCTACGCAATCGGCGTATTCCGCTTTGTCTAGAAACAATGTGTCCGGCACCCGCCGGCACTTGACGATGCAATCGCAACTCTGGGAGGACTAAAATGCGAACGCGAATATTGACGACAACGACAGCTCTCGTACTGCTGTTCGGCGCAGGCAGTGCCTATGCCGGCATGGACGAGGCCAAGGCTTTCCTCGACAAGGAAATCGGCGACATGTCGGCGCTCGATCGAGCGGCGCAAGAAAAGGAAATGCAGTGGTTTGTCGATGCGGCAAAGCCTTTTGCCGGCTTGGACATCAAGGTGGTTTCCGAGACCATCACCACGCATGAATACGAGTCGAAGACCCTCGCCAAGGCGTTCACAGATATTACCGGCATCAAGATCACACACGATCTGATCGGTGAAGGTGACGTCGTGGAAAAGCTGCAGACACAGATGCAGTCTGGTGAAAACGTCTATGACGCCTACATCAACGACTCGGACTTGATCGGCACGCACTGGCGCTATCAGCAGGCGCGCAGCCTGACCGACTGGATGGCGAATGAAGGCAAGGATGTCACCAATCCGGATCTCGACATCGACGACTTCATCGGCAAGTCCTTCACCACCGCACCGGACGGCAAGCTTTATCAGCTGCCCGACCAGCAGTTCGCAAACCTCTACTGGTTCCGTTACGACTGGTTCAACGACGAGAAGAACAAGGCAGACTTCAAGGCAAAGTACGGCTACGACCTCGGCGTGCCGGTCAACTGGTCGGCCTATGAGGATATTGCGGAATTCTTCACCGGCCGCGATGTGGACGGTAAGAAGGTCTACGGCCATATGGACTACGGCAAGAAGGACCCGTCGCTGGGCTGGCGCTTCACGGATGCCTGGCTCTCCATGGCTGGCAATGGTGACAAGGGCATTCCGAACGGCAAGCCGGTCGACGAATGGGGCATCAAGGTCGACGAGAATTCGCGCCCGGTCGGCTCCTGCGTTGCGCGCGGCGGCGACACCAACGGCCCGGCTGCGGTCTATTCCATCCAGAAATATCTGGATTGGATGAAGGCCTACGCTCCGGCCGCAGCTCAAGGCATGACCTTCTCCGAGTCGGGCCCGGTACCATCGCAGGGCGAGGTCGCCCAGCAGATGTTCACCTATACGGCGTTCACCGCCGACTTCGTCAAGCCAGGCTTGCCGGTGGTCAATGAGGACGGCACGCCGAAGTGGCGTTTCGCCCCGTCGCCGCATGGCGTCTACTGGAAGGACGGCATGAAGCTCGGCTACCAGGACGCCGGCTCGTGGACGTTGCTCAAATCCACCCCGGACGATCGCGCCAAGGCCGCATGGCTCTATGCGCAGTTTGTGACGTCCAAGACTGTCGACGTGAAGAAGAGCCATGTCGGCCTGACCTTCATCCGCCAGTCGACGCTCGACCACAAGTCCTTTACCGACCGCGCGCCAAAACTTGGGGGCTTGATCGAGTTCTATCGCTCGCCGGCTCGCCTGCAATGGTCGCCGACGGGAACCAATGTTCCTGACTATCCGAAGCTGGCTCAGCTCTGGTGGCAGGCGATCGGTGATGCGTCTTCAGGTGCCAAGACTGCACAGGAAGCCATGGACTCGCTGTGCGAGGAACAGGAAAAGGTACTTGGACGCCTCGAGAAATCCGGCGTTCAGGGCGACATCGGCCCGAAACTGGCCGAAGAGCATGACCTCGCTTACTGGAATGCCGAAGCTGTGAAGGCAGGCAATCTGGCACCACAGCTCAAGGTCGAGAACGAAAAGGAAAAGCCGCAGACCATCAACTATGATGAGCTGGTCAAGAGCTGGGTAAAGTAAGCTGCATACAATTGGAGCGGGGAAGGGGTGGCGTTTCGGCGCCGCCCCTTTTGCTTTTCAAAGGCCGTAGACCTGCAACAGGCTGTTCATCCGCTGCGTCGCAAGCTCGGGCTTGTCCAGGACGTTTGCCTGATCCGCCAGCCGGAAAATATCCGCGTAGTGAACGATGCCGCGTGCCGACTGCATCCCGGCCGGCATGGTGAAATGGGTCTGGTGCCCGTTGAGCCAGGCCAGAAAAACGACGCCGGCTTTGTAGTATTGCGTTGGAGCTTCGAAAATCTTGCGCGACAGCGGAACGGTCGGCTCAATGACGTCGCGGAAGGCTTGTGTTTCGCCTCTCGCGAGATGGCTCAGCGCCTTCGAGGCGGACGGCGCAACAGCGTCAAAAATGCCAAGCAGCGCATGGCTGTAGCGTTCGCTATCGCCTTCGATCAGTTCGGCGTAGTTGAAATCATCACCCGTGAAGCAGAGCACGCCCTCCGGCAACCGCTTGCGCAACTCGACTTCCTTCCGGTTGTCGAGCAGTGAAATCTTGATGCCTTCGACCTTGTTCTTATTGTCGTTGATAATGGCAAGGACGGTTTCCAGCGCCTTGTCAAATGAGGACGACCCCCAATAGCCGGCTAATTGCGGGTCGAACATGTCGCCAAGCCAGTGCAGGACGACCTTCTCCCTTGTCTGGCTCAGAATGTCTCCATAGACGGTTCGATAGTCGTCAGCGGAGCGGGCAACGCGTGCAAGTGCGCGGCTCGCCATCATCACTGCCCGTCCTCCTTCCGCTTCCACGAACCCGATCTGCGTTTCATAGGCTTCAATGACATCCTGGAGAATCTTGGTGTCGTCCGGCGCCAGCTGGTCGGTGCCCGCGCCGCAGGCGAGGTCGGCGCCCGGAACGGTCCGCGACTCCGCCAGCGACCGGCGGATCAGTTCACGCGCTCCGGCCCAGTCGACGCCCATGCCGCGCTGTGCGGTATCCATGGCTTCGGCGATCTTGAAACCGAGCGACCAGAGGTGATGGCGGAAGGCCATGGTCGCATCCCAGTCGATAGCCGGTGCTGTCCAGGGATTGGTGTCGCGCATGGGGTCGGAGACGACATGGGCAGCTGCATAGGCAATGCGGTTGAAGACCGGCGGGCTGGATGGCTTGCCGATGGGCCCGCCTGTCAGGCTGTAATCGGAAATTGTCCCGTTTGCGCTCGGCAATTTCAGAGTGAGGGTCATTCGCATCGCTCCCAATCGAATGATATGGTTTTTATTTTGGAACGTTCCAAAAAACAAGAGATAAAACGTAAACCGACCAAAATCATATGAAAAATGCCGAGAATGAAATGAGAAATGCCAAATTCGGACCGGAAATATCAATCAATACGCGCATTTACGGTGTCTCCGGTTGTGCAGAAGAAAACACTTGACTAATTTGGAACGTTCCAATTAAGTAGGCGACAACTTGGGAGAGAAGCAATTGAACCGGACCCGGACAAGCATTGTGGACATTGCGCGCGCCGCTGGCGTGTCGAAATCCACAGTGTCTCTCGTTCTTCAGGGTAGCCCTCTCGTCAATGAAAAGACCCGCGAAAAGGTCAATGCCCTCATCAGCGATCTCGGCTATGTCTACAATCGCGGTGCGGCCAACCTGCGCCAGGCAAAGTCGAAAATCGTCGGCATTGTCGTCAATGACCTGACCAACAGCTTCTTCGCCGAACTCGCTGTCGGTATGGACATGGTGGTTCAGTCGGCGGGCTATGTGCAGTTCCTTGCCCATAGCGGCGAGAGTGTCGACCGGCAGCGTGAAGTCATTGCGTCGATGCGTGAAAACGGCATTGCCGGACTGATCCTGTCACCGGCGCGCGGTACGCAAGCCAATGATATCAAGCCTTTGGCAGATAGCGGCATCCCCGTTGTGGTCGTCGTTCGCAACCTTCCGGGCGCCAAGGTTTCGACGTTGCTGTCGGACAATTATGCCGGCGCCAAGGCAGCCGTCCGGCATCTCATCGGTCTCGGTCATCGCCGCATCGCCTTCATGGGCGGCTTCCTCGATACGGCTGTCTTCGCTGACCGGGTTCGCGGTTACCGCGATGCGTTGACGGAAGCGGGTATTCCGCCCAACGGCGATTTCATCATCCATTCGGCGCCTTCGCGTGCCGGCGGAGTTGCGGTCGTCGAGCGGATGATGGTCTTTGCGGAGCGCCCAACAGCTGGCCTGTGCTTCAATGATGCGGTGGCCTTTGGCGTCTGTGACGGTCTGCGTGCAAACAATATCGAGCCGGGCAAAGGCTTTGGGGTCATCGGCTTCGACGATGTTATCGAGGCCAAGACCGCCGTCCCGGCCCTCACCACCGTTTCAGTGGATCCGCAGGGTATGGGCCAGCGGGCGGCACAACTGCTTCTGAAACAGATCAATGCGGGACAAATAGATCAGGAATCGATCGTGACGTCGGTACGGCTTGTCGTGCGGCAAAGCTGCGGCACACCCGTGAAACAACCGGAGGAAATGGCATGACACGCTGGGGTTTGATCGGGGCGAGCACCATTGCGCATGAATGGGTGATCGATGCGATCCGCGCAAATGGCGGCGAGATCGTTTCGGTGATGAGCACGAATGCCGAGCGCGGCGCGAAATACGCGGCAGATCACGATATTCCCCATTCAGTGACGAGTGTCGATGAACTCCTGAGCGGCCAACCCATTGATGCGGTTTACATTTCCACCACCAATGAACTGCACAAGGATCAGGTTCTGGCGGCTGCAAAAGCTGGAAAACATGTGCTCTGCGAGAAGCCGCTGGCCACCAGTCTTACCGATGCGCGCGCCATGGTCGAGGCGTGCCGCGCTGCTGATGTCGTATTCGCGACCAACCATCATCTGCGCAATGCGGCAAGTCACACGGCGATGCGCGATGCGATTGCGGCCGGCAAGATCGGCACCCCGCTTGCTGCCAAGGTCTTCCATGCGGTCTATCTGCCGCCGCATCTGCAGGGTTGGCGCCTCGACCGTCCGGAAGCGGGCGGCGGGGTTATCCTCGATATCACGGTGCACGACACAGACACGTTGCGCTACGTGCTGGGCGAAGATCCCGTTGAAGCCATTGCTGCCACTCAAAAAAGCGGGCTTGCCAAGGCTGGCCTCGAGGATGCGGTGATGGGCGTCATGCGGTTCAAGTCCGGACTTATCGCCATGTTCCATGATGGCTTTACCACCAAATATTCCGAAACCGGCTTCGAAGTGCATGGCACGGAAGGCTCGCTCGTTGGCCGCAATGTGATGACCCAGAAGCCGGCCGGTACCGTTAAGCTGCGCAATGCCGATGGCGAGACGGAACTGAAGCTCGATCACAAGAACCTCTATGGGACCGGTGTTGCCAAGTTCCATGCCGCCGTCGCCGGAAACGGTAAGCCATCGGCGAGCGGCGAGGATGGCGTGTGGTCGCTGGCCGCTGGCATCGCTGTTGCCGAGGCGGCAAAGACCGGAACCGTGCAACAAATCAATCCAGGCCTTTGAGAAATAGAAAATACAAGCATGAACAAGCAACTAACCCCCGAAGAGGCCGCGAACCTCATCCCTGACGAAGCCACCATATCGGTGTCTTCATCGAGCGGTCTTGGCTGTCCGGATCTGATGCTGAAGGCGATTGGCGCGCGGTTCGACGCGACCGGTCATCCGCGCGATCTGACCACATTGCACCCTATTGCTGCCGGGGATATGAGCGGGATCAAGGGCGTCGATTACATCGCCAAGAAGGGGCTTCTCAAGAAAATTATCGGCGGCTCCTACCCGTCCGGTCCCTCCACTGCCGAGCCGCCATTGATCTGGCAGATGATCGGCAATGATGAGGTTGTTGCCTACAATATTCCGTCCGGTATTCTCTTCGACATGCACCGCGAGGCGGCCGCGAAGCGCCCGGGCGTGCTGACCAAGGTCGGGCTTGACACTTTTGTCGATCCGGACCGGCAGGGTTGCGCCATGAACGCTTCGGCGGCCAAAGAGCCGGTTGTTCGCAAGATCGAATTCGAGGGTGAGGAATGGCTGTTCTTCAAGCCCATCATACCTCAGGTTGCCATCATTCGCGCCACCACGGCCGACGAGCGTGGTAACCTCACCTATGAGCATGAAGGCGCCTACCTTGGCGGCTTCGATCAGGCGCTCGCGGTGCGCAACAATGGCGGGATCGTTATTGCGCAGGTCAAGCGCATCACCAAGAGCGGCTCGATGAAGCCGCATGATGTGCGCGTTCCGGGAATTCTTGTCGACTATGTCGTTGTCGATCCTGACCAGAAACAGACGACGCAAACTGTCTATGACCCTGCCATTTCCGGTGAAATTTTCCATCCATTGGAAGATTTTGCCCTGCCAGATTTCAATATCCAGAAAGTCATCGCGCGCCGTGTCGCCATGGAACTCGAGGCGGCAAGTGCCGTCAATCTCGGTTTCGGCATCTCGGCCAATGTGCCGCGCATTCTTCTCGAAGAGGGGCTGCACGGCGCGGTCACCTGGGTGATCGAACAGGGTCCTGTCGGCGGGATCCCGCTGCTGGACTTTGCCTTTGGCTGCGCTTCCAATGCCGAAGCCTTTGTACCGTCACCGCACCAGTTCACTTATTTCCAGGGTGCGGGCTTCGATGCCTCGCTCCTGTCCTTCCTCGAGATCGACAGGACTGGCTCCGTCAACGTGTCGAAGCTGAGTTTCCGTCCGCATGTGACGGCCGGGGCCGGTGGTTTCGTCGACATTACCGCGCGAGCCCGCAAGATCGTCTTTTCAGGCATGTTCAATGCCGGGGCCAAAGTCCATGTCGAAGGTGGAAAGCTGGTGATCGAGAAGGAAGGCAAGCTGAAGAAGCTGGTCAATGAGGTCGAGCATGTCACTTTCTCCGGCCGCCGCGCCATCGAGCAGGGTCAGGACATCACCTATGTTACCGAGCGCTGCGTCATGGTCCTGCGCCCCGAGGGTCTTGTGCTGACTGAAATTGCGCCGGGCGTTGATTTGCAAACGCACATTCTCGATCAATCGGAATTCCCGCTGGTCGTTGCCCGCGATCTGAAGCTGATGGACGCTCACCTGTTTGCGCCGCAGCCTTTTGGTTTGAAATTGCCACAGAAACCGCAGAGGACGCTCCATGGCTGACCCGCGCATCGAAGTGACCTTCGTCGGCCCCATCGCCACGATCACCGTGTCGCGGCCGGAGAAGCTCAACGCTTTCGACCTCGACATGTTGAAGGAATTAAGCGCTGCCTGCGATGCTGTCGAAGCCAACGGGGAGATACGTGTTGCGATCCTGACCGGCGCGGGCAAGGCTTTTTCCGCGGGCGGCGACATCAATGCCTGGGCGGCGATGACGCCGAATGAATTTGGCCATGCCTGGGTCCGCTTTGGCCATCGTGTGTTTGAGCGTTTGGCTACATTGAGAGTCCCCCTCATTGCAGCGCTCAATGGCCATGCACTTGGCGGTGGGCTGGAGCTTGCTGCGGCCGCCGATATCAGAATTGCGGAAACCCAGATCAAGCTTGGCTTGCCGGAGACTGGTCTTGGCATGGTGCCTGGCTGGTCCGGTACGCAACGTCTTGTCCGCCGGTTTGGCGCGCAGGTTGTACGCCGCATGGCTTTGGGCGGCGAAATCTTCAGTGCGAATGAGGGGCAAGCTCTTGGTTTGGTCGATCATGTTGTCGAAACGGGTGCCGCGGTTGCCGCGGCGCAGGCCTACGCTGAGCGGATCGCCAAGCGTGGCCCGGCAGCCGTTGAAGTGGCGAAACTGATGATCGCCTCGGCCAATGGCGAAGACAATGGAACGGCGATCGAGGCCCTGGGCTCGATCCTCGTCGCAAAAACAGCGGACCTGAAAGAAGGTGTTTCGGCCTTTGCCGAAAAGCGTGAGCCCGTGTTCAAGGGAGAGTGGTAATGACAGTTCTGGTGCGCCCGAAGGCACTCGACAATTTGAAGGTGCGTGAATTCCAGATGCTGATCGACGGCAGGTGGACCAATGGCGCGGAAGGCGGCGTGATCGAGCGCAAGAGCCCCGGACATGGCGTTGTCGTTTCGCGCTATCAAGCGGGAACCAGGGTCGATGCCGAGCGGGCAATCGCTGCGGCGCGGAATGCTTTCGACAACGGTCCCTGGTCGCATATGACCGGTGCCGAAAGATCAAACATCATTTTGAAGGCAGCAGATCTGATTGCGGTGCGGTCCGATGAACTCGCCTATCTCGACTGCATCGAGTCCGGCAAGCCGATTTCGCAGGCGAAAGCTGAACTTGGCGGTGCTGTCGATATCTGGCGGTATGCCGCAGCTCTCGGGCGCGACCTGCACGGTGAAAGCTATAACACGCTTGGTGAAGGAACATTGGGTGTTGTGCTGCGCGAGGCGATCGGTGTCGTCTCGATCATCACACCGTGGAATTTCCCCTTCCTAATCGTAAGCCAGAAATTACCCTTTGCGCTGGCAGCCGGCTGTACGGCCGTCGTCAAACCGTCGGAACTTACATCCGGCTCGACACTGTTGCTTGGTGAAATCCTGATGGAAACTGGCGTTCCAGCCGGTGTAGTTAATATTATCGTCGGTACCGGCGCCGAAGTCGGTGCACCGATGACGACACACCCTGATGTCGATATGATATCGTTCACCGGTTCGACGCTGGTCGGCAAGCTCACCATGGCCAATGCCGCGCAGACCCTGAAAAAGGTATCGCTCGAACTCGGCGGCAAAAACCCGCAGATTGTATTTCCTGATGCGGAGCTTGATGATTTCATTGATGCCGCTGTGTTTGGGGCTTATTTCAATGCCGGCGAATGCTGCAATGCTGGATCGCGCTTGATCGTCCACCGCGATATCGCAGACGAGGTCGTCCAGCGTGTTGCGGCGCTGTCCGCCAAGGTCAAGGTCGGCGATCCTCTGGATCCGCAAACCAAGGTCGGCGCGATCATTACGCCAGAACATCTTGCCAAGATCGATACCTATGTGCGCAACGCCGCTTCAGCTGGCGCCAATCTCAGCCATGGCGGTTCGGCGCTTGATCTCGGGATGGGGCAGTTCATGTCGCCAACAATCCTTTCTGCCGTTCAGCCGGAAATGGCTGTGGCGCGGGAAGAAGTATTCGGACCTGTGCTGTCTGTGCTAACATTCGAAACCTTGGAAGACGCCGTCCGGATTGCCAATTCCATTGACTATGGCTTGTCTGCCGGTGTGTGGAGCCGCGACTTCGACACATGCCTGAAGATCGGCAGGCGGGTGCGTGCCGGAACGGTGTGGATGAATACATTCATGGACGGCGCGTCGGAGTTGCCATTCGGCGGATACAAGCAGTCCGGACTGGGCCGGGAGCTCGGCAGGCATGCAGTGGAGGACTATACCGAGACCAAGACCTTGAACATGCATATAGGTAGGAGGAAAGTAGTATGGTCAGGGAATTAAATCGATTGTAATAGCCATTCTGCATATTGTAAGAATGCTCCGGACTTGGGGAAACTTCGGTCGGATTTGTCAAATTTTTCTCTTTTTTCACGTGGGAGGCCTGAAATGAAAAAGTGGATGAATACAGTTGCAGCAGCTGCAATGCTGCTCAGTACGGCAACAATGGCTCGCGCAGCCGAAAACGTCGAAGTCCTGCATTGGTGGACGTCCGGCGGTGAAGCGACGGCGCTCGAAGTGCTGAAGAAGGATCTGGAAACCAAGGGTATAACCTGGTCCGACATGCCGGTATCCGGTGGTGGCGGTACGGAAGCAATGACCGTTCTTCGTGCTCGTGTAACCGCCGGCAATCCGCCGACGGCTGTACAGATGCTTGGTTTCGACATTCTCGATTGGGCGAAGCAGGGCGCCCTCGGCAATCTCGATGACATTGCGTCAAAAGAAGGATGGGATGCTGTGATCCCGACGGCCCTTCAGGGCTTCTCCAAATATGACGGTCACTGGATCGCAGCTCCGGTCAATGTTCACTCGACCAACTGGATCTGGATCAACAAGGCGGCCCTCGACAAGGCTGGCGGCAAGGAACCTGCGAACTGGGACGAGCTGATCGCTCTTCTCGACAACTTCAAGGCGCAGGGCATCACGCCGATTGCCCATGGTGGCCAGCCCTGGCAGGATGCGACGATTTTCGACGCTGTCGTCCTGTCTCTCGGCAATGACTTCTACAAGGCGGCTTTCATCGATCTCGATCCCAAGGCTTTGGGCAGCGACAAGATGAAGGAAGCCTTCGATCGCATGACAAAGCTGCGTGGCTATGTGGACGACAATTTCTCCGGTCGTGACTGGAATCTTGCCTCCGCGATGGTCATCGAGAACAAGGCGGGTCTGCAGTTCATGGGCGACTGGGCCAAGGGCGAATTCGTCAAGGCCAAGAAGGAGCCAGGCAAGGACTTCGTCTGCATGCGCTTCCCGGGCACCCAGGGCTCCGTCACGTTCAACTCTGACCAGTTCGCCATGTTCAAGGTCAGCGATGCACAGCGCGCACCGCAGCTGGTTATGGCATCGGCCATCGAAAGCCCGACCTTCCAGTCGGCCTTCAATGTCGTGAAGGGTTCCGCTCCGGCACGCACCGATGTTCCGGACACGGCTTTCGATGCTTGCGGCAAGAAGGCCATCAAGGACCTTGCCGAAGCCAACAAGGCCGGCACGCTCTATGGATCCATGGCTCATGGCCATGCCAATCCAGCAGCTGTCAAGAACGCGATCTATGACGTCGTCACTCGCGAGTTCAACGGTGATTTGACATCTGACGAAGCAGTCAAGGAACTCGTTTCCGCCGTTGCTGCCGCGCAGTAGGTTCAATGTTCTGTCCGGGGCAACATTGCCCCGGACAGGTTCTCTGCGACGCTTCGCGGCAACCAAAAGAAAATATTTGAAGGGGTGAGGCTATGGATACCCGCAGCCGCATACAGGACCTGATACCCAAACTGGTATTGGGACCGAGCTTTCTGATCGTGCTGATTTTCGTTTATGGCTTCATTGCCTATACGGGCATCCTGTCCTTCACGGACAGTAAGATGCTCCCGTCTTACGGCTTTATCGGTTTGGAAAATTACCGCAAACTCTGGGCATTGCCGCACTGGTGGCGTGCAATCACCAATCTCGGTATTTTCGCCTCGCTCTATATTATTATCTGCACAGTTATCGGTCTTGGTCTTGCAATCCTGCTTGATCAGAAGATCCGTATCGAAGGGTTTTTGCGCCCGATCTACCTCTATCCGATGGCGCTCTCCTTCATCGTGACCGGCGTCGCATGGAAATGGTTTCTTGATCCTGGCATCGGCCTTGAAAATACCATGCACCAATGGGGTTGGGAGAGCTTCGCCTTCAATTGGATCAAGGACTCGAAGATGGCGATTTACACGGTCGTCATTGCCGCCGTATGGCAATCGTCCGGTTTCGTCATGGCCATGTTCCTGGCCGGCCTGCGCGGCGTCGATAATGAAATCATCAAGGCGGCTCAGATCGACGGCGCCTCGACCGGGATGATCTATCGTCGCATCATCATTCCGCTGATGCGGCCCGTTTTCCTTTCGGCTTTTGTTGTCCTCGCGCACCTTGCCATCAAGGCTTATGACCTTGTGATTGCGCTGACCGGCGGTGGACCAGGCCAGGCTACCGAATTGCCTGCGACCTTCATGTATTCCTATACCTTTACCCGCAATTCCATGGGCATCGGCGCTTCGTCAGCCATCATCATGCTGATCATGATCTTCTCGATCATCATCCCCTACCTCTATTCTGAAATAAGGGGAGGCAGCAAATGAGTGGCCAAAGTCCCGATAATGCGATTTCCAGCGGCAAGCTGACCCGCGTTCTGATCTACACCGCGCTGCTGCTGTTCGCGTTCTACTATCTGCTGCCGCTCTATGTGATGGTGGTGAACTCGCTGAAAACACTGGATGAAATCCGTCAGGGCGGCATGCTTTCACCGCCACATGAGTGGACCATCGAGCCTTGGCTCTCGGCTTGGTCGACCGCGCAGATCGGTGTGCAACCGACGGGCCTCAAGCCCTATTTCATCAATTCGATCATCATGGTCGTTCCGGCAGTTGCCATTTCGACCATCGTCGGCGCTCTCAATGGTTACGTGCTGACCAAATGGAAATTCCGCGGCTCCAACGTGATGTTCGGCATGCTGCTGCTCGGCTGTTTCATACCGTTCCAGATCGTGCTCATTCCCATGGCGCGCATGCTCGGATTGCTCGGCATGGCTGGCACAATCCAGGGCCTGATCTTCGTTCATGTCATCTACGGCCTCGGCTTCACCACCCTGTATTTTCGCAACTACTACGAGGCGTTCCCTACCGAGCTGGTGCGTGCGGCGCAGATCGACGGTGCGAGCTTCTTCCAGATATTCCGCCGCATCCTTTTACCGTCGTCGGGGCCGATCATCGTGGTTTCAGTCATCTGGCAATTTACCAATATCTGGAACGACTTCCTGTTCGGTGCCTCCTTCTCGGGATTCTCGAGTACGCCCATGACGGTCGCGCTCAACAACCTCGTCAACTCGTCAACAGGGGTGAAGGAATACAACGTGCATTTCGCCGGCGCGATCCTGGCCGCGCTGCCAACTCTCATCGTCTACATCGTTTCCGGACGCTATTTCGTCCGCGGCCTCATGTCCGGCGCCGTGAAGGGATAAATCAATGTCATTTCTCCAGATCAAAGACCTGCATAAATCCTACGGCAACGTGCCGATCCTCAAGGATATCAACATCGAGATCGACGAGGGCGGGTTCCTTGTACTCGTTGGGCCTTCCGGCTGCGGCAAGTCCACCTTGCTCAACACGATCGCCGGACTGGAGCCGATCACCTCCGGTGATATCTCTATCAAGGGCAAGTCGATCAGTGGGCTGCATCCTTCCAAGCGCGACATCGCCATGGTGTTCCAGTCCTATGCGCTCTACCCGAACATGACCGTTGGCGGGAATATTGCCTTCGGCATGGAAATCCGCGGTGTTCCGAAACCCGAGCGCGACAAGGCGATCAAACAGGTCGCCGACATGCTGCAGATCGGCCATCTGCTTGATCGCAAGCCGAGCCAGCTCTCCGGCGGCCAGCGTCAGCGCGTCGCCATGGGCCGCGCGCTTGTGCGCAACCCGCAGGTGTTCCTGTTTGACGAGCCGCTGTCCAATCTCGACGCCAAGTTGCGCGTCGACATGCGAACGGAAATCAAACGCCTGCATCAACGTATGAAGACGACCATCGTCTATGTGACGCACGATCAGATTGAAGCGATGACGCTGGCCAGCAAGATCGCGGTGCTCAAGGATGGTGTGCTTCAGCAATTCGGCACACCTGCGGAGATTTATAACAATCCGACCAATCTCTTCGTCGCTGATTTCATGGGCTCGCCCGCGATGAACCTGTTGAAAGCCAAGATTGAAAGCGGTCCGTCCGATCTGCACGTTGTGCTCGAACGGCCCGACGCAACGCCTCTGCGCTTGCCGATCAAGAAAACCAACAGTGCGCTTGCCGGGTATGCGGGCAAGGACGTGATTTTTGGCATTCGCCCCGAGGCCCTAACCGATCCCGATGGCGCGGACCGCAATGCGGGATCACTTGTGGAAGGCGAATGCCTGATCGAAGTGGTTGAACCGGCGGGATCCGACACTTTTGCCGTGACCAAGCTGGGAGGCAAGGAAGTCGTTGCCCGTCTGCGTGCGGATGCACCTATCGTTGCGGGACAGAAGACGCAGCTTGCCTTCAATCTGGACAAGGCCGTGTTCTTCGATACGCAATCGCAATTGCGCATCGACGCCTGAACGATCGACCATCATGAACCCCAACCTGCAACCGCGTACAGCCGCAGATATCGTCATCATTGGCTCGGGGATAGGGGGCTCTGCCATGGCCGCCGGGCTTGCGGCATCGGAAGCAGATATTCTTATCCTCGAGGCGGGCGACCATCTGGCCGATCGTCCCGAAAATCGTGATCCGCGCGCAATCTTTCAGCAGGGTTTCTTCCGCCCCAAGGAAAGCTGGTACGACGAGACTGGGGCACCCTTCAATCCTGGCAATTATTACAATGTCGGCGGCAATTCGAAATTTTACGGGGCGGTGTTGACACGCTACCGCGCCGAGGATTTTGAGGAGATGCAGCATCTGGAGGGTGTGTCTCCTGCGTGGCCCTTTGCCTATGAGGAACTTGAGCCGTGGTATGGCAAGGCGGAGAGGCTGTTTCAGGTTCGCGGGACATTGGGCGAAGATCCAACGGAACCGCACCACTCGACACCATATGAGTTTCCGGCTGTTCCCGATGAAGCGCCCATTGGCGCTTTGCGTAAGCGGCTGAACGCCGTCGGCGTCCACCCTTCCTCCTTGCCGCTGGGCGTCGACATCGACACGTGGCTGCTGCACGGCCAAACGCCATGGGATGCGCATCCCAATAGCTTCAATGGCAAGATGGATGCCGAGACCACCGCGCTCGCAGCGGCGCTGAAACACAGGAATGTCCAGCTCCAGACCAATTCGCGCGTTACACGGCTCGAAACCGCGCCCGATGGCAAGACCATTACAGCGGTGCATTACGAGAAAGACGGCACACGCTTTGTTATAAAACCGAAACTTGTCATTCTTTCCGCTGGCGCAGTTCAGTCTGCGGTTTTGCTGCTGCGCTCGGCCAATGGTGCCAATCCCGGCGGGCTTGCCAATCGTTCCGATCAGGTCGGGCGCAATTTCATGAACCATAACCTGTCGGCGGTTATCGGCTTCGATCACCGCTTCAGGAACGATTCCATCTACCAGAAGACCTTTGGCTTCAATGACTTTTACCTGTCCGATGGAAAGGGCGGTGCACCGCTTGGCAACGTTCAACTGCTCGGACGTATCAGTGGACCGGTCCTGAAATCCGACCTCAAGCTCGTTCCGGAATGGGTGCTTGATCGGTTCTGCGCCCACACCGTGGATTTCCTGGCGATTAGCGAAGACGTGCCAAAGCCGGAAAGTCGCGTTCGCGTCGATGGCGACAAAATCATTCTACAATGGATTCGCAGCAACTGGCCGGCACACCAGAAGCTGGTGGCGCAGATCAAGTCTGTGTTGCGTGCGGCAGGATTTCCGCTGGTTCTCTCCAAGGCTTTCGATCGCAAGACACCATCCCATCAATGCGGCACGGTCCGCATGGGGATTGATCCTGCGCAGGCACCACTCGATATCTATTGCCGTGCCTTTGATCACCCCAATCTGTTCGTCGTCGATGCCGCTTTCCTGCCAACGTCCGCGGCCGTCAATCCGGCACTTACTATCGCAGCGCAGGCACTACGAGTAGCCGATCACATTGTGTCAAAGGATCTTGCTCAATGAAGCCCGTCGCCCTCGTCACAGGAGCCCGGCGTGGCATCGGGCTTGGTATCGCCAGAGCATTGGCCGCCAAGGGGTTTGACCTGGCGATTACCGATATCGTCCGCGATGAAGCAAGCGACGCCGCCGTCCGGACACTTGAAGCCCTGGGAGCAAAGGTATTGTTCCTGGCCGCGGATATTGCTGACCTTACAGGACATGAACAGACCATCCAGGCAGTCGTGGATGCCTTCGGCCGGATTGATTGCCTCGTAAACAATGCCGGTATAGGCTCTAAAGTGCGCGGCGATTTTCTTGATCTTAAGCCAGCTAACTATGATGTTATCTTTTCTATCAACCTGCGGGGCACGGTGTTTTTCACGCAAGCTGCGCTGCGAGCGATGTTGACGCACAAGAACGAAACGGCACCCCGCTCGATCATCAATGTCACGTCAGTATCCGCCGAAATGACCTCGCCGGAGCGGCTCGATTACTGCATGACCAAAGCGGCGCTGGCTGCCTTCGCGCAAGGCCTGGCATTGCGATTGGCAGATCAGGGCATCAGTGTTTTCGATGTGCGCCCTGGCATCATTCGCTCCGATATGACGTCGGCTGCCGCCGCAAAATATGACAAGCTGATCGCTGAGGGTCTTGTGCCGATGAAGCGCTGGGGGGAACCAGACGATCTCGGCCGCATTGTTGCAGCTCTCGCCAGCGGTGATTTCAATTTTGCCACGGGCTCCGTCATCAATGCCGACGGCGCTCTCTCAATCAGCAGGCTATAGACATGACGTATGATTATATCATCACTGGCGCTGGACCCGCGGGCTGCGTTCTTGCCAACCGTCTGAGTGAAGACCCAGCGGTTTCGGTCCTCTTGCTTGAGGCAGGCGGCGGCGACTGGAATCCACTGTTCCACATGCCAGCCGGCTTTGCCAAGATGACCAAGGGCGTGGCGAGCTGGGGCTGGTCAACCTTGCCGCAGAAACATATGAAAAATCGCGTTCTTCGCTATACGCAAGCCAAGGTGATCGGCGGCGGGTCAAGCATCAATGCGCAGCTTTATACGCGCGGAAATGCAACCGATTACGATTTGTGGGCGCGAGAGGAAGGTTGTGCGGGGTGGAGCTATCGCGATGTCCTGCCCTATTTCAAACGCGCCGAAGACAATCAGCGTTTCGCTGATGACTATCATTCCTATGGCGGGCCTCTCGGCGTTTCGATGCCTGCAGCCACATTGCCGATCTGCGACGCCTATATCAGAGCGGGGCAGGAACTTGGAATTCCCTACAACCATGATTTCAACGGCCAGCAGCAGGCGGGCGTTGGTTTTTACCAGCTGACCCAGCGCAACCACCGCCGTTCTTCGGCGTCGATGGCCTATCTCGCACCGATCAGGGGTCGGAAAAATCTGACGGTCCGCATGGGCGCGCAGGTGTCGAAAATCGTCGTGGAGGGCAAGTGCGCCGCCGGGGTAGAGATTATCAACGGCAGTTCGCGGGAGATTGTTCGGGCGAACCGCGAAGTTCTGGTGAGTTCCGGAGCGATCGGCTCACCAAAGCTTCTGCTGCAATCTGGCATCGGTCCTGCCGATCATCTGAAAAGTGTCGGCGTGCCGGTTATGCACGATCTGCCGGGGGTCGGCGAAAACATGCAGGATCACCTCGACTTGTTCGTCATTTGCGAATGCACGGGCGACCACACCTACGATGGCGTCGCCAAGTTGCATCGGACCTTGTGGGCTGGCCTGCAATATGTGCTATTCCGTTCCGGTCCTGTGGCATCGAGCTTGTTCGAAACGGGCGGCTTCTGGTACGCCGATCCAGAAGCGCGTTCGCCGGATATCCAGTTTCATCTGGGGCTTGGCTCCGGCATCGAGGCTGGCGTCGAACGGTTGAAAAATGCCGGCGTAACGCTGAATTCCGCCTATCTCCACCCGCGCTCCCGCGGCACGGTCCGTCTCCAGTCGAATGATCCTGCCGCGGCGCCGCTGATCGATCCCAATTACTGGAGCGACCCGCACGACCGCAAAATGTCGATAGAGGGTTTGAAAATTGCCCGCGAGATCATGAGTCAGGCGGCATTGAAGCCTTTCGTCATGGCCGAGCGCCTGCCAGGACCGAAGTACAATTCCGATGAAGAACTCTTCGATTATGGCTGCGCAAATGCCAAGACAGACCACCATCCAGTTGGAACATGCAAGATGGGTACGGACGCCATGGCTGTCGTGGACCTGGAGCTGAAAGTTCGGGGGCTTGAGGGCTTGCGTGTTTGCGATAGCTCGGTGATGCCGCGTGTCCCGTCATGCAATACGAATGCCCCGACGGTGATGATGGGCGAAAAGGGCGCGGATATCATTCGTCAGCTGGCACCCTTGCCACCGGCGATCTTCAGTCATGAAATGAATGAAAGGCGGCCGCGGGCACGCGCCTATGTCCGCTGATCGGAAGGAAAAGGGCGGCTAAAACAGCCGCCCGGTTCCTGTTAATGCAATCTTGTATCGAGAAAGACACCCGCTTCACGTGCGGCGCTGATAAAGGCATGACGCGCCTTGTGCGCGGGCTTCCAGCCATCGAGCGCATCGAGGCAAGCCTGCAGGGCTCGTCGGTAGCTTGGGCCTTTCTTGGAAGGCCAGTACGTTCGCAGGCATTCTATCGCTTCCCAAACGCTGGAGACCGCTCGTTGACCGGCAGCTCCAAGAGTAACCATAACCGGGATGGGAAAACGTTTGTCGTTCATTACTTCCTCCATGAATGTCGGACAGTTCAGCTTCGCTCGGTTGCTCTGCTGAGCTGATCATAGTAATGCGTCGGGAGTCAGTCTGGTTCCATGACAATTTGGCGAAATATTCGCGACTACAGTCGCTACGAATCACACCGTGTTTCGAAAGGATATCACCGATCTTGCGGGCGTACCAACCAGCCATAGGCGGCGCCACCGGCGAGCAGCACGCAGGTCCCGAGAAACACTGCCCGCATGCCGAAATGTCCACCGACGAAGCCGCCGGCAAGCGGCCCGACAACCTGTCCGACATATTGGGACGATGTTGCATAGCCGAGAATATTCCCCGCGACATTGTCCGGAACATTGTGGCGGATGACGGCGGTAATGCAGGGAAGGAGTCCGCCGAGCGAAAGTCCCATCAGGAAACGCAGGACGATCAACTGCCAGCCTTGCGTCACAAAGGCTTGCGGGATCAGCAACAATGCTGAAATTGAAAGTGCGGCGACGATGACGTTCCAGTGGCCGATGCGATCGGCAAGCTTGCCGAGGCGTGACGCCGAAAGGATGCTGCCAAGCGCTGCCGCGGACATGACGATTCCTGCGACAAGCGTAATCTGCGCTGGATCGCTGACCAGCTGCGCGACATAGACGGTGATAATCGGCTCGATCGACATGTTGGCGAGCATCAGCAGCTTACCAGCAAGCAGCATGACGATAACCGGACGCTTGTCGGGAATGGAAGCCCATCCGCCCCCTTGCCTGTCCGCCTTCGTCTTCGGCGCACGCCGCTCCTCCTTGATGAAAAAGCTTGTTGCCAGAAATGTCATGAAAATAACGCCGCCCGCGAGCCAAAAGGTTTGGCGAATGCCAATCAAGGGCGGCAATGCTCCACCAATCAGCGGGCCAACGAGATTGCCTGCCATGATACCGGAAGAGAGCGTTCCGAGCGCCCAGCCGGTGCGCGCCTTCGGGGTCTGGGTCGCGACGAGAAGCGTGGAGCCGGATGCGTAGCCGCCGAGCAGGCCTGTCAGCAGGCGCAGGGACACGAGTTGCCAGATGTCAGTCGCCATGCCCATGAGCGACATCGCGACAGCCATTCCGAGGCTGGCGCGGATTAGCATCAGTTTCCGCCCATAAAGATCAGCGAGGCGGCCCCAGAGCGGCGCGACAAGTGCTGCGGTCAAAAATGTGGCGCCATAGGCAACGCCTGACCATTGCACAATCGCTGCGTGCTCTTTCACGCCCAGTTGCTCGATGTAGAGTGGCAGGAAGGGCAGGATCAGCGTCATGGCGACGATGGTGGTGAATGATCCAAGCAGGCAGACGATCAGGTTCTGCCGCCAATAGGGCGATTCCGCCGCGTCTTCAGCTTGAAGAATGCCGGTCATGATCGTGTTACCGGGCTCGGTCCTTGATGTATACTGGTCATGGAGATTGGATGCTCACATCGGGAGAACCCGGTGCGCCTCTCATTGCAAGAGTGCGAATATGGCGATAGTTTTTCACCAGTCTGCGGCAATAGCAATGTCGCAGGGCGAGGAAAGCGGCAACGAGTCGCGGCGCGCCCTTGTCCGGCCGGCAAAGACCGGTGCCCTATCTGTTCGCGCGCTTCCTGCTCCACGCACGTCGTGCCCGAGGAGAACACGTATGTTCAGAGCTCTTTCTTATGGATTGGCAATAGGCGCATTGCTGATATTTGCGGGATTGGGACGCGCCGAAGAACCGGTCGACACCGCGCAATCAATCATCAGGAAACAGATCACGGCTTTCCTCAACGATGATGCAGCAACCGCCTATTCCTTCGCGTCACCGGCGATACAGGGCAAATTCCTCAACCAGAATCTGTTCTTCGAGATGGTCAAGCGAGCTTATCAGCCAGTTTACAGGCCCGGCAACTTTGCCTTTGGCCGCAACAAGGTGGTCGGCGATCAGGTGGTCCAGGAAGTGTTGATTACCGGCCCGGACGGCAAGGACTGGACCGCTATCTATCAACTGGTAAGGCAACCGGACGGCGCCTACAAGATCAACGGAGTGCAGATACTTCAGTCAGCCCCGGGTCCGGCAATCTGACGCTGGCTGTGCGAGCAGCCGCATTCTTCAGCTTGGCGGTGTTGGTGACCGGAATGGCTTTGCCGATACGGTCCCAGCCGGAGGAATTCTGTGATTGTCGCGCATAGTAGCGATAGGAGGTGCTGGACCAGTCCTTGACCGAATTGCTGCGGCTGTCGAGAATAAGATCTCCAGCCGATGTGCGGGCGGTAAGCACGACATGTCCCTCATTACTGAACGGCAGACGCGCTACCGTGAGCAAAAGTGATGCCGCCGGCCAGCCGCGCTTCATAAGCTCGCGCTTTTTCAGGATGGCAAAGTCTTCACAGTCGCCGGCTTTGGTCGGGATGGTCCAGAGATCTTCGACGCCATTCGTCTGCATGTCGCTTTGCTGCTTGATGCTCGAATTGACCGCCATATTGACGGATTGTAGCTGCTTCCTTTTGTCGTCCGTCAGTTGCACCACCTTGGCACCGGAGTGCGTGTTGCAAAGGCTCGCCAAGCGTCCGCAAAACGAACGAAAGGCTGGTGGCCCAAAGCCCTTGCCCTTGAGCTGCATCTCAGTGCCGGCCGCCAATGCTGAGCCCGGTGCCGTGGCTGCTACGGACAATGTCGTCAAAATTAGCAGTGAATATTTGCGAATCATGCGTGCTCTCCAACAAATGGCAGGACGAACTTGCGCTTTAATTCGTTAAAATCGTGTTCAAGACAGTGAACTTATGAATCAACTGTTAACATGCTGTTACGGCATGGCTTTTCACGACTTCGACGACGCGGTTTTTGTTTGCCGTCACTATTGAGGGGTATGAAAGTATCCACTGGAACAAAATGCGCCTCGTTACCCCGGCGCTTACTCTCGACTTAGATCATAGGGTATACCCAGGAATATTGCATCAATCTTTTTATACCAATTATAAGCACCATTGCTAAGTAGTAAGTAAATAATATTGACGTTACATATTTCACAAGCAATAAAGCCATCAATGGCTAAGTGAAAAACAAAACATTTTCCTAGTGTGGTGAGTTGCTTAATAAAGTAAACTCTTGGGGAAATGTAAAATGCGTAAAATAACAAACAACAAAATTGGGGGAAGGCGCAGTGGTTTATTCGCCATCATGGCGATTTCTACCTTGGGTCTAGTTGCAACAACAATTCAGAGCGAGCCGGCCTACGCTCAAACCAAACGCACATTGTTTGCCAGTGTCGCCCAATGCCGGAAGCTGACGGAAGACAATGCTGCACAATGCTGCTTCGCGTTGAACAAAAGATCAGTCCTCACGCAAAAACAGCTCGAAATGTGCCCGCCGTTGACCACAGCGGCAATCAGTACGGTGTTTAGCAAAGATAGCGACCATGAAGGGAGCAGGGCGGGTCGCAACGGAGGCCGCTCAAGAAATGGAAATTCGGGTGGAAACGCTGCTGCCGGAAATCCTAGCACCGGCGGCGGCTCAAGCAACCCCGGCGGTGGCGGTAGCAATCCCGGCGGTGGTGGAAATCCCGGCGGTGGTGAGAATCCCGGTGGCGGTAGCAATCCCGGCGGTGGTGGAAATCCCGGCGGTGGTGAGAATCCCGGCGGTGGTGAGAATCCCGGCGGTGGTGGAAATCCCGGCGGTGGTGAGAATCCCGGCGGCGGTGGCAATCACGGTGGCGGCGGCAACCATGGCGGCGGCGGCAATCACGGTGGCGGCGGCAACCATGGCGGCGGCGGCAACCATGGCGGCGGCGGCAACCACGGCGGCGGCGGCAATCATGGCGGCGGCGATAACCACGGCGGTGGCGGCAATCACGGCGGCGGTGGCAATCATGGCGGCGGCGATAACCACGGCGGTGGCGGCAATCACGGCGGCGGTGGCAACCACGGCGGCGGCGGCAATCACGGCGGTGGTGACAACCATGGCGGTGGTGACAACCATGGTGGCGGCGGCAATCACGGCGGTGGCGACAACCATGGCGGTGGCGGCAACCAGGGCGGTGGCGGCAACCAGGGCGGTGGCAATGGAAACAATGGCCATGGCAACGACCCAGATGGTAATGACAGCTCCAACCCCGGCAACAGCAATAACGGGGATGGAACCGACGCTGACGGCTCCAACAACGGAAGCGACGGAAACGGCGGTCAGGGTGGCGGTAATCAGGGTGGCGGCAACCAGGGTGGCGGCAACCAGGGCGGCGGCAACCAGGGTGGTCCAGGAGGCAAGAACAAGTAGGCTGGTTGCCTAATCATCACACGAAAACGACAACAGGCTTCGCTTCAAAGGCGAAGCCTGTTTCCATTTGGTATTTGGGGGTTATCGGCTGAACAACCAGCCCGCAAAAAGCACCAGTACAGTTATCACGACAAAAAGAACCACATAGGGCCGCATCGGAGTGAGGTACGGTTCATATTCTGTTTTGGGTGGGGTGCGGTCGTCCGAGTCCATTTTGTGATCATAAGCCGGTGGGAGGGGGAGAGGCCCGGCCGGGCTTGGGGGTCGATGGGCACCGGGCCTCTGCTGGGGTCAATCAGCATCCCAAGTTTGCACGGATGTAACAGCCGCTTCAATAACCGCTTTCTCGCTATAATTTCTTAGGCGGAGCTAGCAGCCAATGCTATTCCGTTTGACATGCGTTGTGCGCACATGGCGTGGTGTGGAGTCATGGATGAGTAAGCAGCGGGTTACTCTCTCTTCGCGGTGAACAAAACCGGCCAATCGTTGGCGGTCGCGCCGCCGCAAATATCAATTCCGCTGTAGCTGACCAATTTGAGGTTCTGGCCGTCCCTGTTATAAAGAGCGCGTTCTCGTAGGGTAAGCGCCCCGGAAGGGAGAACTGATGCCGCAAAAAGATCTCTTCGACCTTGAACGTTTCGTTGTCGCGCAGGCGCCCGTCTTCGAGATCGCGCTGAAGGAACTGCAAGGCGGCCGAAAACAAAGCCATTGGATGTGGTTTGTCTTCCCGCAATTGCGTGGCCTCGGCCATTCGCCGACAGCCGAGTTCTACGGCATTGCCTCACTGGACGAGGCGCGTGCATACCTCGCACATCCACTCCTCGGATCAAGGCTCTATCTGTGTACAGATACCGTTTTGCAGATCGAGGCACATTCGCTGCAATCTATCTTCGGCTCACCCGATGACATCAAGTTCAGATCGTGCATGACGCTGTTCACGATGGCGGTGGGGGGAGCAGACGACCCATTCTTCCAGGCATTGAAACGCTGGTGCGAAGGGCGGCCCGACGAAAAGACGCTCACATTGATTTCACCCTAAACGGTGGATTGCAGCTGTTGCGTTGAACGTACGGGTTCGTCCATTATGTGGATTGGATCAATATAACGCGGACAGAATCAAGCATGTCAATTTCAACGCCCTCCCGGAAACGTGTATCAAATGAGCGGAGCCGGACCAATGATCCGGACCGGACCAAGGCGGACATACTTGCGGTGGCAACCGAAGAATTTGCTGCTTATGGCCTCAGTGGCGCCCGGGTTGATGCCATTGCCGAGCGGACGCGCACGTCAAAGCGCATGATCTACTATTATTTCGGCGGCAAGGACGGGCTTTATCTCGCCGTTCTCGAAAAGGCCTATGCCGATATCCGGGCGATCGAGTCCGCGCTGGAACTTGATATGCTCGACCCGGTCGAGGCGTTGCGCCGGGTCATCGATCAGACGTTTGAGAATGACGACAGTCATACCGATTTTGTTCGGCTCGTCACCATCGAAAACATAAATCAGGGCAAGCATCTCGCCGAGGCGTCGTCCATCCGCGAAATCAATCTGCGGATTATCCAGATCATCGAAGCAATCCTGGAACGCGGCCGCGCCTCGGGCCTGTTTCGTTCGGACCTTGAGCCGGTCGATGTCCACATGATGATCAGCGCCTTCTGCTTCTTCCGCGTTGCGAACCGCCACACCTTCGGCGCGATACACCGTGTCGATTTGTCGGAACCCGGACGGCGTCAGAAACACAAGCAGATGATTGCGGACGCGGTGATCGCTCTTCTCCAAAAGAAGTAATGGGCGGGAATGCATTCTCCCGCCCATGCCGGAGGTCAAGCCGCGATGTTGACCGGTTTTTTGCCCAGTTCAAGCATTGGCGTTCGGTAAGTCTCGAAAGCGGTCGCGGCGGAGATCGCAGCGACGATCGCAGTCACCGACGTGAACGCCGCGACGGGAACCCAGCCGTTCGGTCCTGTGCCAAGAAGAGCCGCACTGATTGTCGGCGCGAAGCCGCCCAGGGCAAAGCCGATCTGCGTCCCGATCGCCATCCCGGAGAGACGGACACGCGTATCGAACATTTCACCATAGAGTGCGGGCCAGACCCCATTCGACGCACTATAGACCACGCCCGATAGCAGAATACCAAGGACAAAGATCAGCGTGAGATTGCCTTGGCTGATTGCCCAGATATAGGGCCAGATCAGGACCGCGCAACCGAGCGCACCGAAAATGAAGACCGGCTTGCGCCCGATGCGGTCAGCGAGCGAAGCCCACAGGGGGATTGCGCCAAGAGCGACAATATTGGCGAGGACAAGAACCGTCAGCATGGTCGATCGGTCAATCTGCATCGTGTTGACCGCGTAGGAAAGCGTGAACACGCTGAAGATGGTGCTGACGACCGAGATCAGTGCGGCGAAAATGATACGCAACACATCGGCCCAATAATTGCTGAACAGTGTGACCAAGGGTACCTTGGCTTTCTCGTGTTTCCTCGCTTCTTCGAGGAATACCGGCGTTTCCGGCGAGGTGCGGCGCACCCAGAACCCGACAATGACCACGACAAGGCTGAGAAAGAAGGGAATGCGCCAGGCCCACGACAACAGGTCGGCCTCTGGCAGTTTCGAAATGGGAATGAAGACAAGAGTTGCCAGGATGAGTCCCGCCTGCGTCCCACTCAGCGTAAAGCTGGTAAAGAACGCTCGGCGGTTGGGCGGTGCGTGCTCCCGCGTCATCGAATTGGCCCCGGCCTGTTCGCCGGCCGCAGAAATACCCTGCAGAAGACGTGCGATCACCAGAAGAATTGGTGCGAGAATGCCGACATGATCATAGGTCGGCAGGCAACCGATGATGAAGGTCGAGAAACCCATCAAGAGCAGGGTAAAGGTCAGAACCTTTTTCCGGCCGAATTTATCACCGACGTGACCAAGGATGACCGCGCCGAAGGGGCGTGCGATATAGGCGACGCCAAAGGTTGCGAATGAAGCGATGGCGGCCGCCTGCGGATTGGCTGCCGAGAAGAAAATCTTCGGAAAGATCAGAGCTGCGGCGGTGCCGTAGATAAAGAAATCATAATATTCGACAGCGCTTCCGATCCAACTCGCTAGCGCCGCTTTTCCGGGTGCTTTCACCCCTACTGATTGATGCATGGACGTCTCCTCCTCGTTAAGGCATCAATGATGGACCCCGGATCAGGCGGCTGCGTCCTTCGCGCCTGAACCGAGTTGAACAAAGTGGCGCAACATGCGCTCGTGATCGGGTATTACGCCCGTAAACAGTCGGAAAGCTTCAACGGCCTGAAAGACCGCCATTCCACCGCCATCAAGCGTGCGGCAGCCAATGCGGCGCGCAGTGCGAAGGAGCTCGGTTTCAAGCGGAAAATAGACGATCTCGGCGACCCACAATTTCTGGTGGAGCAATTCGACGGGCAGCGGCAAGCCGGGGTATTTCTCCATTCCCGTCGGGGTGCAATGGACCAGACCGTTGGCCTTCGCCATATCGGTTGCGAGATCTTGCGAGACACGAACGCAGCCGGCGCCGAAACGCTCGAAACGCTCATTGAGCGCCGCAGCCACCCCTTCTGCCCGATGCTTATCCCTATCCGACAGGACGAGTTCACGAACGCCCAGCGTCATGAGCGCATGGGCTACCGCCGCGCCAGCTCCACCAGCACCGAGTTGCACGACGGAAGACAGCCCGGCACCAGGAAGGCCGCGCTTGAAGCTCTCCGAAAACCCCCACCAATCGGTATTGTGACCGATGCGGCGGCCATTACTCAGGCCGACTGTATTGACTGCGCCGAGCGCCGCCGCATCTGGCGAAAGCTCGTCGAGACAGGGAATGATGGCCTGCTTGCAGGGGTGCGTGACATTCAACCCGGTAAAACCCATGCGCTCCGCGGCGATCAGCAGTTCCGGAAGAGCCTCGGGGCCAACTTCAAGCTGCTCAAGGTCGATGCTCTGATACAGCAGGCGAAAGCCCTGCTCGTCGCCCTCGCGCTCATGCATCGGTGGGGTGCGCGATGCCTGGATTCCCGCACCGACGAGGCCGAGGAGAAAGCGGGAACGTTCCGGATGGATCATGGAGTGACCTTCTCGAGTAGAACAGAAAGGCGGCGCAGTGCCAGCGTATAACCTTGCGTGCCGCAGCCGCAGATCACGCCCGTTGCGACATGCGACACGTAGCTGTGGTGGCGGAATGCCTCGCGGCGATGGATATTGGAAATGTGCACTTCGATGATCGGGCAGGGACATGCCGCAAGCGCGTCCATGATCGCGACGGAAGTATGCGAGTAACCTGCGGGATTTATGACAATGCCAGCAACGGTCTCGCGAGCCTCATGGAGCCAGGAGATCAACTCGTGTTCGGCGTTGCTCTGTCGAAAATCCACTGAAAACCCAAGTTCAGCAGCGATGGACCGGCATTCCGCCTCTACATCGCCAAGCGTCTCATGACCGTAGATTTCCGGCTGGCGCTTTCCGAGCAGGTTCAAATTGGGGCCATTGAGCACGAGGATCTTGCGAGCGGTCAACATGCTGCTGAATTCCGGTTCAGCGGTAGGCAAAGCCCCGTGCTGCCACAATGCATTTGGATGTCTCCTCCCGACACTTCCTGTTGACTAAGGCGGTAGCTCCTCAGCCGCCTGTATTGACGCATAATGTACGAACTGGTACGTTCATGTCAATAGGTCGCAAAGTTGCCCGTTGAGGTGACCACAGGACGGTCTTCTGCGATGGTATCCAGCACAGCCAGGGGAGAGGCCCGGATGAACCCAGTCGTCATTGCAGTCGCGATCACCGGATCGGTGCCACGCAAGAGGGACAACCCGGCTGTTCCGATCAGCCCGGCAGAGCAAATTGAATCGACACACGAGGCCTATGAGGCCGGGGCATCGCTTGTGCACATTCACGTTCGCAATGACGACGAAAGCCCCTCGTCAGACCCCGAGCGCTTTGCAGCCGTTCAAGCCGGTATCGTCAGCCATTGCCCTGGAATCATCGTGCAGTTCTCGACAGGCGGCCGGGGCCGAGATCCCGGTCAGCGCGGATCATCGCTTTACCTCAAGCCCGATATGGCCTCGCTGTCGACAGGGTCGGTGAACTTCCCGACCATCGTCTACGAGAACCACACAACGCTCGTCACTGACCTTGCAACCAAGATGCGCGAGAACGGGATCCGGCCGGAGATCGAAATCTTTGATCTGTCGCATCTGCATGGTGCGCGCCGACTGGTAGAGGCCGGATTAATGGACGACCATCCGCATATCCAGTTCGTCATGGGAGTCGAGAACGCCCTACCTGCTGACGAACATCTTCTTGACGTTCTACGCGGGGAACTCCGGCGGATATTGCCTAAGGCAACGTGGACTGCGGCTGGCATCGGCCGCCATCAGGCACCGGTGATGGAATGGGCTCTGTTACGGGGAGCGAATGCTGTACGCACTGGCCTCGAGGACAATATTCGCGTGATCAAGGAGCGGCTGGCCCGAAGCAATGCAGAACTGGTCGAGATCGCGGCGGAGATAGTCGTACGCCATGGACGACGAGTTGCGACCTGTGACGAGGCGCGCACCATCCTGACCCTCCCAACAACACCGGCAGGTGCGGCATGAAAACGTCGATAGCAACGGTTTCGCTCAGCGGGGAACTTCCGGAAAAGCTGGATGCAATTGCCCGAGCCGGATTCAATGGCGTCGAAATATTCGAGAACGATTTTCTGGCCTTCGACGGCAGCGCGCGCGATGTGGGCAAGATGGTCCGTGATCATGGGCTGGAGATTACGCTCTTCCAGCCCTTCCGTGATTTTGAAGGCATGCCCGAGCCGCAGCGATCCCGCGCCTTTGACCGGGCCGAACGCAAATTCGATGTGATGCAGGACCTCGGCACGGATCTCGTTCTGGTCTGCTCCAATGTTTCCCCGATCGCGCTGGGCGGTGTTGACCGCGCTGCAGCAGATTTCCATGAACTCGGTGAACGCGCGGCCAAACGGGGTCTTCGCGTTGGCTATCAGGCACTCGCCTGGGGACGGCATATCAACGACCATCGTGACGCCTGGGAAATCGTCCGGCGTGCCGATCACCCCAGTATCGGCCTGATTCTCGACAGCTTCCATACACTTGCGCGAAAGATCGACGTCAATTCCATCCGCTCGATCCCCAAGGAAAAGATCTTCATCATCCAGCTGGCGGACGCACCGCTGATCGACATGGATCTGCTCTACTGGAGTCGCCACTACCGGAACATGCCGGGCGAGGGCGATCTACCCGTTCTCGATTTCATGCGCTCTGTCGCTGCCACGGGCTACGATGGCTATCTATCGCTGGAGATCTTCAATGACCAGTTTCGTGGCGGTTCGCCAAAACCGATTGCAACAGACGGTCACCGCTCGCTGATCTATCTCGGCGATCAGGTGAAACAAAGTGAGCCGGACGTCGCAATGACGGTTCCGGCAATGCCGGGGCCTATCGAGGTCAACGGCGTTGAATTCGTTGAATTCGCGGCCAATGAGGACGAAGCCAGAGAGCTTGCCTCGCTTCTGAATACGTTGGGTTTCCGCAAAACCGGTACCCACAAGACCAAACAGGTGAGCCGTTACAGTCAGGGCGGCATCAATCTTGTTATCAACACCGAACGGGAAGGTTTCGCCCACTCTTCCTATGCGGTCCATGGCACGTCGGCTTACGCGCTCGGCCTCAATGTGGCGGATGCCCGCGCGACTGTCGAACGCGCCCGGGCACTCGGGGCGGAACCCTTCGAACAGGGCGTCGGACCGTCCGAGGTCACGATGCCCGCCATACGCGGTGTGGGCGGGGGGGTTCTCTATTTTGTCGATGGCAAATCGGAGCTCAGGAACATCTGGGAGATTGAATTCGACCCCGTCGAGGACGATGCCACGACACGGGATGCCGGACTGCTGCAATTCGACCATGTGGCGCAGACGATGAATTTCGATGAAATGCTGACCTGGCTTCTCTTTTACACATCAATCCTCAAGGCGAGGAAGACGCCGATGGTTGATATCATCGATCCGTCTGGCATCGTGCGCAGCCAGGTCGTCGAAAACGAGGCCGGTTCGCTGCGCATCACGATGAACGGTGCAGAGAACCGGCGCACCCTGGCCGGTCATTTCCTTGCCGAGAAATTCGGATCGAGTGTCCAGCACCTGGCCTTCAGGACGGACGATATCTTTGAGACAGCCAAGGTGTTGAAAGCCAACGGCTTTGTGCCGTTACAGATTTCGCCGAACTATTACGATGACGTTGAAGCACGCTTCGGTCTTGACCCTGATCTTGCCGACAGGCTCAAGGAGGCCAATATTCTCTATGATCGCGATGAGAATGGCGAGTATTTCCAACTCTATAGCCCGAACTACGGCGAGGGGTTCTTCTTCGAGATCGTCCAACGCAGGGGCTACAAGGGTTACGGCGCCCCCAATGCCATCTTCCGCATAGCGGCGCAAAAACGCTTCATGCGGCCGCAGGGAATGCCAAAAAAGCGTTAGCGGTCAATCCTATCAGGTCACTGAAGCCCGCCGCTTTACGCGACGGGCTTTGCAGTAAGAGCCCAGGGGGCTGGGCTGGGCTTAGGCGTGAGCGTGGGGGTGGCGGAAATCCCAAACCGCCCAAGCCGACACGGCGGCGACGAGCAGCCCAAGGACCACGTGAGTCCACATCGCGTTCACATTGGCCGTAAAACCAAGCACCCAGGGAGACGCGACCAGCCAGAGCCCGAGTACCATGTTTGCCCACTCCTCCCATTCGGCGAATGCTGAAATCGCTGCGACAGTCAGTGCACCGAGTACGATGCCGACGACCCATGCGTTCCATGTCGGCGTGGTTTCGGCCATGAAGCCGAAGAACCAAGGGGAGATGAACAAGCATACCGCCAGGACCAGGTTGGCCCAATCCTGTGTTTTCTTTCCTTCCATCAGCGCGTTTGCCATGACAACCTCCATATATGAAGCTTAAGCAAAGCATTATTGTCCGCGTGCACCGCACGCTTAAGAATAAAATAATCTCGGATAAGACCGCATTCAAGAGGCTTCGCTGAAAGCGCCGATAATGTTTTTAAACGAACATTTGTCGAAATCTTGAATTCCCACAAATCAAGACCGTCCACTTGAAATTTTTACTCACATTGAATCAGACACGCAAATGACCGCAAGAAGATAGGAGCTTCGTTGACTCTTGCGTACTAGCCTGTTTACGCCGAAATCTTGAGTTTTGTTTTGCCTGGGAATGGTATTTGGGTGTCGACCCGGAACATCCCCGGCCCTCAGTTCAACGCCGCAACCATGCCTCAATCCCTCGAGCCGCCGCCCGGCCGGTAGCAAAACAGGCGGTGAGGAGATAACCCCCGGTAGGTGCTTCCCAGTCAAGCATTTCCCCGGCAACGAAAATTCCGGGGATTGCCTTGAGCATATAACGGTCGTCAACGCCGCTCCAGCTAACGCCGCCGGCCGAAGAGATAGCCTCCTCGATGGGCCGTGGTTTGAGGACAGGAAGCGGCAGGGCCTTGATGAGCCTGGAGAGACGTTGCGGATCGGCCAGATCGCCTTCTTGAGCGACTTCCCGCACCAGGGCTGCCTTGACGCCCTCGATACCCGCTCCCTTGCGAAGCCGATTGGAGAGGCTTGCCTTCCTGTCTTGTTGCGCGATATCCCGTGCCACCCGCTCCGTTGTTCTGCCGGGCGAAAGGTCGAGCACGAGGGTGGCTGTGCCGTCCCTTTCAAGTCGGTCGCGCAAACTGGCCGCATGCGCGTAGACGAGACTACCCTCGATGCCGTTCGCCGTTATCACGAACTCACCGGGAAACGTGCCCGCGTCCGATGTGGCAATCACAGATTTTACCGGTTCGCCAGCGAAACGTTCCCGGAACATCTCGCTCCAGCCGACATCGAAACCGCAATTTGCGGGTTGAAAGTCGCGGACCTCCACCCCCTTACCGCGTAGCCACGATGTCCAGGATCCATCGGATCCAAGCCGCGGCCAGCTTGCACCGCCAAGCGCCAGCAACGCGGCATCGCAGTGAACGATTGTGGGACCAGATGGAGTATCGAACGCATAACCGCTTTCGACAAAACCCGTCCAGCGATGACGGGTCAGGATTTTGACGCCTTGCGTGTTCAGTCTGCTAAGCCAGGCGCGCAGAAGTGGCGAGGCCTTCATTGCCTTCGGAAAGACGCGCCCGGAGGAGCCGACGAAAGTCTCCGTGCCAAGCGCTGCTGCCCAGGATCGCACATCGTTCGGCGTGAAGGCATCAAGGGCAGGGCGCAATCGATCGGACGCAAGGCCATAACGGTTGGCGAAATGCGTATATTCCTCGGCATGTGTAATGTTAAGGCCGGACTTTCCCGCGAGGAGAAATTTGCGACTAACCGTTGGCATGCTGTCATAGACAGTTACTGAATGACCAGAGAGGGACAGCACCTCCGCAGCCATAAGTCCGGCAGGTCCCCCGCCAATTATTGCGATCTGTTTTCCTTGCATATGCTAGCCCGACGCCCCGAATCCTTAGGCGCAGTTTTGATCCGCTCGGACGCCAAGCGCAAGTCAATGATACTTTTCGCGCTCACGCCCAAGGATTGCCCTGGCGTTGAGGCTACCGATCGGCTGGGAAAGGTTCGCAGGGATGTCGCCAGAAAGCTGGAGGTCGAGATAACGAGCACAGCATACTCTCAAGAATGAGGTGAAATTGCCGAGGTCGTGACCAGCGTCGATCGATTCATGGTGCAGCCTGGTAATGAGCTGGACTACATTCATGCTGTCGCGCCGGGCGATCTCTTCGAGCTTCGACCAAAAGAAGTTCTCTAGCCTGACGCTCGTGACCATGCCTCGATGCGCAGCGACCTCGTCGTGCTTTCCCACAGACGCGCATCAGCTTTGATGAACAGTTCACACATTTCATCTCTCCCGGTGCCGTCATCGAGGCGGCCCTTAGCAGTGCTCAGGCAGCCAGCACAGTCATGAACTGCTTCAGCCAGGCAGGGTGCGCTGGCCACGCGGGCGCAGTAACGAGGTTGCCGTCTGTCACCGCATCGCTGATGGCAATCTCGGCGTAAGTTCCGCCAGCAAGCTCAACTTCTGGCCGGCAGGCCGGATAGGCTGAACATGTGCGACCCGAGAACACCTGCTGCGGCAAGCACTTGCGCCCCGTGGCAGATTGCTGCGACGGGCTTGCCGGCGTCGAAGAAATGTCGGACGGCCTTGAGCACATTAGGGTCGAGCCGAAGATATTCGGGCGCTCGGCCGCCGGGAATGACGAGCGCATCGTAATCCTCGGCGCGGAGGTCATTGAACGTCGCATTCAGCGCGAAATTGTGCCCGCGCTTCTCAGAGTAGGTCTGGTCGCCTTCAAAATCGTGGATCGCTGTCGCAACCGTCTCGCCCGCCTTTTTTCCTGGGCAAGCGGCGTGAACCGTATATCCGCAGGCGAGCAGGGTTTGGAACGGAACCATGGTCTCGTAGTCTTCTGTGTAGTCCCCCGTGATCATTAGGATCTTGGCGCTTGGCATGCTTGTTTCCTCCCTTGGAATCCGATCGGTTGGAACATAGCAAACGGCAAGCGCCCACTGGTACTAACGGATTACTACCGCGAAATTTTGCTGGGTGATTTCAGGCGATACCGCCGAGGGTGTCTGAGGGCGGGTTTTAGGACCACAGCGCATCTCGCCGCCTGGGCGACCTTTGCCCATCTCGATCGCTCGCCTTGTCTCAAGTTTTCCGTACGGGCGAGTTGCTGCTGTTCAGCTGTTCGAAGAGTAGATCGCGTCGACCACTGCCTCGGTAACCTCCTTTGTCGTCGCGGTTCCACCGATATCGGGTGTGAGGATGCCAGCGCCGGTAACGCGCTCGACGGCGCGCATCAGCCGCGCGGATGCATCCGTCTCTCCGAGATGGTCGAGCATCTGTACAGCGGTCCAGAACGTAGCGACCGGATTGGCGATGCCTTTCCCGGTGATATCAAAGGCCGAGCCATGGATTGGCTCGAACATTGACGGGTAGCGACGTTCTGGATCGATATTGGCAGTGGGTGCAACGCCGAGGCTGCCGGCCAATGCGCCCGCAAGGTCGGACAGAATGTCAGCATGCAGATTTGTGGCAACGATGGTGTCGAGGCTTCTCGGATTAAGCGTCATGCGGACCGTCATGGCATCCACCAGCATCTTGTCCCACGTGACGTCGGGGAATTCTTCCGCGACTTCCGCGGCAATTTCATCCCACATCACCATACCGTGGCGCTGGGCGTTGGATTTGGTGACGACAGTCAGGAATTTGCGCGGTCGCGCCTGTGCCAGCTTGAAGGCATAGCGCATGATGCGTGTAACGCCGACGCGGGTGAAGATGGCGACCTCGGTTCCCACCTCTTCCGGCAGCCCCTTGTGAGCGCGCCCCCCATGGCCGGAGTATTCACCTTCCGAATTCTCACGCACAATAACCCAGTCGAGATCCCCGGGGCCGCAATTACGCAGAGGCGGCGTGATGCCCGGCAGGATTCTGGTGGGGCGGACATTGGCATACTGGTCGAAGCCCTGACAGATCGGCAGACGCAGACCCCAGAGCGTAATGTGATCGGGCACGTCTGGCGCGCCCACTGCGCCGAAATAGATAGCATCGAATTTCTTGAGCTGGTTCAGCCCATCCGAGGGCATCATCACCCCGTACTTCTTGTAATAATCCGAACCCCAATCGAAATTCTCGATGTTGAATTTGATGTCGCCGAGCCGTTTCTCAAGACTGGCCAGTACTGTTATTCCGGCTGCGATCACTTCCGGGCCGATGCCATCAGCGGGAATCGCGGCGATTGCATATTCACGCATCTAGATGCTCCGTTTCTGCGCGAATGCGGCAAAACAGGCCATGCCTCGGCGGCATCGGCATTTGGCCACCAACAGGGACGAACGAACGAAGGAGCGCCCGTTGGCGGGCGCCCCCAATTCAGAATTACTTCTGAATGCAGGTATCAACCGTGTCCTTTGTGCATTCATCAAGACCGGTGAAAACCGGGTCCTCGACGGGCTTGCCTTCGATCAGGTCGATCATGACCGAGGGAGCCTTGTAGCCCATCTCGAAAGGGCGCTGACCGACGAGCGCGGTGACCAGGCCCTCTTTGGCAATGGCAACTTCATCACCGATAGTGTCAGCAGCCCCGATGACGAAGTCGTTGCTGGCGATCCTTTCGGCCATCGGTTTGAACAGATCACGGTAAGGCTGCGGTGCGCCGAACAGCGGCCAGCCACCCATGATCCCGAAAGCGTCCAGTTTCGGATTGGCAGCAAGGATGTCGGTCATCGCCTGGACACCTTTCGCACCGTCGTCATTGGTGAAGACGGGGCAGCCTGCAACTTCTGTCCAGCCGCCTTCGCCCTTGAGTTCGGTCAGACCCTTTTGACCGGTCAGCGCATCGCGCATGCCCTGGGCACGGCGTAAGATGTTATCTGCACCCGGATTGCCTTCGATCGTGCAGATCGTGCCCCCCTTAGGCTTGCCTTTCTTGATGTACTCGCCGATCTTGAAACCCATCAGATAGTTGTCGGTTCCGAGGTAGGTCTTGCGGAGCGCCGAGTCTTCAGCGGCGAGGTCGGCGTCAAGCGTCATCACCGGGACCGTCGGATTGGCAGTCTTGATGGTCTGGGCAATCAGCTTGGCATTCGATGGCGAGATGGCGATCGCGGCGGTGTCGGCCTTGCCCAGCACATCCTGCACGATCTGCGCTTCACCGGCCTCATCCGAGGTCGATGCCGGGCCGGTGTAGAAGCACTCATACTCCGAGCTAGCATTCTCTTTGTTCCATTTCTCGCAACCCTGATGAATTGCTTCGAAGAACGGATTGTCGAGGCCCTTTACAACGATGACGACCTGCTTTTTGGCCATAGCAGGTCCGGCGCCGAGCGCCAGAGCGGCCGCGGCAACGAGTAATAGTGATTTTCTCATTTGTTCCTCCCTTGAAACAGACGGACACGGCGTGCCCGCGACACAGGATCAACCAGGATACCAAACAGTACGAGTCCTTCCGCAAACGCTCATAATGCAGGGCCGAGTCGATAGCATTTCCAAACCATAGTCGGGCTGCCAGCCCAAGAGGTACATGGCCTTGCTGTTGTCCATCCAATTCGAGATGGAACTCTCGGCAGAGCGTGCGGATGTAAGCCTTGGAAAATCGCGATCAGGCTCCCCCGACCTTGCCTGCCCTTGGTGACAAGGATCTTCCTCCCATGGCTAGCTAATATCGGCGCAGTTCGCCCGTCAACGGGTATTTGTCATATAAAACGATTTTTGACGAATGCGGGACTTGAATTCATCCGAAAGTTAATTGATCCTCGGCTCAGGGTATGCGCAAATGCGCCTCATCACTTTCCTTGGGAGGAGCTCGGAAAGCGGTAGCGCGATAGCGTCCGCATTCAACTGTGACGATGGCGGACGACAGCGGGCATGCAACGGACGGGAGGTACGTGATTAGTGGCAGTTCTCGAACTCGCGAACATTTCAAAACATTTCGGCGCCATCCAGGCTGTCAGTGACGTTTCGCTTTCAATCGAAGCAGGCGAGGTGGTCGGTCTCATGGGCGATAACGGCGCCGGAAAATCGACGCTCGTCAAAATGATCGCTGGCAACTTTCGCCCGAGCCACGGCACCATGCGCATGGATGGAGCTGAACTCAATCTTCACAAGCCGGTAGAAGCGCGCCAGCACGGCATCGAGATCGTTTACCAGGATCTGGCGCTGTGCAACAATCTCACCGCGGCAGCGAATGTCTTCCTCGGTCGCGAACTCCGCCGGGGCTTCGGACCTTTTCGCATTCTCGACTACGCGACAATGTACCGGCGTGCTGGCCAGATTTTTGCCGAGCTGAAATCGGAGACCCGCCCGCGCGATCTCGTCAAGCAGATGTCGGGTGGCCAGAGGCAGGCGGTAGCGATCGCCCGCACCAGGCTCTCCGAGGCCAAGATCGTGCTCATGGATGAACCGACCGCGGCAATTTCTGTACGTCAGATCGCTGAGGTGCTGAATCTGATCCGCCACCTTCGCGACCAAGGTATTGCCGTCGTCCTCATCAGCCACCGCATGCCTGATGTCTTCGACGTTGCGGACCGCGTCATCGTGATGCGGCGAGGCAGAAAAGTCGCCGACAAACGGATTGCAGCAAGTTCACCTGAAGAAGTCACCGGGCTCATTACCGGAGCCATCGAACAGGTAGTATAATCGGCGTTGTTCGTCGGAATTTGAAAGAATCGAAGGTCGACAATGGCAATCACCCTTGATCAGACGATCGGACAGAAGCAGCAAAGCTGGCTTTCGGCAAAACTGGGCAGCCAGACATTCTGGGTTCTGGTTGCCGTCATTCTCGCGTGCATTTTCCTGTCATTCGCTACCGACTCGTTTGCTACGACGAAGAATCTCTACAACATCACCCGCAACGTCACCTTCGTTGCGATCATAGCACTAGGCATGACCCTCGTGATCATCACCGGCGGCATCGACCTTTCGGTCGGCTCGGTACTTTGCCTGTGCAGTATGATTCTCGGCGTTGTAATGCATGCCGGTTACAGCATCGAGGTCGGTATCGCCGCCTCGATCGGCACGGCGCTCCTTATTGGGGCCTTCCACGGTGTGCTGATCGCCTATGTCGGTATGCCGCCATTCGTAGTGACACTTGGTATGTTGTCGATCGCGCGAAGCCTGGCGATGGTCGCGTCTGGCAACACGGTGGTATTCGAGTTCGGGCCCGACCATAATAAGCTTCTATCGCTCGGCGGCGGTGCCTGGCTTTTCGGCATCGCCAATCCCGTGCTCTACATGATCGTGCTGGCGTTACTCACCGGGTTTGTCCTGCGTTGGACCAAGTTCGGCCGCCATGTTTACGCGATCGGCGGCAACGAGCATGCGGCGACTCTCACGGGCGTTCCGGTTCGCCCAATCAAGGTTGCGGTTTACATGATCTCTTCCCTTTCAGCGGGTATTGCCGGTATCATTCAAACCGGCTGGCTCGGAGCGATCACCACCAATATCGGGGCCGGTCTGGAACTCCAGGTCATCGCAGCAGCTGTTATCGGCGGGGCTGCCCTCGCCGGCGGCGTCGGTACGGCTTTCGGTGCACTCGTCGGTGCGGCGCTGATCGAAGTGATCCGCAACAGCCTCGGCCTGCTCGGCATCAATGCCTTCTGGCAAGGCTGCTTCATTGGCGGCGCAATCCTGCTGGCTGTGTTGTTCGACCGGCTGCGCAAGTTTCGCCAGAGCGACTGAGCCGGTAGATACCGCGTTGCTGTTCGCAAAGTTTGTTCCAAGGAGATACCCATGAAAAAGCGGATCGTATTCACCGGCGGCGCCGGCAAGGCTGGGCGCCATGTCGTTACCTATCTCGTTGATAAAGGCTACGATATCCTGAACATCGATCTCGTTCCGCTCGATCATCCCGGTGTCAACACGCTCATTGCTGACATTGCCGATAGCGGCGAGATGTTCAATGCCCTGTCCAGCCATTTCGGCTTCGAAGGTTTCGAGACAGGTAAGGGGCCAGCACCTGTTGATGCGGTCGTGCATTTCGCAGCGGTTCCGCGCGTGCTGATTAAGCCTGATAATGAGACGTTCCGGGTCAATACGATGGGAACCTATAATGTCATTGAGGCCGCCGTTAAGCTCGGGATCAAAAAGATCATTATCGCCTCGAGCGAAACGACCTACGGTGTCTGTTTTGCCGAGGGTGATAAGGATTTTCACCATTTTCCACTCGAGGAAGATTACGATATCGATCCCATGGACAGTTATGGCCTGTCGAAGCTCGTAAACGAAAAAACCGCTCGTGCTTTTGCCATGCGGACCGGTGCCGACATCTACGCGCTGCGCATCGGCAATGTGATCGAACCCCATGAGTATGATCGCTTTCCAGCGTTCCTTGCCGACCCGATGTCACGCAAGCGCAACGCCTGGAGCTATATCGACGCGCGCGATCTCGGCCAGATCGTGGATTTGGCAATCCGCAAGGACGGCCTTGGCTTTCAGGTCTTCAACGCAGTCAACGACACGATCACCGCGACGCTCCCCACGCGGGAGTTCCTGGCGAAGTATTGCCCCGGCGTGCCGATCCGGCGCGAGCTTGGAGAATATGAAGCACCGCTGTCTAACCGCAAGACGCGCGAGATTCTCGGTTTCCGGGAAGAGCACAATTGGCGGAAATACGTGCGATTGAACTGAGTGCGAGGGTTGCCGTAGCTGACTAGCTGTGGAGTGTGGTGTCAGCAGGAACGCTGATCGCCCGTTGCAATCGTGTAGTAAATAATTTCTACTTCTACGGGAAACATTGGCAAATTGTTCTGCGACTTGCCGCCCACGATTGCTAGCATGCGAATTGGACAACGAAACCAGTAGGATACGCACGCGCTCCTACATCAGCTTGCAGGGAAAATCATGATCTTGAAAAGTGTCGCCTCGATTGGGCTGGGCGTATTAGTGGCTTTGACGGCGGCGACGTCCGGCTTCGCGCAGACGGTGAAAATTGGCAGCAAGAATTTCACCGAACAGTTTGTGGTCGCCGAGATCTACGCGCAGGCGCTGGAAAAGGCTGGAATCACCGTCGAACGTAGGCTTAACCTCGGTGCAACGCTGATCGCCCATTCGGCTCTGACCAATGGCGAAATCGATCTTTATCCGGAATATACGGGCACTGCATTGGCCGCGGTGGTCAAGGGCGATCTGTCCGGTTCCGCCGACAAGATCTACAAGGACGTCAAGGATTATTACGAGAAGAACCTGCAGCTGACACTGCTGGAGCCAACGCAGATCAACAATGGCTATGCCATCATCACGCTTCCGGAAACAGCCGAGAAATACAAACTGAAGACGCTGACGGATCTTGGTCCGGCGTCGAAGGAACTTTCCTTCGGTGCGGAAGGCGGGTTCGGCGAGCGTAAGGACGGCCTGCCGGGCCTGAAGCAAGTCTATGGTATCGAGTTCAAGGATTTCCGCATTTTCGCCAAGCTCGGCATCCGTTACAGCGCGTTGACCAGCAAGAACATCGATGTGTCCTACGGGTTCAGCACGGATTGGCAGATCGCCGACAGCAATCTCGTCGTGCTCGACGACGACAAGCACCTGTTCCCGCCCTATTACCTCGTTCCGGTCGTTCGTCAGGATACGCTGGCCAAAAATCCCAAGATCGCGGAAGTGCTCAACAAGGTCAGCCCGCTTCTTACCAATGAGATCATGCGCGGCCTCAACGCTGCGGTTGAACGGGACAAGAAGGAGCCCAAGGAAGTTGCCGAAGAGTTCCTGAAAGAAAAGGGCATTTGATCATGATTGGCGGAACCGCAAGGTTTCGCCTTTATTTGAATGTGATGCGGCGGAGATGATCTCATCTCCGCTGTTTCATTGCTGAGTTGACGACGCACCACGCAGGACGGCACTCTTGAACTGGGCTCCCAAAAACATTCCGGAAATTCTAACCGCGACCTGGCAGCACCTGGTCCTGTCGGTCTCGTCGGTGCTGATCGGACTGGTGATTGCGTTAATCCTCGGGATCATCTGCGCGCGTCGGCCGAAACTCTATGCGGTCGTTCTGACGATTACCGGCATCATCTTTGTCATTCCGAGCCTTGCGCTGTTCGCGCTTCTCATTCCGTGGCTTGGCCTTGGGACAAAACCGGCGCTGGTTGGCCTATCCTCCTATTGCCTGCTCATTCTGCTGCGCAATGTTGTGACCGGTCTGCGCGGTGTTCCGGCGGATGTGCTCGATGCAGCCGATGGCATGGGCTACAATGGCTGGCAGCGTCTTGTCCGCATTGAACTGCCGCTCGCGCTGCCGCTCATCGTCTCGGGCATCCGGATCGCACTCGTCACAGTCATCGGTATCGCCACGGTGGCGGCCTTCATCGATGGCGGTGGGCTTGGGACAATCATTCTGATGGGGATCGATCAGAGCTATACGGAGAAGATACTTGTCGGGGGCATCCTGACGGCGCTGATGGCAACGTTCTTCGATGTCTTGCTGAGTCAGACCGAAAAACTCCTGGTTCGAGGGCGGTGACGAGATGCTGAGTACTGCCTTCTATTGGATCATCAACCATCAGGCGGAATTTTATCAGGCACTCGCGCGGCACTTGGTCATGTCGGGGGTCTCGCTGGCCTTTGCGCTGGCAATCGGCTTGCCATTGGCAGTCCTGATTATCAATCGCGGTGGTCTTGCCTTCGCTGTCATCAACACGATCAATGCCTTGCGCACCATACCGAGCCTCGCGATCCTCGCCATCATGATGCCGCTGCTGGGCATTGGGCTGTGGCCATCCATCGTTGCTTTGACCGTTCTCGCCCTGCCGCCAATCCTGCTCAATGCCTTCATCGGCCTGCGCGATGTCGATCCAGACGCGGTGGAAGCTGCGACCGGCATGGGCATGAGCCGGGGGCAGGTCCTGCGCAAAATCCGCATCCCGCTCGCGGCTCCGGCCATGTTTGCAGGCGCGCGCACCGCCGCCGTCCAGGTGCTGGCCGGAGCGACACTGGCGCCGTTCATCGGCGGTGGCGGGCTTGGTGATTTCATCGCCGTTGGTATCAGCATGATGGACATGTCACGCCTGCTCGTTGGCGCCATTCCGATCGCGCTGCTGGCGCTTGGAACGGAATTCATTCTCGGGCTTGCCGAAAAATTCTTCTTTGCAGAAAGACCTACCGCATGATCAACATGGAACATGTCACCAAACGTTACGCGGAAGGCGGCGTTGCCTCGGTTGACGATCTCTCGCTCGTTGTGCCGGAGGGCACGACAACGGCGCTGATCGGTCCGTCCGGCTGCGGCAAGACCACGACCATGCGGATGATCAACCGGCTGATCGACCCGACGGAAGGCAAGATCGTCGTCAATGGTGAAGATGTCACGAAGGTTGATCCCGTGAACCTGCGTCGCCATATCGGCTATGTGATCCAGCAGGTAGGGTTGTTTCCGCACATGACGATCGCTCAAAACATTGCGGCCGTGCCGAAGCTGTTGGGCTGGGCGGAGGCGAAAATCAAAAGCCGTACTGAAGAGCTGCTGCATCTCGTCGGGCTCGACCCGAGGGAAATGCTCAAGCGCTATCCACGCCAGCTCTCGGGCGGCCAGCGCCAGCGTATCGGCGTGGCGCGCGCGCTGGCAGCCGATCCGCCGGTACTGCTGATGGATGAGCCTTTCGGCGCGATCGATCCGATTGCGCGGACACGGCTGCAGGACGAGTTTCGCCAGATATTGCAGCGTGTGCGCAAGACCGTTGTGCTCGTCACCCACGACCTCGACGAAGCCATTCGGCTTGGTGATCGCATTGCCATCATGAAAAGTGGCAAGATTGTCCAGTATGATACGCCTGACACGGTGTTGTCGCATCCTGCCGACGCGTTTGTCGAGAATTTCGTCGGTATCGACCGGGCCATCAAACGGCTCAGCCTGTTCACTGTGAATGACGCGATGAACACCGGAGCACCGCGCGAAGGTGCCAGCAAGGTCGCTCCGACCAGCAATTTGCGCGATGCGCTGGCCTTGATGGTTGCCGCCAACAGTGACGCTCTCGCCGTGGTGGATGGGAGCGGCGCCATAATGGGTCAACTGACGCGGGATGCCATCTTCTCAGTTTGATTTGTGCTCACTTGGGACAGTCAAAATGTCCATTGCCTATCGTTCCTCGGAAGTCCCCGCCGTCCTGATCGAACCGACCAGCCGGCGTATTCGCCTGAAGCTCGGTGATCAATTCATAGCCGACTCCACTGAGGCTGTAGTCATCTACGAAAATGGTGTGCGCCCAACCTATTACTTGCCGAAGAGTGATTTTGTTGGCGGCACACTGGCCGCCACCGCAAAAAGTGAACCTGCGCCACTGTTTGGTGCGAAGACATTCTGGTCGCTGCAGTCGGAGGGCGTATCGTTGCCCGACAAGGTGTGGAGCTATGATGGAGCAAAGCTCGGCATTCCGGAACTCGGCGATTATGTGACAGTCGATTGGCGCTCTGTGCGCTGGTTCGAGGAGGATCAGGAAATCTTCGGTCACCCGCGCAATGTCTATCACCGCGTCGATACTTTACCGAGTTCACGCCTTGTCGAGGTCATCGTTGACGGAAAGCCGGTAGCGCGTACCAGACGGGCGATCTTCCTGTTCGAAACCGGAATGATTGCCCGTTATTATTTTCCGGTCGATGATCTGGTTGCGGGGACGCTCGTTCCAAGCGATTACACGACATACTGTCCCTATAAGGGTGCGGCGTCCTATTATCATTTCGATCTTGGTGGAAAGCGCCACGAGAACATCGTCTGGTACTATTCCGAGCCCTTTCCGGAAAGCAGCAAGATCAAGGGCCTGATCTCGTTTTATAACGAGAAGATCGATGAAATCCGCGTCAGCAATGGCGGTGCAGCATAATGCATTTGGGACTGTCGATGACGCCATTCGGTCATCATCCCGCCGCATGGCGTGAGAAGGGCTCGTCGGATGCGATTGATTTCATTCATCTGGCAGCACAGGTGAAGAAAGCGCAGGACGGCGGCCTCGATTTCGTTTTCTTCGATGATCGGCTGGGAAAGCGTCCTGTCAACGACTTGTCGCCGCAGGCAGTACCTTTCGAACCGACGACCCTGGTTGCCGCGCTCGCAACTGTCGCGCGCAGGATTGGCCTCATCGCAACCGCGGCAACGAGCCAGCACGAACCGTACAATCTCGCACGGCGCTTTGCCTCGCTTGATACGATCAGCAAAGGCAGGGCGGGCTGGAACCTGGTGATCTCGCCCGTCGATGCGGCTCGGGACCAGGAATATGTAGAACTCGTCAACGGCTTGTGGGACAGCTGGGAAGACGACGCCTTTCTCTACGATAAGCCAGCTGGGCGCTTCTTCGCGCCGGAAAAGATGCATGTGCTCAATCATCAGGGCGTGCATTTCACGGTGCGCGGCCCGCTCAATGTCAATCGTTCGCCGCAGGGCAAGCCGGTTATTTCACATGTGTTGACGGCGAGCACACTGGATATCGCCGCACGGTCGGCAGACCTGATTTTCCTCGCGTCCGCATCGCCGGACGAGGCGAGGGTGCTGGTGTCAGATCTGCAGGAGCGACTTGAAAGCCATGGCCGAACACGATCCGACATCAGGCTGCTCGCGAACGTGGTTCCCTATATCGCAGCGTCCACGGGCGAGGCACGGGGAATCCGTGACAGGCTCGATGCATTGCCTCCCGATGGGGAAAAGCCCGGCGGGCTCGAAGTCCTCGGCACGCCCATTGGAACTGCGGATCAACTGCAGCACTGGTCTGAGACGATCGGTATTGACGGGTTCACGGTCCTGCCACCGCTTGTGCCCGAAAGTACCGATGCGTTTATTGACGGCGTCATTCCAGAGCTCAGGAAACGTGGTTTGTTTCGCAATGCTTATGAGGGAAGCACTTTGCGCGAGCATCTTGGTCTTCGGAGGCTGCCGCATCCGGTGAGCCACACAGCGGGAACCTCACGATGAGCAAAGCGAAATCTCCGCAGATGAAACTCGGTGCGTTTCTCATGGCCGGCGGGCACCATATCGGAGCCTGGCGTCATCCGGAGGCCATTGCCGAAGCGGGCGTCGATATCGATCATTTTATCGCCCTTGCGCAGATGGCGGAGGCAGCAAAATTCGACATGATTTTCGTCGAGGACGCCGCAGCAATCCGCGAGCGAAATGTCAATATTGCCAGCCAGGCCGCGCGATCGACCGGTTTCGAACCACTCAGCCTTCTGGCGGCACTGGCCGTCAATACCTCGCATATCGGGCTGGTCGCCACGGCCTCGACAACCTACAACGAGCCCTATGGGCTGGCGCGGGCATTTGCGTCCATTGATCAGCTCAGCGGCGGACGGGTGGGGTGGAACCTAGTCACTTCCGCCAGCGAACTCGAGGCGGAGAATTTTGTATCGAGTGGCTTGAGACCGCATGCGCAACGCTACGAACGTGCGGAGGAATTCGCGCAGGTCGCAACCGCTGTTTGGGACAGCGTCGACGCGGGCGCTTATGTGGTGGATGGTCAAGTCTATGCTGATCCAGCTAGGCTCCATCCGGTCGATCATCACGGCACCCGTTTCACAGTCACGGGCCTGCTCGATAGTCCGCGCTCGCCGCAAGGACGCCCTGTGATGGTGCAGGCCGGGGCCTCGGACGCTGGCAAGAATCTCGCCGCGCGCACTGCCGATGTGGTGTTCACCGCAGCACAGACGCTGCAGGAGGCGCAGTCCTATTACGCCGACCTCAAGTCGCGCATGCCCGCATTCGGCCGCCAACCCGGCGATCTCAAGATCCTGCCCGGTATATCGCCGATTGTCGGACGCACCGAAAGCGAGGCGCGGCAGAAATATGATGCCTTGCAGGAACTCATTCCTGATGAGGTCGGCGTTGCATTGCTCGCCAGTTATCTCAGTATCAAGGACCTTTCACAATATCCGCTGGAAGGACCGTTGCCGGAGATGCCTCAGACCGATGGTATCCAGAGCCGCCAACAATTGATCATCGATCTTGGTCGCCGCGAGAACCTGTCGATCCGGCAGTTGGCCCGCCACTTTGCCGGCGCGCGCGGTCACTGGCAGTTGATCGGCACGCCGGCGCAGATTGTGGATGAACTGGAAGAGCGCTTTCACGCCAAGGCGGCCGATGGCTTCAATGTCATGGGTGCGTATTTCCCAGGTGGGCTCGAGGACTTCATCACGCTGGTTATTCCTGAACTGCGCCGCCGTGGTCTCTTTCGCGAAGAATATGAAGGGCGCACACTGCGCGAGAACCTCGGAATCAGAATACCCGCGCGCAGCGCATAGCCAAAGAGAACAGTATGCAACCCATTTACATTGATTATCTGAATGCTCTTGATATCGAAGCGCTTGCGCTGACCGATGCAGAAATCCTGGCTGCGATCGAAACCTCGCTTGCGGCGCAGGGCAATGGCGAGACCGTGATCGAGCCGCGGGTTCATCTTGAGCCTGATGCGTCGTTTCATGGCCATTTCAATGTGCTGCGTGGATATGTTGCGCCTTTGAATCTGGCTGGCGTGAAGATCGTTGGTGACTTCGTCGACAACTACAAGCTGAATTATCCGTCGGAATTCGGCGTGCTCAATCTGTTCGACCCGCGCACCGGTGCACCCCGTGCCATTCTGGATGCGACCGTGATCACCGACATGCGCACCGGCGCGATTACGGCACTGGGGGCTAAGTATCTGGCGCGCAAGAGTTCGAAAGTTCTCGGCCATATTGGGGCTCGCGGCACGGCTTACTGGAACGTGCGGCTGCTTGATCATCTTTATGACTTCGATGAGATTCGCGTGCATTCGCGCCGTCCTGAAAGCCGCGACGCCTTCGCCGACAAACTCTCGAAGGACCTGGGCAAGGAGATCGTGGTCACCGACAATTGGCGCTCCTGTGTCGAAGATGCTGATATCGTCGTCGAGGCCTCGCGCCTGCCAGAACCGCAGCCGATGCTGAAGACAGAATGGGTCAAGCCCGGAGCGTTCGTTGTGCCTTACGGAACGATGAGCGCGGTGGAATTGTCGCTGACCGACATCATGGACAAGCTGGTGGTCGATGATTGGGGACAGTGCAAGGGCGGCAAGTTTGGCTCGCTGCGCGCGCATGTCGAGGCGGGAAAGCTTTCCGAACAGACGCTGCATGCCGAACTCGGCCAGATCGTTGCTGGTCACAAGACCGGGCGCGAGAATGATGGCGAAACCATCCTGTTCTGGCATCGCGGCTTGTCGCTAAGCGATATCGCGCTTGGCTATGCCATGCTGGAAAAAGCCAAGGCTGCGAATATTGGCCAAAGGTTGCGTTTTGCATGAGCACGGTTGTTCTCAATGGGGCGGGCACGACTGTCGCTGATATAACGGCGATCGCCCGCAAAGATGCAGCAGTTGAGATCGGGCCAGATGTCTATGATCGATTGGCACGAGCGCGTGCAATCCTTGATCAGGCTGCCGCCTCCGGCCAACAGATTTACGGGTTGAATACCGGCCTTGGCGCCAATCTGAAAACCCCGGTATCCGAGCATATCACTGCATTCCAGCAACAACTGGTGCGCGGGCGCGGTATGGGCGTCGGGCCAACATTACCGCGCGCTGAAACGCGTGCTGTCATGGCTGCGCGCCTTGCTATGCTTTCTGTGGGTGGCTCCGGAATTTCTCCACCTGTTTTTGATGATTTGCTGGCTCTTCTAAACAAGCAGATTCATCCAATTTTGCCTTCGATTGGCTCGATCGGTGCTGGCGATCTCGTACTTCTGTCGGCGATCGCGAGAAGCCTGATCGGAGAGGGTGAGGCGGAGTATCAAGGAGAAGTCCAGCCGTCGGGGCAAGCGCTGAAAAAGGCCGGTCTCGCACCCGCCCAGCTTGGTCCGAAAGACGGATTGTCATTGCTGAATGCATCGGCGGTCTCCGTTGGCCAGGGGGCGCTGGTTGTCGTGGATGGCGCAACGCTGCTTGACTTCCAGCGTCAGGCAGCGGCTTTGAGCTTCGAAGCCCTTGGTGGCAACCCGCTCATTTTAACGCCGGCTATCCAACTCGCGCGACCGGGTGCCGGTCAGGTCGAAGAAGCGGAAAAGCTGTTGGGTTTGCTTGAGGATTCATCGCTGTTCGAGATGAAGGCGGCTATCCAGGATCCGCTTAGCCTACGCTGCGTTGCACCCATTCATGGCGCGCTGGCCCATGCATTGAAAGTCGCAACAGAGGCAATTGAAATCGAGCTCAATGCCGCGGCGGACAATCCGTTAGTCATACTTGACGAAGGGCGGGTGTTGTCGACAGGTAACTTCCATACGCCGTCTTTGGCGCTGGCTTTCGAAATGCTCGGCCTTGCGATTGCGCAGGTGGCGCTGGCGAGTGCGGCACGTTTCATCCAGCTTACGGGCTCCGGGAGGAATGGTTTGCCGCGATATCTCACGCCCGTTGGCGGAGCCTCTGCCGGCTTTGTTCCCCTGCAGAAAACCATAACTGCGCTCGTCGGCGCGATCCGTCACAAGGCTAATCCAGTCCTTCTGGACTTCCTGCCTGTATCGGAAGGGGTTGAAGATCACGCCACGCAGACGCCTCTTGCTGTTGCTAAGTGCGCCGGGATAATCGATCTTTGGCGCCACGTCGTGGCCTGCGAGATGTTGGCTGCAGCACAGGCAATCGATCTCAAGCCCGGTCATCGTTGCGGCAAGGGAACCCTACAGATCTATGGTTTCGTCCGTGAGACTGCGACGAAGCTGGAGGAGGACAGGCCGCTTGGTGATAATGTGTCAGCCTTGACCGCCCGTCTCAGCGATGAATGACTTCGGATGCCGAACCTTTGGCGGCAACTGCTGCCCGCCCCAATCTTCGCAATGTCGATTGACAGCAGCACCCACTGAATGATGCCGCTCTATATGAGCGGCGACAGCGCGTTCTTTCCTGCTGCGCCGGCATGGCTGGACTCGAATATCTGAAACGTGTTTCGCCCGGCGGCCTTGGCGGCATAGAGCGCGATGTCGGCTTTCTTGAAAAGCTCGGACGGGGTGCAGGCGTCAACGAGCGCGACCCCAACTGAGGCACCAAGCTTGAGTGATTGGCCGCAATGATCGATGGGCTTGCTTAGTGCTTCGACGATCTCCCGGGCAAAGTTAGCAGTCGCGCCCCGATCAAAATGCGATCCCAGGAAAACAGCAAATTCGTCGCCACCAATCCGTGCAACGACTTCGGCATCTCGACACACCTCCTTAAGGCGGTTGGCGATCTCCTTCAGGCACTCGTCGCCTACCGCGTGCCCCAAGGTGTCGTTGACCTTCTTAAACCCGTCGAGATCGACCAGCAACAGCGCTCCGGACCGGTTTCGTTCTGCGTGGGACTCGCACAGCATTGAAAGCTTGGACTGGAACTGGCTTCGATTGGCCAGCCCAGTCATGAGATCGAAATCCGCCATATACCGCGTCCGGTCTAGCAGGATTTTTTGCTCGGTGATGTCTTGCTTCATCCCAAAGATACGGACAGGGACATCCTCTTCACACTCGACTGTGGCGGTCAATCGCATCCATCGGCGAATACCCTTCGCCGTAATAATCTCGGCATCCATGCTGAACCCACTGCGCTCTTCAATAGCCTTGCTTCGCCGCATGTGAAGTTCTTTGACAGAATCCTCCGAATAATATCTCACGATTTGGGATCGATCGAGAGGCGACCCGCGTGGAAGATCGAAGATATCGTAGACCACGTCGGTCCACTGCAGTGTCTCGTCGGGCAGGCTGCATTCCCATACACCGATCCTGGCTGCCGCCGAGGAGCGATCGAAAATCTTCCGGCTGTGCGCGAGTGCAGCAGTCTGCTCGCGGATCACTGACTCCTTCGCTTCCAGTTCCGCCCGCATGCGCGCGACGGTAGCACCATCGCGCCGCCGCTTGATTAATGACATCACATCGGCTGCCAGATCGGAGAGGCGACGCGTCTTCGCGGCAGGCAGACTGTGCGGACGAATGTCGGACATATTGGAGTTCTGCAGCCTTTCCCTGGTGCGGTACCTCTACACTCGCGCAGAAGCCATTAACACTTTCTGTACACGGACTTTCTGAACAGCGAAAGGTTAGCGCGTTGAGTGATTAATTCCTCTCCCATCCCGGCTCCTTTGCCTCAGTCTGTGATGGCATTTGGGTTGAAAAAAGCGGCCTTGAGTTCCTTTGATATGGAAACGTTCGCAAATGGCCCCTGACACAGCCAGATCAGCCACTTTGCCTTGAATGGTGGCTGATCTCTATTCAGGCGATTATTGGCCAATCAGTGGCGCGGAAGCAGCTTCTGCACTTCATCGGCTGCGTCGTTCAGGGCCTCTTCCGGTGCCGCCGACTGCTCAACAATGCGAGACAGATTGTCGACGATGGTCTGTGTCACCTTTACGCCGTTCGAACCCGGAAATGCGTACCACGGGATCATACGGTTCATCTGGTTGAGACCTGCCTGAAAGAGCGGGTTCTGCTGGTAGAATTCAGCAAGGTATTCCGAGGACTTGGCAGCAAGTTCATTGTTCGGCACATAACCCGTGCCCGGTACGACAACGGAAGCACCGTACGGGCCGGAAGCAAATTTCGCGAACTTCCATGCAGCGTCCTGCTTTGCGGTATCCCTGGTGAGGATTACGACCGCATTGCCGCCCGTCGGAAGTTTACCCTTTTCAGGGTTCAGCAGCGGCAGCGGGCCGGTCCGCAGGTCGAACTTGCCGCCGACATTCTTGATGGTGTTGCGCAACGCGCCTGTCGTTTGGAATGCGAAACCGACCTTGCCGGCGACAAAGGCCTGTTCGCCGGCCTGTTTGGTGAGGACCGGCATGCCGCCTTCCTTGACCAGACGGCTGAGGAGATTGACGGCCGCGATACCTTCCGGACCGTCGAAGGCAACCTTCTTCTCGTCAGGGGAAAGCATTGTCCCGCCCGCGCCAAAGAGCAGCGCCGAGAACATCCAGTCATCGCCCTGCCAGCGGAAATCGATACCCTCATTGCCATCGCCGAGCGCCTTGATCTTGGCGCCCAGCGCAATGACTTCATCCCATGTCTTCGGCGGCTGGTCGGGATTGCCGCCCGCCGCGCGGACGAGGTCTGCATTGTAGTACATGATGGGGTTCGAAGTTGCGAAGGCAAGCCCCACCTGCTGACCGCCAACCTGCGCTAGCCGCAGGATGCTGTCGCTGAAGCCTTGCGCTGCCATATCGCCATCCTTGGCGATGAACGGCTTGAGATCAACGTTGACGCCACGCTCGGCGATCATACGCAGGCGATTAAGACCGATGAAAGTGATATCCGGCATTTCCGCCGTCCCAGCCTGGCGCAGGATCGTCTGGATGCCTTCTTCATAAGTCGCTGAAGGACTGACGAAATTGACATGAATGTCCGGGTTCTCCTCCATGAATTTCTTGGAAATGACATCCATCACGTCCTTGAAGAAGCCGGGCATTGGATAATGCACATTGAGGGTTGTATCGGCAAAGGCCGGTGTGCAGAGCCCTGTGGCGATCGCCGCTGCAGCAATCGTCTGCTTGAAGAAGTTCATGGTTCTCTCCTGGGTTGATTTGCGAAGTCGTGTTTGGGAGGTGAATGGTCAGCCTTTCAGGCCGGTCAGGGTGATGCCTTCGATAAAGCGCCGCTGCGCCGCCAGAAACGCCACGACTAAGGGCAGGGTGATCACCAGGGTCGCTGCCATGAGCGCCCCGTAGTCATCGCCCGCCTCGGCAGCGCGGAAGAAGAGCAGACCGAGCGGCGGCGTCGCCCTTTCGGTGCTGGTGATAACGATCAGCGGCCAGAACAGGTCGTTCCAGTGCGCAACAACGGAAAAGATCGCGAACGCGGTCACTGCGGGCCAGGCGTTGGGGACGATGACCCGGTTGACGATCGCCATTTCCGACATGCCATCGAGACGGGCGGCGGCGATCAGGTCATCCGGCATTGCGCGGAAGAATTGCAGGAACAGGAAGATGCCGAAGACGGAGATGAAGAATGGTGCCGACAACGCGAAATAGCTGTTCAGCATGCCGACCTTGTTCAGCACGACATAGATCGGCAATGCAGTCGCATGAATGGGGATGAGCAGACCGAGCATGACCAGTGTCATCATTGTCTGCGCGGCCCGGAACTTCAGCTTGGCCATGGCGTAGGCGCAGGGAATGGCGATGACCACCTGTATGAAAAAGATCAGGGCGCAGACGATGAGACCGTTGAACAACAATTGTGTCATCGGCACGCGCGAAAATGCCTTGGCAAGATTTTCCCACAATGCCCAGCGCTCCGGCCAGAGCGACAGCGAGGAGGAAAAAATCTCCTCGCGCGATTTTGCCGCTGTCGAAATCATCCAGATATACGGCGTAAGGAACAAGATAGCGCCGGCGGATAGAACAGCCAGGCGCAGATTGCGCATCGAAAAAAGGGCGATCGGTCTCATGTGTAGTGCACCCGGCGGTCAAGAACCCGATATTGCAGGATCATCAGGACGATGAGCACAGCGAGGAAGATGACAGTCATCGCCGAGGCATAGCCGACGCGCAGATAAACGAAGCCCTCCTGGTAGATCGTCCAGAGCAGTACTTCCGAACTCTTGTTCGGCCCGCCCTCGGTCAGCGTCTTAACGGTCTCGAACACCTTCACCGCGTTGATAACGCTGATCGTCGTGACAAAGAGTGTTGTCGGTCCAAGCATCGGCCAGGTGACCAGGCGAAAGCGCTCCCAACTGCTCCTGGCACCGTCCACTTCGGCGGCTGCATAAAGTTCGCGCGGGATCGCGGTGAGCCCCGCGAGGAACAACACCATATTGAAGCCGACCGACTGCCAGATGCCGATGATCGTCAGGCTGATGAGCACGGTGTGGCTGCTGCCGAGCCAGTTCGGCCCAGAAATGCCGACAGCGGACAAGATCGCATTGACGGGCCCGATTGTCGGATGCAGCAGGTATTGGAAGACGGTCGCCATGGCGACGAGAAGCGACGCGACCGGGAGGAAATAGACAGTGCGGAAAAGAGCGCGTCCACGTGGCTCGCCTTCGATGAGCAGTGCCACACCGAGTCCAAGTAACACTGAGAAAGGGGTGACGATTGCAGTATAGACAGCAGTGTTTTTCAGCGAGATCAGGAAGGTCCGGTCGCCAAGCAGTTCGGCATAATTGTCGAAGCCTACGAATTGGAAATCGTCATAACCCAATTCGTAGTTGGTCATGCTGAAAACAACGACTGCCAGGGTCGGCAGCAGAACCAGCGTCACAATGAGGAAAATGGCAGGCGCAGCCAGTTGCCATGCAACACGCTCTTCCCGCTTGGCGGCGCGGTTGGCGGCTTGCCTTGCAGGTGACGGTCCCATGGTTTTTTGTGCGACAGCAGTCATTTCACGCATGCACCGCCATCTTCAGGGGTGCACGCAGCAGAACGCGCAACCCGTCGCTGCCAAAGACGAGACATGCACCGGCATCGATTTCGAGGCAAACACGGGCTCCCGATGCGATATGCGTAACATCCGCCGGCGCTGCCTTTACGGTGATGCCGTTGTCGGTGCCGACAAGGCGGGTAAATACGAGCACTTCCGAACCGAGAAATTCGAGGCGCAATACGATTGCGGGGATGCCATGGCCGGTTGCATCGCGCAGCTTGATCCGCTCTGGCCGTACGGCAATCTGGACCGGCGTTCCGACAGGACCGGTGATCCCCTCGGCCAGGACTTTTCCCCCGAAAACCACCGTGCCATTTTCGGAGGTCAAGGCGTCGAGTACGTTGATACGCGGGCTTCCGACGAATTGTGCAACCTCGATATGGCGCGGATCGTCATAGATCCGTGCCGGCTCATCGAATTGCAGCAGCCTGCCGCCCATCATCACCGCCACCCGGTCAGCCATGCTGAGCGCTTCGGCCTGATCATGGGTTACATAAAGCGTCGGCACACCGGCCCGGCGGTGAAGGTCCACGATCTCCGCGCGGGTATGAACGCGCAGATTTGCATCGAGGTTGGAAAGCGGCTCGTCCATGAGAAAGACGCCGGGCTGGCGCACCAATGCCCGCGCCAGTGCCACACGCTGACGCTGGCCTCCCGACATTTGCCCGGGCTTTCGGTCGAGCAAGTGATCAATCTTCAGGCTGGCGGCGGTCGTCACCACCTGCTGGCGGATAGCCGCCTGATGTGCGGCGCGACCGGCCACGAAACGGCCAATGAGCGGCATACGCTCCAGCTTCGACATGGTGCGCATGGCCAGAGGCACGGCAATGTTCTGGGCAGTTGTGAGATGCGGATAGAGCGCATAGGACTGGAACACCATCGCGACATTCCGGTCGGCAGGGTGTTCAGCAGTTATATCGCGGTCGCCCATCGAGACACTCCCGCTGTCACCATGATCGAGACCGGCTGCAATGCGCAAAAGTGTGGTCTTTCCGCAACCGGATGGCCCTACCAGCGCGATGAACTCACCCTCCTCTGCCTCGATCGTGACATCGTCCAGGACGTGTGAGGAACCATAGGATTTGGAGATGTTTCTAAGGGCAAACGCACTCATGCTGCGGGTGCTTCCACAACTGGCTTGGCACGCGGGTAGACTTCGTCGATCACGTCATCCAGCAGGAATGGCGACATTCCGGCAATCTCGACGATCTCGCTCGTGATGTCATCGCCGAGTGTATGGATAACGGCACCGACGATCCGCTCTCCCGGCATGTCGCGTTCCATCGGACCAACAATGAAGGACGCCGCAGGACCCCATATGAGCTTCGTTGTGTTCAAGGTTCCGGACCAGGCGCGATGCAGATGACCGCTGGCATGCAACGCCACATCATGTTCGGCAAAAAGGTCGCACATCCGTTGCCGTGCTGCCGGGCGTACGCTCCAGTAACCCGTGTCGCCTTCGCCCGGTTCGTCAACGAACAGCGGCTTGTGCGCGAAGATGGCGATACGGCGCCCCGCAGCATTCGCCAGCGCATCCTCGAGCCATGCGAACTGCGCTTCTTCGTCCCTGTTATTATCGCCGAGGATGAGACTGTTGAATCCAATCAGGCGCCAGTTGCCGATGTCGTGGATCCATTCTTCGGGACCCACCAGTCTGCGCCAGCGTTCAAGCCGCTCCGCATTCACCGGCTGATCGCCGTCGAGCATGTGACCAATGTCGTGATTGCCCGGTACGCTGAGAACAGAGACCTGTAGCTCACCCAAAAGCTTCATCGAAAATATGAGATCGTCTTCTGTGCCGCCGCCATCGAGAGCGAGATCGCCGGTGTGGACCACCAGATCCGGTTTTTCCCGCGCGATCCAGCCCGCCAGCGGCTGCCAGTTGCTGTTAAAATGCGTCTTGGACGGGCTGAGATGAGTGTCCGTAATCTGGATGATCCGCACGGGATATCTCTCTTTTACAATGTCGAATCGGGGTGCGTATGGATCCGCGAAGAGGCCGGCCCATCGTCAAAACGATCCTGCGCGGTGCCTTAATAGGCTCGCTCTATGACGGCTACGTCTCAGGCCTATGACACTTCAGTGACCATATCTGACGACCGGCCTGTTGTTTTGTGAAGCATTTCGGAGGGCAGAACCCCAACGGGCACGTCGAGCCTGATCGAGAAGCCGAGCAGATTTTCAATCGCTGGTTCACAGCGTTGATGTTGAAGGACGCGGTCTTTGGCTGGGCTGCATAGTCAGCCGGTCGACCCACGCCGTGACCGTCTCGGCCACTGTCCTTAGGTGATCAGCCGCCGTCAAGCCAGATATACGCTTGCGGGGCCTGAGATCATGGTCGCCGTCGTCAAGCCAGAGAAGTTCGATCTTGTCAGAGAGCTTGTAGCCCAGAACGTCCTCTCGGGTGCCGAACTCGTCACGGGTTCCCTGGCAAATCAATGTCGGCGTTTTCAGCCCGGCGAGATGCTTTGTACGGAGCTGCTCCGGCTTGCCGGGCGGATGAAACGGATAGCCGAGGCAAAGCAGCCCGGCGACTTTCCCGGCAGAGTGGAGATCATCGGCGATCATGCTTGCGACCCGTCCGCCCATCGACTTCCCGCCAATAAGCAACGGGCCTGTTGCTCCAAGTTCAGCAACTGCCGTCATATACTCGGGGTTGAGCATCTCGGCACGGGGTGGGGGTTTGCGACCCTCAGATGTGCGACGCGCTGCCATATAGCCGAACTCGAAACGTACGACGCGAAACCCGGCTGCAGCGAGCGCCTTAGCGGTCAGGTCCATCGACACAGAATCCATTGGCGCGCCTGCGCCATGAGCAAGAAGGATGGTCACGGGGGCATTGTCCGCACCGTTGAACAGAAATCTTTCGTGCATTTCAGCCTGCCATTGTTGATAGAGCTGGGGTCGACGAACGGCGTCGCGTGCGGCCCATTGACCCGCAAGCGCTGGTAGACAAAGAAGGACCACAGTCGCTTCACTGATGCGGTCGCCACTAATGCTTAAAATCTGTGATCGCGGAAAGGAAGGGTCAAAAAACTTGTTCGGGCCTTTTGTGGTATCTTGATCGCGCTCGTCGGCATTGTGCGGATAAGCGCAGCCCCCCTGTATCTCTCTGGGTAGAAGACTTCAGCCGCATCAAGCGGCTGCTCGACGAAGTGCGCGAGCGGGGCATCACCGACTTTCGCGTTTTCACCGACGTGCATCCTGAATTCGTGCGCCAATGTGCCAGTGAAATCCGGGTTATCGACGTCAATCGCGAAACGCTGAAGCTGTTTCTCGCACCGGACAAGCTCACCCTTTTGCGCCGCCTCCCTGACATTTTCAGGGACGAGATGAACGCACATTTTAGAGAGCAGTTGATCGACCTATGGAATGGCAATCTGTTTCACCAGAGAGAGACCGTGAATTATGTGCTCGACGGCACAGAACGCCATGTGCTGTTGCAGTTCTCTGTTCTGCCAGGTCACGAGAATGACTGGTCCTTAGTCCAGATATCTTTGACCGATATAACAGCACGCAAAAAAGCCGAAGCCTATCTCGAATATCTGGGCAAACACGATGTGCTCACGAAGCTATACAATCGCACCTTTTATGTGGATGAATTGAACAGGCTCGAGCGGCGCGAATTCCACCCGGTCTCAATCATCATACTGGATCTGAACGGACTGAAAGTAACCAATGATCAATGGGGTCATAGTGTCGGCGATGGTTTGCTGCGGCGGGTAGGGGAAGTTCTTGGCGAAGCGGTTAGAGCACCGTGTTATGCGGCACGGATCGGTGGAGATGAATTCGCTGTTCTCTTACCTGCGATCGATGAATTGGGGGCGGCGAGCCTGGTCGAGGAAATTCGAAGCTTGGTTGAAATCAACAATCAGTATTATTCGAACATACCGCTCAATATTTCTGTCGGACGGGCTACCAGCAGCATTGGGGAAAAAATGGAATCCGTTGCCAAGCGCGCCGATTTGCTGATGTATGAGGACAAGCGTTCGCACTATTCGGCGATTAAAGCCGCAAGCGGAAAGGGCGAGTAGAAAAGCGAACTTTATTCGTCATGGCTTTCATTAGACCCGTTGGATTAAAGCCAGTTAAAGGCGGCGTGTTGGACCAAGCTGATTCATGCGTGCGATGTGATTTGCGCGAAGACCACACGGTCACGTCCTTGATCTTTGGCCTGCAAGAGACACTCGTCAGCTGCGGCCAAGAGATGTTCCAGCGTCTGGCCGGGCTCGTGGAACGAAACGCCAATACTTACTGTCACGAATAACTCTTGGCCGTTTACTTTTCGGGAAATTCCCCGCGCGCCCATCAACAATTTCTCGGCCATCCATGCGGCTTTACCGTAGTCAGCGTCGGTGAGGAATATGGCGAACTCTTTTCCTCCAAAACGAGCTCCGACGTCGCGTCTGCCCATGGTCTCACGGATCATCGTGCCGAGCTCAAGAAGTATGCCATCGCCGATTACATGACCAAATCTGTCATTAATGGCCTTGAAATGATCTGCGTCTATGTAAAGAACGGCTCCAGCACTTAACGCGAGGCTGCTATTTCTGATTAAACGCTCGGTCCGGATATGAAACTCATGACGCGTCGAAAGTCCCGTCATGCCGTCCTTGCGAAACGCTGTTTCCAATTCCTCCGCCATTAGCTTGAGCTTGTAATTCTGGCCAACGAGAAATGCACCCAACGGACCGCCGACAATGAGCACAATGACGGTCGTCAGAAAGACGGTCTTATCCACGCGGTCGTACCCGCCTAGACGGAAGAAGAGCACGGCAAGAACGTTTGCCAAAATGCTCCCCAACACAAGCAGGAGAACAATCTGTTTGAGTGGGGTCAGCTCTTCAAACTTCAGCACCAAATAATTGTAGTATTTCATTGGAGCCTTCCATCTCGATGGTGGAATTATAGGTGTGGAAGAACGAAAGTACACACTTACATAGTAGGAAGTAATCTCAATTCTGTTTTCATTATGAATATTGGCAACAGCGGACTCGGCTCTGTTGCCGCGAGGCACCAGGCAGTTGGTTTAGGATTAGATCCGCTACCAATGGCAGACCATGCGGCACCAAACATCGATCAGGAATATTGTGGCGCGCGGCTGATCGCAATCCGTGATCGCTGATGTCTGAGCCTTGTGAGCTGATGCCCTGCGTACCACCCACCACCACGCCACCAAATATCCGGACTGGTTAGTGCACGCCGAGAAACTGCCTCAGCTCCGGTGTCTTGGGATTGGCGAAGACCTCTTCCGGCGGACCGATTTCGTGCACGCGGCCCTGATGCATGAAGACGACGCGCGAGCAGACGTCCCGGGCGAACTTCATCTCGTGGGTCACCATCAGCAACGTCATGCCTTCGGTGGCAAGCTCGCGCACGACCGCGAGCACCTCTGAAACCAGTTCCGGATCGAGTGCCGAGGTAATTTCGTCGCAAAGCAGCGCGATCGGCTGCATGGCCAGCGCCCGGGCGATTGCCACGCGCTGCTGCTGACCGCCGGAGAGCTCGTCGGGATAGGCATTGAATTTGTGTCCGAGGCCAACTCGCTCGAGCATTTTGCGCGCCATGGTTTCCGCTTCGGCCTTGGGGGTCCTCTTGACGACAGTCTGTGACAGGATGACATTGCCGCCGGCGGTCAGGTGCGGAAAGAGGTTGAATTGCTGAAAGATCATGCCGACCTTCAGTCTCAGTGCCTTCAGATGCAATTCATCATCGATGAACTGAGCGCCCGCCACGGAAATCGAGCCGTCGTTGATCTTTTCAAGCCCGTTGATGCAGCGAAGCAGCGTCGATTTTCCGGATCCGCTCTTGCCGATAATGGCAATCACTTCTCCTGGTTCGACATCGAGATTGATGCCTTTCAGGACCTCGGTTGAACCAAAGCTCTTCCTGACTTCAGTGATTTCGATGAGCGACATTGAGCTTCCTTTCCAGAATCTGGCTGCTCTTGGACAATGGCCAGCAGAGCGCGAAATAGATGAGAGCAACAAGCCCGTAGACGACGAAGGGCTGAAAGGTTGCATTGGTGACGACTGTTCCGGCCTTCGACAATTCGACGAAGCCAATGATCGAGGTAAGAGCAGTGCCCTTGACGACCTGAACGGAGAAGCCGACGGTCGGTGGCAGGGCGACTTTCAATGCCTGGGGGAGGATGACGTAGCGCATCTGCTGGAACCGGCCCATGCCAAGACTGGCGGAAGCTTCCCATTGTCCCTTGGCAACCGCCTCAACGCAGCCGCGCCAGATTTCGGCAAGAAACGATGCGGTCCAGAGGATGAGCGCCAGTCCAGCAGCCAGCCATGCCGGCACGTCGATGCCGAAAAGTCCAAGGCCGAAGAAGGCAATGAACAGCTGCATCAAAAGCGGTGTGCCCTGGAAGAGCTCAATGTAGTATTTGGCGAAGCTGCGCAGTGTTTTGCGTTTGCTAATGCGCAAGAACAGGAGAAGCAGTCCGACCGTGCCGCCGCCTATAAAGGAGACAAGCGACAGGAGAACCGTCCAGCGCGTTGCGAGCAGCAGGTTACGGATGATATCCCATGTCGTAAATTCGATCATCGGGCCAGCCTCCTTGGAAAAATGAAGCCCCCGAGGATCACGAGCACCTGTCTGAGCAGGATCGCCAGCGCGAGATAGATCGCCGTCGAGACGGTGTAGGCCTCGAATGCCCGGAACGTGCGAGACTGGATGAAGTTGGCGGCGAAAGTCAGGTCTTCGGCAGCGATCTGCGACACCACGGACGAACCGAGCATGACGATGACGACCTGCGAGGACAATGCTGGCCAGATACGTTGTAGTGACGGCACGAGAACGACATGCCTGAAGGTCTCGAAACGTGTCATGGCGAGACTGGCACCAGCCTCGAACTGACCCTTCGGCGTTGCCTGGATGCCTGCCCGAATGATCTCGCAGCTATAGGCTCCGAGATTGACGACCATGGCGATATTGGCGGCGGTCAGTTCATTGAGTTGCAATCCGAGCGATGGAAGGCCGAAGAAGATGAAGAAGAGCTGGATCAGAAAGGGCGTGTTTCGGATAAGTTCGACATAGGCCGCAACAACAGGTTTCAGCCATGCTGGGCCGAGAGCCCGGGTCCAGGCGCAGATGATGCCGAGTGAAATGCCCAGCACTCCGCCGATCGCGATAAGCTCGATAGTTATCAGGATACCCTTGAGGATTTGCGGGTAATACTGAAGCAACCAGCTGAATTCAAAATGATAGCTCAAGATAATGTCCTCTCTCTTGCGCCGATGGTGGTTTGTCATCCCACGATGAATTGTGGGATGACGTGGCCATAGAGGGTCCTTTGATCAGAGGTCGGCCGGAAGATCGGCGCCGAGCCACTTTTGCGAGACGATGTTGAGCTTCCCGTCAGACTTGGCGGTGGCGATGATGGCGTTCAGTTTTTCAAGCAGTGCCGTTTCATTCTTGTTGAGGCCGATATAGCAGGGCGAGTTCTTGATAAGGAATTTCAGCTCCGGGCGTTTCGGCGGGTTCTGGGCAAGGATCGCTGCTGCAACGACGTTGCCGGTTGCAACAGCTTCAACCTGACCGGAAAGGAAGGCCGAGATGGTGCCGTTATTGTCTTCATAGCGTTTGATCACGGTGTCAGCCGGCGCGATCTTGGTGAGCTCGAGGTCTTCAACGGCACCGCGTGTGACACCGACAATCTTGCCCGCAAGGTCTTCAGCCTTCGCCGCAGAAAACTCGGCAGGCGCAAACACACCATTGAAGAAGGGCGCATACGCGGTCGTGAAATCGATGACCTTTTCACGGTCCGGATTCTTGCCGAGGCTGGAAATAACCAGATCAACCTTGTTGGTCTGCAGATAGGGAATGCGGTTTGCACTGGTGACCGGCACGAGTTCGGCCTTCACGCCGAGTTGTTCTGCGATCAGATTGGCCATGTCGATGTCATAACCCATCGGTGCCATGTCCGTGCCCACGCTGCCGAATGGCGGAAAATCCTGTGGAACGGCGACGCGGATCGTGCCGCGCGACGTGATGTCGGCCAAGGCGTCAGCGTGGGACAGCGAAGTGAATCCGAGGGTTGCGGCAAATGTCGCAAAGGCGACGAGGATGTTTCGTGCGAGCATTCTATTCATTCTCCTTTGAGGTGGTGGACTTGTCATTTGTGCCGCCGGAAGAAGTGGCGGGACGTTCTTTGGGAGGAAGCGAAAGTGAGTTTCGCAGTTCGGCCAGGGGATCTGGACGCTTCGTCAGATCCAGCCCTGCCTCAACTTCATCAAGATGCTGAATGGACAGCGTCGCGGCCTCGGAAAAGTCACCCTCCTCCAAGGCTTCGACAATCCGGCAATGCCCAAGATGGGACTGCATGGCGTGGAAATCCGACTGATAGAGCATTGAGATGAGAATTGTCCGCGCGGTGAGATCACGGAG